>JBBEEB010000027.1:0-1191 GCA_040880995.1 Halofilum sp. (in: g-proteobacteria)
AGTCATATAAAGGGAATTGCCTTGCTGAGTTCGCAAGGTAGGCTGGGGGAGGAGGAGAGACGAACTAAGTCAAGCGCCCTAGAGCGCCTCGCAATGCAATCGTCTCTCCTCCCCCACCGTTGCCCGAGAGCCTCTTTACAGCGGGTAGCGCCAACGAGCTCCGTTAACGCATATGACAAGGCCCGCGGCAACGGCATCCAGCCTATCCGAGGGAGGGTATCGTATGACGACGCATGCTGCGCAAGCGCCGATAGCGGTCGGAGTTGACGTTTCGAAAGAGGAGCTTGTGATTGCCGAGCTGTTCAGCGATGGCACCTTCACCCATCGGAGCCTGGCGAACACGATGGCCGCGGCCGAGCACTACGTCAGTGGGCTAGCCGGGCGCGGTTTCACCGGACGGATCATTGTCGAGTCGACGGGTCATCACCAGTGGCCGATCGTATTGGCGGCGGCCGATGCCGGTCTCGACGTGCGCCTGCTCAACCCACTACAGGCAGCGGCCCGACGCCAGGGCCGGGTGCGCAAGACTAAGAACGACCGGATCGACGCCGAGATCCTAGCCGAGATGGCCTGGACCGAGCGCAAGCTGCCGGCGCCGTTCGTGCGTTCGCGGGCCGCGATCGCGCTGCGTCAGCAGTTGCAGTTGTTGGCCCAGCTCGAGCGCAGCATTCAGCAGCTGCAGGCCACCCTGCGCGCACAACGGGAAGCGGCCGAACGGGCCGGGGTGGCGCCTCCGGAGAGCCTGGCGGGTCTGGAAGCGAGCTTGGAAGACTTCAGGGCGCAGCGCCGCACGTTGCAGCGCGAGAGCGACGCGCTCGCGCGTCAGCTCGCGGACCGGCAGATCGCCCAGGCGTTCACGCATCTGCCGGGCATCACCGCGGACTGCGCTCACATGCTTGCCAGCGTGCTGGATCCGGGCGCTGGCCGTCATGGCTGGGTTGCCTACATCGGGCTCGACATAAGCGTGATCCAAAGCGGAAAGTTCGAGGGGCGTGGCAAGCTGACCAAGCGCGGCATGCCCTATCTACGCAAACGCCTGTACCAGGCAGCCTGGGGCGCGGCGATGAATACCGCAGCCGGCCGGCGGTACTACGACGCGCTGCGCGCAGGGGGGCGTAAGCATAAGGAGGCTCTCGTAATCATCGCGCGCAAGCTCCTAAGGGCGGCCCACGCAGTGGCACAAAATCCGGA
>JBBEEB010000028.1:0-6665 GCA_040880995.1 Halofilum sp. (in: g-proteobacteria)
AGCTGGCCGCTCTGGCGCAGGACGAAGTCGCCGTTGTCGTTGCGGCGGGCGAGCATGGAGAGCGTATCGGCGACATGGTCAGGGGCGTCGCGGGTGGGATTCATGGTCAGCTCGATCTCGTAGCGGCCGTTGGCGAACAGGCGCACCACGCCCTCGCTGGCCACATCGCCGCCGCTAGATTCGAGCTCAATCTCGTGCATATTGTCCTCGACCGGCCGGATCCGCCCCCGGACCGTGCCCAGGGCGATGCGCAGCGGGTCGACCAGCGTGGCGCCGTCCCACTGAAAGCGCCCGGTGAGCATTCGGACCTGACCGGCGCGCACGGTCGCTTGCTGAATACGGCCGAGCACCTCACCTTCCACCGACAGCGCGGGCGCCTGCACCAGCTGCAGGAGCGCGTTCGCCGGGCCGCGGATGTTCGCGTCGCGCGCGACCAGCGCGCCGTCGGCCTGGCGGGCGAAGCGCCCGTCCACGCGAGCGCCGGCGACGGTGAACTGCGCGTCGGCCGCCAATTCGCCCGTGAACAACGGCCACAGCCGCGTATCCCAGTGCAGCTCGCTGACCGGCAGCGGCCCGCCGAAATCGGCGCGCTGCGCCGCGCCCGACCAGACCGTGCCCTGGACGCCGGACGCCGCAACGTCGGTGTCGGCATAGGCCAGCGCTCGGGCGGCCGGCACGGTGGCGACCAGGGCCATCAGGTAGGCGAGCAGGCCCGCGCCGACGAGTGTCAGGATCCCGCGCCGCGTCATCGCGCCGGCCCCAAGGTCAGCTGCGCGCCAACCTGCCCCTCTTCCTGGCGCTGAATCTCCGCCCGAGAGACCTGCAGGCCATGCGTCTTCTGCAGCTCGCCGAGCAGACGCACCAGCGGATCGAACGGGACCTGCTCGAACTCCAGTCGGGCCGCGCCATCGTCGCCGGTCGGGCTGAGGCGACTCGGCGACGGCAGACTGGCGTTGGCCAACGCGGCCTCGATCACGACATACGGCGGCCGGTCGGAGTCGGTGTCGCCCCCGCCGCCCGCGCCCTGCGCACGCAGGGCCTCGACCTCGGCGGCGGTCTCCTGCATCCATTCGAGCTGGCTTTCGAGCGTCGCGACGCGGCGCTGGCGTTCGCTGAAGGCCTGAGCCGTCGGCTCGATGATCAGCAGAAACAGTAGTACGAGGGCACCGACCCCGCCGCCGCCGACGGCGATCAACCGCTCGCGCGGCGCCAAATTCGCGTACCAGGTCTTAAGCGCCATGTTCATATCTATCCCCTTAGCCCCCGGCCGCTGCCAGCCGGATGCGCCCGGCGACCTGCTCACCGGCGCTATCGGCTGCGGCGATCTCCGCGTTCAGGCCGACCTCCTGCAAGGCGCGCTGAACCGAATCGAGCACTTGCAGGCCCTCGGCGTCGAGCTCGAGTTCGAGCACGCCCTCACGCCAGGTCAGTCCGGTCAGACGCGCGCCATTCTCGCGACTGACCACGGTGCCGGCCTGCGCCAGACGCTCCGCGAAGCCCGATTGACCCCCACCGCGTAATTGCTCCACGCGGGTTTCCATCTGTGCGCGCGGGTTGACCACCCGCTGCGCCTCGGGGAACGCGTCGCGGAAGGTCTGCTCGACCTCCGCGCGCAGCGCGGTCTCGCGCTGCCCCAACGTCCAATGCGCGATGACCGCCTCGGCCAGGATTACTACGAGGAGCGTGGCCGCGATGGCCGCAGGCACGCGCCAGCGGCGCAGCGACCGTCCGCTGCGCTCCGTCCTGCTGTAATCGCCTTGCAGCAGGTCCAGCGCGCCGTCGGCGGCCTCGGAATCGAACGCGGTCAGGGCATCGCGATGCTCAACGGGACTGGCGCTGGCGGCGATTACGTCTTCGAGCGCCGGCGACCAGTCCGGCTGGGATTCCGCGGTGCCCACGCGGTGGCGTTCGAGGCGTTCGGGTTGCGCCAGCGTGCTCGCGATCACGCCAAGTAGATCCGGCTCGCAGGCGAATCCGGCCTCGTCGCCGCTGCGCACGCTGACCTGTTGGGGTTCCTCGAGCAGGGTCCACCCGCCATCGCCCGGGTGTGGCAGGGCCAGTGGCTCGGGGACGACGGCGGCGGGTTCAATGCCCGCGGCGCGGCAGGCGGACAGATGCGCGTCCAGGCGTGCGCGGGCGATCACGGCCACGTGCCAGACACCTTCGCCGACGGCCTCGCCGAGCGCGAACTGCAGGTCTTCGACCTCGGCGACGAGCCGGTCTTCGAGGACCCAGGGGATGGCCGCGCGTGCCTTGGCGCGGCTCTTGGCGGGCACCTGGGCCGTGGTCAGCAATACCTCGCTGCCCGGTATCAAAAGGAGGACGCGCCGGCCCGACGCCGCCTGCGCGGCTTCGGCCAGCGAGCCGCTGGCCGTGGCGGTGTCGGCCGCGCGCCAGGCGCAGGGTTCGCCGCCGGGCGGCGCGATCCGGATGAGTAGTGGCGCGGCCATGGTCAGTGCCCCGTGTGGTTCATTCGCGAATTCTCTGAGCGATTGTGGCGGTCCACCGCTAGGCGCGCCGACGACCCGTGGCGAGTCCCACGGGGAGGAGGCGCAACACCGCGGTGGGCCGCCACAGTCGCTCCCTTCGGGCGACCCTGTGCGCGCCCGCCGCAGCGTTGCTCGTCGCTCATGTAGTCCATGCTACACATCACTCCTCGCGCCTTGCGGCGAACACGCACAGGGCCACAGAGAGTTCGCGAATGAACCACACGGGGCACTAATCGGGTGTCCGCGCGCGGCGCAGCACGCGCAGCCGGCCGTCGTTCTCTTGCTGCAGCCAGGAATACAAGGTGTAACTCATGGGTCCGAACTCCACATCGACGCGGCTGCGGTAGTACTCCGAGCGTACCGCGAGTCCACTGACCGAGACACCGCCGTTCTCCACCAGCGGGTGCCGCAGAAAATCGCCGAGCTCGTCGAACGAGGTCTCGGCAAGGGTCTCGGCCGCGTCCGTATCGGCCGTGGGCACGAGCGCACGTATCACCTGCGGCCCGGCCGTGTTCACGTTGACTGGCGTCGCCCGCGGCAGCGCCGTCACATGCGGCGCCAGCGCGCGCCAGGTGGCTGCGTCGACGCCGCGCACGCGGCGTAGTTCGCTGGCCGTTGCCATGGGGCGATTGGCGATCCGGTACGGCTCCGCCAGGCTGAGGTAGAAGTTCGCCTCGCCACCGCCAGGGTGCGTAACCTGGCTGTCCCGGTCGATCCAGTCCACCGTCGCCATTGCGATCGTGCGCTCCAGCCCAAGCGCGGACAGCAGCCTCTGGAAGCGGCTGACCGCCAGGGCATCGACCCCACCGGGTCCGACCAGGCTGTTGAGATTGAACCGCGCCTGGGCGTCGGCGATCTCGCCCCCGACCTGCCCGCCCTCGATTGGAATCGGCGGCATGGCCTGGGGCCATTCGATTCGTTTTTCCTCCAGGCCCCTCCCCGCGTCGTCGGCGCCCTGCCGATCGCGCTCGCGCTCGGCTTGATCCGCCAGCATGGCCACCGCCCAGCGCTCACCGCCGAGCGCCACCTGATGCGCCTGTTCCAGCGCCAGCAGATTGCCGCTGCGGCGTCGGTCGTACACGCCGTCGCGGGTCATTTGCACGGCGGCCACGGTGGCCAATGCGATCACCAGCAACACGGTGATCAGCGCCACCCCCTGCTGACGCTGGGCGCCTCTCACGCGTCATCGCCCCCGGGGATCGCCAGCGGGGCAGCGGCCGGCAGCGCGAACAGGCGTCGGATCCGGCCCCAGTCGCGCAGCTCCAGCGTCACCTCGACCGCCCGCGGCAGCTCGGCGGCGGTGGGATCGCGGTTCAGTGGCGGCCAGCGGTCGTGCCATTCCTCGCCGACCCCACGGAAACGCAACTCGACCGAGTCAACGCCCTCGAGGGCAATGCGGGTGAGCGGCTCGCCGCCGGTCCCGCCATCGACGCTACGCCGCACATGGCGCAGTAACCGGTCCTCTTCGAGCTGCCAGGTCACGCGGGCCAGGGTACTGCGCGGCAGGCCCGCCGGATTGGCCCAGCCCGCGCGGGTCAGGGCGAACAGGCCGTCGCCCTCGGGTTCCGTGGTCAGCGGCCGGCGCGCGGCCGGCTGCGCAGCGTAGGCGCTGCGATCGACTGCCTGGCGCAAGTCGTCCGCCAGACGCCCGACCCCGAACTGCACCTCGGCCAGGCGCTCGGCCCGCACCTGCGTGGTGGCGCGCGCATCGAGCACGGCAAACAGCCCCGTATACGCGGCGATGCCGATCACGGCGAACACGGCCACCGCGATCAGCAGCTCGAGCAAGGTCACACCCACCTGCGCGCGCCTCATGGCAAGCCCGGCCGGTCGCCCTGGGGCTCCGCGTCCGCGATGTGCTCGGGATCGCCGAGGAATCCGGTCAGCCGCGTGACCGGCTCAGCGCCGGCGCCGCGCGACACGGCCACCTCGACGCGGTGCACGGCCTCGTTGGCCGTACCGACCACCTCGGCCTCCCATATCCAGGTCTGACCCGCCATCTCGACCTCACCATCGCGACGACCCGTGCGCCAATGGCGCTCCAGGCGCAACTCGTCGATCCGGTCGGCGGCAATCCAGGAAGCGAGCGTGCGATCGCGCAGGTAGCTCAGGTCCTGGGCCCGCTGCGCGCCGGCGACGATCAGTGCCGTCATGCCGACGGCGAAGACCGCCAGGGCCACCAGCACCTCCACGAGCGTGAACCCGACCGCGCGGCGGCTACCTGGCCGCCCGCTCATAGGTCCTCCCGCGAGAGCGCCAGCCAGCGCCGTTCACCGGGGTGGACGCGATACTCGGTCATCGTGTCGGCGGAGATCAGTCGCAGTTGAAACGTAGGGATCACCTCTCCCCCGGCGAGAAAGAAGATCTGCGGCCGATGTTCGGCATCATCGGCCTCCTCCCCCCCGGCACCGCCCAGCACAATGTCCTGCCCCTCGACGTCGACCTCGAGTCGCTGACCCTCGGGCAGCTCGTGTGGGGGCAGGGCGTGCCCCTGGAGCGGTTGCCATTGCCCGTCGACCATCTGGACGAAACGGTAGCCGCCGTCCTCGACCTGCAATCCAAGTGACTGGGCACGCATCACGGCCTCCTCGCGCGCCAGATCCATCCGCGCGATCAGGCGCTGGGCCTCGCGCTGCTGGCGGTCGCCCGGCGACTCGGTACGAATGCCAAGCACGGCCATCGAGGTCACGAGCCCGATCAACACGAGCACGATCAGCAGCTCAAAAAGGGTGAAGCCCCGTGTGGGCGTCGGTCGCCGCAGCCAATCGCGGCGCCGCGATGACCGCATCATCGGGTTACGCGTCGGTGTTCCAATTGCCCACGTCGGCGTTATTGCCGTCACCGCCGGGCGCGCCGTCGGCCCCGAGCGAGAACACGTCGACCTCGCCGTGCTGACCCGGGCTCATGTACTGATACTGATTGCCCCAGGGATCGACGGGGAGTTCGCGCAGGTAGCCGCCATCCTTGTAGTTCCTGAGGTCGGTGCCGCCGGGTTTGCTTACCAGTGCCTCGAGGCCCTGGTCGGTGGTCGGGTAATTGAAGTTGTCGAGCTTGTACAGATCGAGTGCGCTTTCGATGGCGCGGATGTCCTGCTCGACCTTGGCCGTACGTGCCTTGGCGGGTTCGTCCATGACCCGGGGTACAACCACGGCCGCGAGGATGGCGAGGATGGCGACTACGACCATCACTTCGATGAGCGTAAAGCCGGCGCTACTCCGGCGCGTTCGGGAGTTGGGCTGCATGGGGAAGTGCCTCTGCGAAATGTCCGAGCGAATTTGGATTATGCGGACCGGTCCGTCGTAGACCGCCGGTCCAACATTACCCGACAGCCTGTGAGCACACGAGTTCCCCTATGGGGCTCCGATCAATGGACATCGTGGCCTTGATCCGCTACGGCAGCCGATAAATGCGAATGGCGACACATCCCAGGTGGTACCGCTGATGAAACCAGAGGTTTCCAAACAGGCTGTTCTCAACAGCCCGTCAAGGCGGGGAGAAAGAACTCACAAATCAGCAAACGCCGCCCACCGTAGCGGAACACGGCGCGGCGGCCCCAAATGGCTCCGGGGCGTCCGCGGGCGCCGTTCAGCCCGGTGCCGCGCAGCGACAGGCGCGTGATTGCGAGCGCTCCGCGACGCGTGCTGCGGTCCGCGAACAGCACCGCCCCGAGCGGTTGCCCGCCCAGATTCGCCAGCCGGCAGCCGCGCCCGGACAAGCTCGACAAAGGAATGATGCTGCGCGCCAGGATCAGAGGCGTCTCGCCGCAGCATAGCGCGACCTCGCGCAGCAGCGCGGGCGCGCCCGGGGAGATACCGAGGGCGCGGGCCTCGTCCGGCCGCGGCCGCCCGCGCCATTGACGCAGCACGCGCAATTGGAAGTCCTCGGGACATAGCGCCCGCACCTGATCGGTGAGCGAGCCATCCGAGAGGATCCACGGGCGCAGCGTGGGGGGCATGAGGCCGCGCTGGAGGCCTCTGGCTGGGTGCCACCGGGCGCGGCGCGCCAGGGCCAGGGGCTCGGGTACTGTCATCGCGAGCCCGCCAGTCCGCCGGGTGGCGGCACTAAACCGAAGATGAACGATGTAGCCGGATGCGAGTCAGCCATGGTCCGCGATGTCCATATAAAGGGGATCGATGCGTTTTTAGCCCCTCTCCCTCGGGAGGGTGTCGCAAAAGG
>JBBEEB010000029.1:0-38797 GCA_040880995.1 Halofilum sp. (in: g-proteobacteria)
GGGGGGACATCTCAACCTGATGATCGGGGGACTTTAAGCGCCGGTGCTAACACCTGAGGCGGGGGTTCGGTATTTTAGTACGCGGTTCGTCCGCCGATAGCCTCGCAGGCGCGTTCGATCGCTTCGGACGGCTGCTGCCAGACGTCCTTCTGGTGGAGCGAACGGATAAAGCGCTCGGTTAGACCGTTCTGCTCGGGCATGTACGGCATGAACTTCTTGGTCCGGCCGTACGCCCGTACCGTTGCCTTAGAGCGCCGAGAAGCGAAGGGAACACGAGGCCATGGTCCGACCGCTGCTTCAGCGGCGAACGGACCCGCTGGAAAACCCCGAAACGGGCTGATCAATGCCTTCTCCTCAAGGGCGGTCTCGTCCGTCACCGTCTTGCCTGCTCGCGCTAGACGACACTCGAACAGTCCGCGGCTGCGCCAGATCGGTGGCCCAGCGCTGCTTCGGGCCGATCACCACTGATGGCTTCCCGTCGAAGGCGGCGGGTTACCTTTGAGCGCTCTGCGCACCTGCCAGCGGCGACGCTGCATCCGCTGTACGGGATTGCGGATCATGAGCTGGACCGGGACAATACGCCGGCACCCCTAGCCAGATCAGTGCCTGGATTGCCGTAATACGCCCCCGGGGTCCAACGGTTGCCACGCGGGCTCGGCTGGTAGAAAACGCTCCGTCGCAGCACCCGAACCACTCGCACAGCTGGGGCCGTCGACACATCGGGCCCTTCGCTCAATTGCTCGGCCTTGACGGTTTTCACGAGGTCCCGTCCGAGCCGACCAAGCGCTCCTGTAGTTGAGCTCCGCCAAGCACCTCGCACGCCTCCTTGAGCTCGGCCTCGTACTGCTCACGAACTTCCTTGGGACCTCTGGTATCCGTTTTTGCGATGCAGCGCAGTCTCGCCGGCGCAGTCATCGGCCCCGAAGAGGTCCCGCCGTCTAGCCGCAACGTGCAATTGATCGCTGCGTTAAACGGCGAGACCCGCGCTCGACTGACCCAGTCTTCGGCTGTTCGCCGTTCAGGCGGACTTGACGGCCGTCTTGCTCCCTGGCGGGTTGCTCATAAAGGTCTTCATGGAATCATCCATCGCTTTCCACCATTCAGTGTGGTGTGCGGACGCTTGCGTACCTGTGCACGCCGATACGAACGCTTTGTCTCGGTAGCCGATGATGCTCTTTTCCTTATCGTGCTCCCACTCCTTGAAGTGCTTGCGCGTCAGGTCGATATCAAAGTCTGGATAATCCGTTAGCTTTGCGATGTCCGCGATGTGGTCGGCCTGGAAGTCGATGTGATGGAACGGATTCTCGAGACTTTCCTCGCGCGTGCGCCACGCGTCGATGTCCACCTGGCGATCAGACTTGGAAGGCATGGCGAAACGCCCGATGATGTAGTCACGCGCCAGCCATGCTTCCGCATCAAATAGCGTGAACGTGTAGTACTGGTCCTGCATGCCCAGGTACATCAACTTGGGATTGTCCTGCCAAAACACGCCCTTGTATAGGTTGTCGGGATACAAGCGGTTATCCGTGAGCAGGCGTAGCGAGCTCTCCATGAACGGGAAGGAATGCTGATACCCTGTGCACAGGATCATCGCATCAATCTCGCGCCTGGTGCCGTCCTTGAAAGTACAAGTCCTTCCTTCAACCTTCTGCAGCAACGGGACCTCGTCAACTCCCTCGGGCCACTTGAAGCCCATAGGATTCGTGCGATACGTGATGGTGACCGACTTGGCGCCATACTTCTTGCACTGAAGGGAAATGTCTTCGGCCGAGTAACTGCTTCCCATTACCAGAAGGTTCTTGCCCTCGAACTCGCCGGCATCGCGGAAGTTGTGAGAGTGCAGAATGCGCCCCGGAAACTGCTCAAACCCGGGGAAGTACGGCATGTTCGGAATCGAAAAATGGCCCGTACTGCAAATGACGTAATCGAATTCCTCGGTGGTCGTTTCCTTCATGGTCAGGTCCTCGACCGTGACGGCGAACTTGTCCGCCTTCTCATCGTAGGTCACCCAACGCACCGCCCTATTGAACTGGATGTACCGACGTACATCGTTCTTTTTCGCACGCCCCTTGATGTAATCAAAAAGAACTTCGCGCGGCGGAAACGACGGAATCGGCTGACCGAAGTGCTCGTCGAACGTGTAGTCCGCGAATTCCAGGCACTCCTTCGGTCCATTCGACCACAGGTACCGATACATGCTGCCGTGGACGGGCTCGCCGAACTCGTCAAGTCCATCACGCCAAGTGTAATTCCAAAGACCACCCCAATCGCCGCACTTTTCGTAGCACACAATCTCGGGCACATCGGCGCCCTGATTACGGGCCTCCTCGAAACAATGAAGCTGGCCGAGGCTGCAAGGACCCGCACCGATGATCGCAACACGTTTAGACATAGTAAGCTTCCTTTTTTCGGACTCTGAGCATTATTCGTACGCGGTTAACGAGCGTTCACAAGCTCAACTCGAGTCTTGGCTCGGAGAATTATGCGAGGGAGTCAAGGTATTACGAAGTGTGGATAAAACCCAATACGTAGCCCCTCCAACCGCCGCGGCTGGCACTGTCGCCGTCGTATACTCAAACATCGACGAGCGAGGTACAAAGGCCACCGGGTCCAACAGTGCGATGTATACCACCCCACCGGCTGCAAGCCCAAGTATCCCATTGAAGTTATACCCGCCATCGTACCAGTATCGTGAAACGGGATGATGGCGATACAGCGATGAAATGTGCAGCGTTTGATTGCGGTGGAATACGAACCAATCGACGATCTGGATTCCGATAAGTGGCGCTATCATGATTCCCACGAATGCGAGAAATGAAGAGATATTGTCGTAAAATGGATCAGGGAAAAACACGAGAATGGCGATCATTGGTACGATTACAATTCCCGTCATCGCACCCCATCGTCGTACTCGTGCGGCGAGAAACGGGACTTGACCAAGCCCGAGCGCGGCAGAATGTACACCGACCAGCGTTGAGCCTATATTTGCAAGGGCGATAAACAACAGGACGACCAAGCCCGCGCGCGCGCCCCCGAGTTCGAGCATCCATACAGTTGGATCCCATTCACCGGTAACCAATGCGGCATACAAGCTTATTAGTGCGACCGCAGCCCAGCCGAATCCGAGCGACATCATCGAAGGTAGGGCGGCCTTGTGGGCACTATTGACCATTCTCATCATACCGCCCATATACGCCCACCATCCGATTGTCGACGCCATCATAAGTTCCAGCGCAACGGTGTAGTTCGTCAAAGAACCGCCTGGAAGGGGATCGAGCGGAGGAGATGACGCAATGGTGTCGATTGAGTACTCCCCCAAGAGCATTGTAAGCATCCATATAGCGATGCACACTACAATGACTGCGATGACGGGAGCTATATAACGCAGGGCACGAGACCCCTTTGTTAGAATGGCCCATACCACGAGCGCAGCGCACACTGACGCGACGAGTGACACGCTTCCCGATTGAGATTCGGATATTACCCCTATCGACTTCATTAAGGCGGCCACCGATCGCCCAAAAAAGATCATTAGTACCAAATTCCATCCCGTCAGGATGAAGAACTGGATTGCAAGAGCGATGTATGACCCGCGCACGCCCAATTGCGGCTTGGTGGTTACGACCGTTTCGATTCCGTGCTTGGTGTTTGGGGGCACTTGGGACATCGTAACCATGAGCTGCGCGAGCAACCCGCCAGCGAGTAATGTAGCGGTTCCTTCGCGAGCTCCTACGTAATAGGCGGTATAGCCGCCCACGACCAGAGACCATGTAGCGATCGCCGCGGTGGCGCATACGGCGGCGGCGAGCCACGGCCCCCATATCTGATGTTCCAGAGGGACAGGAAAGCTACCGTATCGTTCCTCAATTGATTGGTGTTTTGTAGCCATTAATTAAGCCCCCAAAGAAGAAGGAACGTGGGGATTAATATCCCTGTTATTAGCAAAATGACGTAGTCACTCGGTTGGAAATCTTCACCCTTTTGTCGTTCATCCAACAAATCGAGATCATCGACCAGATGCTGAGGCGAGGATGGGGCACTCGGGCCTCGAGTGGGAACGTCAGAATGGGCTGGCATTACCATGATTTCGTCCCTCTTTCTGAAGCGGACTATATCCGATAGGAAGTCGAGCCCTGCGCCGCTCCGGTCATCCAGACGGGATCCAAAGGATTTCAAAAACCGGCAGCGTTAGCGGGCGCGCGGAGATACTTTAGGTTTGCTGAAATTCCACCCCCAATCGGTCGGCGACAAATCTGTTAGAATGGCGGACACCCCATTGCACTATTCTGCTTTATGTAGCGTCGAAGATGATCTCAGATGCTCGGGACAAAACCCTTCGTGGACCTACAGCACACTGAAATTGCCAGTCGCGTACATCTGCTTGGTGCGCGAAATCTTCTTAGCTCTAATCGCTAACGTAATAGCATTAATTGGTTCTTTCGCGTATCGCCGATGATAGGCAGGCGTATCGCGCAAACAAGCGATGAATTGTTGGCAGCGTCCATAACCATTCGTTATGAGCCGACGCTTTTCGGACACATCCCTGGGTTAGATGATTGGCGACCTTTAACAGAGGATTAGCTACTGTTGTGGAAAAACGTTCGTCTTCGAAGATCTCGGGGTGGACCTCATGCGAGGTGGTGATCGCCACCCCTTCACCGAGTTCCTCTGCGAGGATCTCGGCCATCCGCAACTCGTTTTGTCCGTTGGCGTAGGCGTTGGCGAAGCATACCGCCACTGTCGCTACACCTCGTTTCCGCAGAACGCGTGCGACCTCGCGTGCCTCGGTTTCATTGAGCGGTTCGATAACGCGACCACTATAGTCAACACGCTCGGTTACGGTGAGCCGGTCCCGGCGCCGGATATAACACGGCGCGGATTCCTTGTAGGCGTCCCACGGGTCCTCTCGCGTGCCGCGGCCGATCTCTAAAACATCGCGGAATCCATTCGTTGTAACCATCGCCACAGCGGGAAAACTACGGGTGATTAGCGCGTTCGTTGCCGTCGTCGTTCCGTGGGTAAATAGCTCTACGTCATGCCAGTCGACTTCGGCCACTTCGAGGCCATTCATAACAGCGTCGATCGGGTTATTCGTGCTCGGTACCTTCGCGACTGACTTGTTACCGTCGGCGTCGAGGATGAAAACGTCGGTGAATGTACCTCCGACATCGACGGCCGCTCGTTTCCCCGCGCTCTCGGGAGAGCGCTTTTTGGACGACTCTGCGATAGACATAAAGTGTTGTTCTTCTTCTCTCTGCTTGTGAAGTAATAAACTGGCAGCTAATGATGGGGCGTCGTAAATAGAATCGTCCCGCGCGCTCAGCCCCCAGATCGCCGTACTAAAAGTCGAGTACCCCGTTTATTGTTCCCGATAGAAAGTCCTTTAGGTGCTTGTAGGTTTTGATTACTGGCCGATATCGCTGCGCGCGATGCAACACTTGCAATTGATGCCAACGACCGCGTCATTTGCCTGCATGACACTGAGCGCGCATCGTCCCACTCAGGAGGAGTAATCACGATTTCATTGGCTAACTTTGCCGTGTGGAAGTAGCGGCGACTTGTGCAGCGTTTGCGGTTTCCGTAGCGATCCGAGCAGCGGCCAGGAATAGCGGCTAACGAGTGCCCGAATGGTTCGTCTTCCGCGCGCATACCAGCGCTGGCAACGCTTATCAGCTGACTGCGTGTCTGGTCTGGCAGGATGGCCACCATGATTCTCTCCGCATGCCGTTGAGTGCCCTTAGGGTCGTCGGAGCAGCAACCGTGCCAAATGTTTACTACTGGGTAACTTACGGAACTGGCAGGAAACTTTTTAATTTTGGCCGTCCCGACTTTGCACCAGGGGGGTGCATATGGGCCGTACGATGAGTAGGTTTAGTGCGTGCTCGATGGAAAGGCTGAGGTGACAGGCTTTTTCATGCTTGTGACGTTCAACTAGATTCGGACACCGGGATCGTGATCGGTATAGCCTCGTGCACGGATCTCACGGTGTGAGCGCAACGCTGAGCTCCGGATTCCGGCCTGCTTCCTCGCGATAGTTGCCGCGCGGATCTAACTTCCCTCGTCGACCCGACCTTTCTTCGCCCGGGAACTCAAGTGGTTCACGGTTGCATCACGCACCTGCGTGAAGAGGGCGATATCCTTCGATTGTGTGAGCTGCTGGGCGTTAGACGTTCCGGCTATTGCGCGGCGCAAGCCCGCACCGAGCAGCCGCGCGCGCTTTGTGAGGCTCGGCGCTCAGATCGAGCGCATGTTCGCCGCCTCTGACAGCACCTACGGCAGCCGGCGCCCGGCCAAAGCCCGGCAGGCCGATGGCATACTCGTTGGCAGCTACCGGGGCGCACGCTGGCGGGAGCGGGACCTACGGCCGGTCCGGCAGCGCCGCTCGTGGTTGCCTCACAGCCCGACGAGCGGGCGAGCGTCGTTGCCAATAACCTGAATCGCCAGTTCGCTCCGACAGCGCCGGATTCGGCCTAGGCGACGGACATCACCTATATGGCGACCGTGACCGTTTGGATGTTCCTCGATCCGTACTCGCGCAAGATCGTCGGGCCATCGATCGGCAGATGGGGCGGGCCTGATCTGCGACGCCCTGAGCATGGCGCTGACCCGGTGCTAGGGCTGGTGCTGCGCTCCCATGAAGGCTGCCAGGGTGGATTCAAGTGGTCGTCGCAACACCTCCACCTGGGAGGTGTTCCATGGGACGATCGCTGGGTTGGGCAACTAAGCAGACAGGGCGGCCCCCGATGGCCTCGCCGGGTCGACCGGGTGTCAATCAACGGGAGGCTAAACAGGCGTTTTGGAAGCACATCGCCGAAGGACTGCCGAGTGAGGCCGCGGCGTTAGCGTGCGGGGTCTCACAGCCGCTGGGTCCACGTTGGTTTCGTGAGGCAGGCGGGATGGCACCGAGCAGTCTGGCACCCCATTCGGGGCGTTACCTGTCGTTCGCTGAGCGCGAGGAGCTGGCGCTCTTGAAGGCCGAGCAGCTCGGTGTTCGCGAGATTGCACGGCGGCTGGGCCGATCACCGTCGACGATCTCGCGCGAGCTGCGGCGTAATGCAGCAACTCGCAGCGGTACTTTGACGTACCGGGCTACGGTTGCGCAATGGAAAGCAGAGCAGGCCGCAAAACGCCCCAAGGCGGTGAAGCTCCTTGAACACGAGCGATTGCGAGCTCACGTGCAAGCGCGGCTCGCGGGCGCCGTCATTGATGTGGACGGTAAGCCGATCGCCGGACCCAATGTGCCATGGAGGGGACGGCGTCATGGTCGTCGGGCAGACCGGCGATGGGGCACCAGCTGGAGTCCGGAGCAGATCAGTCAGCGATTGCGGATCGAGTTTCCGCTTGATGAGACGATGCGCATCTCTCACGAGGCGATTTACCGAGCACTCTACGTTCAGGGCCGGGGTGCTCTGCGACGCGAACTCTCCGCGTGCCTGCGTACTGGCCGAGCGCTGCGGGTGCCCCGGGGTAGGACACAGCAACGGGGCATCACCCCGGAGGTGATGATCAGCGAGCGCCCGAGCGAAGTTGGCGACCGTGCTGTACCCGGCCACTGGGAAGGCGACCTCATCCTCGGGCTGAATAGCTCGGCCATGGGCACCTTGGTCGAACGCTCGACCCGGTTCACGATGCTGCTACATCTGCCGCCGATGCCTGGTCATCACCGCGGCGCTAGCGTCAAAAACGGGCCGGCACTGACCGGTCATGGCGCCGAGTCCGTGCGAAATGCCATCGCTGCAAAGATTGCGGCGCTGCCGGAGCATCTGCGCAAATCGCTGACTTGGGATCAGGGCGCCGAGCTGGCACAACACGTACGCCTACGAATCGAGGTCGGCCTGGCGATTTACTTCTGCGACCCGAGAAGTCCCTGGCAGCGTGGAAGCAACGAGAACACGAACGGGCTACTGCGCCAATACTTTCCCAAGGGCACCGATATCAGTCGATACTCTGAGCACGATCTCGACGCCGTGGCCAGCACGCTCAACAGCAGACCTCGGAAAACCCTCGGATGGAAAACACCAGCCGAGGCGTTCGATGAACTCCTATGCTCGTTACAATAGACCGGTGTTGCGACGACTCCTTGAACCTAAGCAGTACACCAGCCACGCCTCGTCGAAGCTGCTACGGTCACCGGCTCCAGGCGAGCATGAGCCACCGCAAAAACTGGGACAATGCCGTGGTCGAGCGCTTCTTCCTAAATCTTAAGAGAGAGCGCGTCTGGCAGCGTCACTACGCCAACCATGGCGCGGCACGGCCGGCCATCGCCGACTACATCGTCGGCTTCTACAACTCCGTGCGGCCACTGTACGCTGGGCTATCTGCAACCCAGCGACTATGAGCTGAGCGACGAATGGCGGCCAAATAGCCGATCGCGGTGTCCGAAATTACTTGACTACCGCAGTCGCACCCTGTTCCCGCTTCCCCTGCGACTCAGGTGATGAGAAGGGCAGTACGGAATCGGATCGGCAGAGCCTGGTGCGACTCACCCCGCCCGAAAAGCTCGCGCCGGAACTGGGCCGCGAGGTCGAGGGTGCCCGCGCCGTCCACGCGCGTCAGGCAGGTACGCCGGCTGAGTCGAGCCGATAAGAAGGAGCCGGATGGGCATGAAGCGCTTTCGAAAGGACAAACTATGGTGCCAAAACCCGGACAAACTTTGCTGTCATGCACAGTTCGCATGACACCGTCGGTCGTCCGCTTGGACGAACCATGGTGTCGAAGTGGACGTGCGTCAGCGCCGAATCTGTTCCCTCACAGACTCGAGCGTTTCGCCGGCGCGCACTGCGATATCACGGAACGGCGCGGTGGCGCGTGCCGAGGTTGCTACGCGCTGCCAGTAATCCGCGGCCACCTGCGCGGCGCTGAGCCATGTGTCGAATCCCCCGGCGGCCGGGGCGCGCGGATTGAACGCACTTGGCCGCGTGCGACCCTCGGCCGGCGCGAATGTCATCGGCAGCATGTCATAGGCGGGTGCTAGCGCCAGCCCTTTGATGGGCATGGCCGGCGACTCGGCATAGAACGATATGTTGCCAAGATGGCGGTCCGTGTTGCCGATGAGCTCCCCGAATGCGTCGAGCCAGCGGATGCGGGCGGCGTCGGCCTCGGCAACGAGTCCTTGCTCCGCGAGCTCACCGACAACGCGTGACCAGCCGCTGCCGGCCCCCACATACTCTGCATCGAGGGCGGCCAAGGAGAGCACGCCGATACGTCCGTGCGCACCACAGCGGTCGTAGCGTTCAAGCTCCAGGAAGCGCCGACCGCCCCGGTCGAGTATGCGCCAGACCGGCACATCGCAACTGTGATCGGCCAGGGTCTCCAGCGCGATCGCTTCGGCCGCCAGCAAGTCGCGCCAACGCCGGTCGGCCTCGTCGCCGGTTCCACTGGTGAACTTCACCAGTACATGAGCGGTGCGGGCAGCGCTGAATGCGAGGAATTTCGGCGCCTCACCGCCGACGGATGAGCCGGCCGGGCGGTCCGCCACCTCACGCGCCAGCTGCGGGTAGGAATCGTCGACCACCGGTTCGATACCGGCTTGGCGCTGAGCCCATAGACGCTGAAGGGACTCGTCACCGAGCACCAGGTTGCCAAGTGCGTCCTCACCCCGACGCGCCAGCGCAATCAGCCGGTGATCGTCATTCCAGTCCTGCAGCCTGGCCGGGAGTGCGAGATCGGGATGCCAGCGCGCGAATGCGGCCCCAAGATAGCCCTGCGGCTGCATGTCCGCGACGAAGGGCGGTGTCCCTTCATACCGCACCCCGTGACCGCCTACATCCTCGAACCAATGCGCTCCCGGCTCGAGCGGGCTGAGCTCGCCGGCCTGCTCGATGGCGCCGTCTCGCCCGATATGTAGTACGGGCACCCGGGGCGAAAGCCCCTGGATGGAGCGCCTCAGCGCGTACGTGGCGCCGCGGGTTCGACCCATGCGGCACACGCGAGGGCCTGCGGCCCGCACCGTGCGCGAGAGCGTCGCCGGGCTTATATCGAGCAGACGCACCAAGTCGCGCCCTCTGGTCGGGCCGATGCGGCGGAGCGTGCGCTCGAGATCCTCGGTTCGGGCCATCGCTATGCAATGTTATCTGAGAAGATACGTGCAATCATATTCGCACTATTAGACGTTGATAATCCAATGGTTGAGCTATTTTTGGATTCGGAAGATGCAAAGATCTTGAGGCCGATTTATCGTTACAGCCGGCAAACGAGCCAGTCCTAGTGTCCTGCCTCGCACCACGTTCGGTTTTTCGCCGGGTCTTGAGGCGCCTGGCCGCGTTGTCGTGCCCTCACCATAGGACGCGCTATGGGTCGTCGGCGTGCCTTGCCAGCCGCCCCAATCCCTCGCCGAAAAATCCGACGACCTTACGAGACTGGACACGAGTACCGCACATTCAGCCACACCCCCTGGGAATACAAAAAGCCCGGCCCCGCTGAGCGGGACCGGGCTCTCTTGATCCGACTGTCGCGCTCGCTGGGCGAGCGGGCCGTTTAGCTGCGGCCGGCGACCTTGCGCAGCGAGGAGCCGACCGCATGGCCGACCTCGATCCAGGCGTTGGCGACGTTTTCGGCTAGGGCGTGATAGTGCTTCATGGTGCTGGCCTCCGTGGGCTGCGTTTATGGGACTTATTATGGTTATTGAACGAGACGAGAAAAACAGCCTCACGCGACTTGCACTTAGTCCATTTTGTTACGAATCGTGTCTGCCGCTCTCCGCCAATGCGGCCTATTGCTTTCTCCTGGGGGAAGGCAGACCACTCCGGCCACGGCTTTGAGCGGCCCAACTGCATTCCGGACTTCAGAACCCACGGGCCAAAGCCCGAAGTGAGCGGTCACCGAATGCAAAAAGCCCGGCCGCGCAAAGCGGGGCCGGGCTTTTCTTGATTCGCTTGTCGCGCTCGCTTGGCGAGCGGGCCGTTTAGCTTCGGCCGGCGACCTTGCGCACCGAGGAGCCAACAGCGTGGCCAAACTCGATCCAGGCGGCGGCGATGTTTTCGGCGAGGGCGTGGTAGTGCGTATACATTGTGCTGGCCTCCGTTGGCTGCGTTTACGGGGCTTATTGTGGGTATTAACGCCGAAGAGAAAAACCGGATGCCGCTATATGCACTTGATCTGTATAGTTACTAATACTCACGAACGGCACGGGAATGCGGGTTGGAGCCGTTGGGAAGAGGCTAATCCGGGCGGAGGGCGGCGGCGAGTATGAGGGCGATCCAACCGGCGATGATGGCCGTGCCGCCGAAGGGCGTGAAGGCACCGAGCCAGCTCGTGCCCGTCAATGCAAGCAGGTAAAGGCTACCGCAGAAAATGATCATGCCAGCGAGCCAGAAGGCGCAGGCGAACTGACAGGCGCTGCGGTGGGCGCCGGCAGCGGGAGCCAGTGCCGCGAGCGCGAGCGCGAGGGTGTGAACGAAGTGGTAGCGCTCGGCGGTCTCGAAGAAGTTGCGGGCACTGGCCGGCAGGTCGCCGAGCGCATGCGCGCCGGACGCGCCGATCATCACGGCGGCCATGCCGCTGGCAGCAGCGGCGATCAGCGCCCAGCGAAGCACGACCCAGTCTCCTGTCTCGTCTGTTCTTTGCATGTGCTCGTCGCGGGGGTGCGGTGGCCGGCAAGGCGGGCCGACGAGCCATAGCGCGCCCTATGGTGAGGCCGCGACCACGCCGTCAGGCGCCGCAAAACCCGGAGAGAGATTGGCCATAGTGCGAGACAGGGCACTAGCGGTTGACCTTTTCGAGGTCGAGCCGCGGCACGTCGCCCCGGCGCGAGTACAGGTGCTCACGCTGCATGGCGCGGAAGGCCTCGTCGCGCTCGCCCTCGGTGTCGTACCAGTCGTGGGCTTCCCAGTCGTTCCCGAGCAGCTCACGGCGCGGGTGATCGGGCGCGAGGGTCTTGCGGATTCCGTAGCGTTTCATCGATCGTGTCGTTCCGGTTGGGCCGGTGGCGGCGGGCGACGCACGCGCGCCGGTGACCGGCGCGGATGGCGTATCATCCGCGAGCGCGTATTCTAGGGCGCCGCGGGCGCGCGGGAAAGGATAATGAAATGACCTCCTCCGAGCGCTGGACCGTGCTTGCCGCCGTGGCGGGCACGGGCATCCTGATCTACTTGCTGCAGCCGATCCTGCTGCCCTTCCTGGCCGGGGCCCTGCTGGCGTATCTGGGCAACCCGCTGGTCGAACGTCTACAGGGTTGGCTGGGGCGCTCACTGGCGGCGATCACCGTATTCACGCTGCTACTACTCGCGCTCGCCGGCTTGCTATTGCTGCTGATCCCCGTCGTCGGCGAACAGCTACGGGCCCTTCAGGCCAGTCTGCCGCGCATGTTCACCTGGGCCCAGGAAACTGCCCTGCCCTGGCTGGAGGCGCGAGCGGGGCTCGAGGTGAGCGACCGCCTGGCGCTCGACCGCATCGGCGAGAGCCTGGCGGCGCATTGGCGCCAGACCGGCGACGTCGCGACGATGGTGCTCAACCGCGTGACGCGCTCGGGCCTGGCGCTGGCCGGGTGGGTCGCCAACCTCGCACTGATCCCGGTGGTCACGTTCTACCTGTTGCGCGACTGGGATCTGCTGCTGCAGCGCATCCGCGATCTCATCCCGCGTGCGAACGAGCCGACCGTCGCCCGTCTGGCGCATGACTGCGACCAGATGCTGGGCGGGTTCTTGCGTGGGCAGTTCCTGGTCATGCTGAGCCTGGGAGCAATCTACGCCACCGGACTGTGGCTGGTCGGCCTGGACCTGGCGCTACTGATTGGCCTGATCGCCGGCCTCGCCAGTGTCGTGCCCTATTTGGGCACGCTCATCGGCATCGCAGCGGCACTGATCGCAGGACTGTTCCAGTTCGGCGAGCTATGGCCGCTGATCGGCATCGCGGTCGTGTTCGGCGTCGGCCAGTTGCTCGAGGGGATGCTGCTGACCCCGCTGCTGGTAGGCGACCGCATCGGCATGCACCCAGTGGCAGTGATCTTCGCCGTGCTCGCCGGCGGGCAGCTGTTCGGGTTCGTGGGCATCTTGCTGGCGCTTCCGGTCGCCGCTGTGGTCATGGTGCTGCTGCGCCATGCCCATGGCCAGTACAAGAGCAGCCGACTCTATGGGGAGACGGACAACGAGACGAGTGAGACCTGACGGTCGCGGCAGTCTCGATTCAGGGCGGATCCGGCAGCGGTATGGGGTAGCGTCATCTTCTATGGCGGGGAATCGCTGAAGATGGCAGACCTACGACCACCGCATGTCGTAGGCCGTGCCTGAGCCGGGCCCCGCCGCGACGGCGACGGGTTCAGCCCTTGGCCTTGCCCTGGGCGCCGACCTGCTCCATCGCCTTGGCGACCTCGTCCGGATCGCCGAGATAGCGCCGGTCGGTGGGCTTGAGATCGGCGTCGAGCGTGTACACCAACGGCATGCCCGTGGGAATGTTCACGCCCAGAATCTCCTCGTCCGACATGCCCTCGAGATGTTTGACCAGCGCCCGTAGCGAGTTGCCGTGAGCGGTGATCAGTACCCGCTCGCCGGACTGGACCGCCGGCGCGATCTCGGCCTCCCAATAGGGCAGAAAACGATCCACGGTGTCGGCCAGGCACTCGGTCAATGGCAGCTCGTCGGAGGTCAGGTGCGCGTAGCGCCGGTCGTGACCGGGATAGCGCTCGTCGTCGGCGTCGAGCGCCGGCGGCCGGGTGGAATAGCTGCGGCGCCATTGCAGTACCTGTTCGTCACCGTACTTGGCTGCTGTCTGCGCCTTGTCGAGCCCCTGCAGGGCCCCGTAATGGCGCTCATTGAGCCGCCAGTGGCGCTGCACCGGGAGCCACATGCGATCCATGTCGTCAAGCACGATCCACAGCGTGCGAATGGCCCGCTTGAGCACCGAGACGTAGCAGCGATCGAAGTCGAAACCCTCCTCCCTGAGCAGCTTCGCCGAACGCGCAGCCTCGTGGCGGCCAGTGTCGGTCAGATCGACATCGGTCCAGCCGGTGAACTGATTGGTACGGTTCCATTCGCTCTCGCCGTGGCGCAGCAAGACCAGGGTATGCATGGGGCCGTTTCTCCTTGAAGCTCAGGTCTCGGAATCGTCGGTATTCTCTTCGATGCCGGCGCGCTCGCGCTGGCGCCGGCGCATGATCTTGGACAGCACCACACCCGCCTCGAACATCACCCACATCGGCAGCGCGATCAGCAGCTGCGAAACGGGGTCCGGCGGCGTCAGCAGCATCCCGACCACGAACGCGCCGACGAAGATATAGGGGCGCTTGCTGGCCAGCGACTCCGGTGTCGTGACGCCGGTCATGACCAGCAGGATGGTCGCGACCGGCACCTCGAACGCGATACCGAAGGCGAAGAACAGCATGATGACGAAATCGAGATACCGAGCGATATCCGTCATCATGGTCACGCCTTCGGGCCCGGAACCGGAGAAAAACCGGAACGCGATGGGCGCGACGACGAAGTAGGCGAAGGCGACGCCGATGTAGAACAGGATGGTGCTGGAGATGACCAGCGGCTGCACCAGCCGGCGCTCGTGCAAATACAGGCCGGGCGCGACGAAGGACCAGACCTGATAGAGGATGTAGGGGATCGACAGGATGATGGCCGCCACGAACGCCAGCTTCAACGGGATGAAGAATGGCGAGGCGACATCAATCGCGATCATGCTCGTGCCCGGCGCCAGCTCGGCGAGCAGCGGGGCGGCGATCCATGAATACAGGTGGTTGGAGAATGCGTAGAGGATGGCAAACACAATCCCCACGCAGATGACCACCCGCACCAGCCGCTGCCGCATCTCGACGAGGTGCGACAGGAAAGTGGGTTCGGGCTGCTCGGACTCCGGGGCCGGATCCTGATCGTGCGTCTGCTCGTCGCTCATGTCTGGTCGCCCCCGCTCGGGGACTCGGGCCCCGTCGGACTCGCGCCGGTTCCCGCTCCGCTAGCGGCGCCGGTCTTCTTGGCGGCGGCTTTCTTCGCGCTGCTCTTCTTCGCGCTGCTCTTCTTCTTGCTCGCCGCTTTTTTGCTCGATGCTTTCTTTCCGGCGCGCTTCTTGGCGGCCGCTTTTGGGGCAGGCGAGTCCTTCGCCGCGGCTGACGTCGGGGCGCTCGCCGCGTCGTCGGGTGCCGGTGGAGCGGAGGCGGGGCTATCGACGCTGCCGCCGTCACCGACCGCCGCCTGACCGACCGGTGGTTGGGACGCCGCGGAGTCCCCTTCGGTTTGCCCGCGCGCGACGGTACCGCTGTCGGCGCGTGCCGAACGCTCGATGTCGCGCGCGGCGGTCTCGGTCTCGTCGCGAACGCCTTCGACCTCACGGCGGAGCGACTGGAGCTCTTCCTTCTGCTCGTTGACCAGGCTCTTCAGGTGCTCGGCCTCGAGCTCCTGCTGGATCTCGCTGCGCATATGATTGGCGAAACGCCGCGCACGGCCAACCCACTGACCGGCGACGGTCGCCAACCCGGGTAGGCGGTCGGGTCCGACGACCAGCAGGGTCACCGTCCCGATGATCAGCAGTTCCCAGAAGCCGATGTCGAACATGGATTGCGGCCGACTATAGAGTACACGGGATCAATGGAGGGACTCCGCAGCGCGAGGCCACGGTCAAGCGATGCACCGGCGACCGCGCGGCGCCGTTCGACGCCGTGCGTGCGGACGCGTCAGCTGCGGTCCGAGGCCCCGCGACCCGCGTCGTCGCTCGAACGCGCTTCGCCCTCGAAGGTGTGCTTGTCGGGCTCGCCGCCTTCCAGGTGACCGCCCGCCTGCTTGGTCTCGTCGTCCTCTTGCTCGCCGTCCTTCATGGCCCCGCGAAAGCCTTTGACCGCGGCGCCGAGATCGGTACCGACGGTACGCAGGCGCTTGGCACCGAAGAGCACCAGCACGATCGCGAGGATGATCAGGAGTTGCCAGATGCTGATTCCGCCCATGAGCTAGTCTCCAGGACGCGCCTTGTCGGCGCGCGCCGCTTTCTCCTCGTGACCCGAGACGCCAGTTCGCCGCGCCAGCTCGGCCAGCACGTCATCCGGACTCAGGCCGCGATGAGCCAACAGCACGAGGGTGTGATACCAGAGATCGGCAACCTCGTGCACGAGTGCGTCGTCGGGCTCGCCACTGCCGGCCAGTATGACCTCAGTGGCCTCTTCGCCGACCTTCTTGAGGATTTTGGCATCCCCACCGGCCAATAGTGCGGCCGTGTATGAGGAGTCCGGATCGGCTCCGCGCCGGGCCGCGAGCGTACGCCCGAGTTCGTGTAATACATCGTCATTCATCGCGGGCACTCTAGCATAGCCGGGCCGGCGGTCGATTGCCGGCACCGCGGCCGCGCAGCCGCTACGAACGCACCGGGATGCCGCGCGCAGCCATCACCTGCTTGGCCTCGGCGACCGTGTACTCGGCGAAGTGGAAGATGCTGGCGGCGAGCACGGCGTCGGCACGGCCCACGATGACGCCTTCGCACAGATGCTCCAGGCTGCCGACGCCCCCCGATGCGATCAAAGGCACCGGCACCGCCTCGCTGACCGCCCGCGTCAGGGCCACATCGAAGCCCTCGCGCGTACCGTCGCGGTCCATCGAGGTCAGCAGGATCTCGCCGGCGCCGAGCGAGGCCATGCGCTGGGCCCATTCGACGGCATCCAGCCCGGTCTCGCGCCGGCCCCCGTGGGTGAAGACCTCCCAGCGCGGCGGATCGTCGCCCACCCGCTTGGCGTCGATCGCGACGACGATGCACTGCGAACCCACCCAGTCGGCCGCGCGCCGGACCAGCTCCGGATCGTGGACGGCCGCCGTATTGATGGACACCTTATCGGCGCCGGCGTTCAACATCTTGCGCACGTCGTCGACGCTGCGGATGCCACCGCCCACGGTCAGCGGAATGAACACCTCGGAGGCGACCTGCTCGACCACATCGACCAGCGTGGCCCGCTCGTCGCTCGAGGCGGTGATATCGAGAAAACACAGCTCGTCGGCACCGGCGGCGTCATAGCGCCGCGCGATCTCGACCGGATCGCCCGCATCGCGGATCGACTCGAACTTCACGCCCTTGACCACCCGGCCGGCGTCGATATCGAGGCACGGAATAATGCGTTTCGCCAGCGCCATCAGGACAGGACTCGTGCGGGGCGCAAAAAGAGCATCACAGATGAACACAGATCAACACAGATAAGGAGATCCGGCGAACCGGTGTCGGTGCGTCCATGGGCCCGGCTTGGCATCCCAGCCGCTGCGCGACAGAGTCTCCGCACTAGTACTGATCTGTGTCCATCTGTGTTCATCTGTGATGGTCGCTTTCTACGAGGCCGCCGCGGCCGCCAAGTCGTCGGCGAGGCGCTGGGCTTCGGTGAGGTCGATGCTGCCTTCGTACAGGGCGCGGCCGATGATGGCGCCGGCGATGCCGGACTCGCCGGCGCTGGCCAGGGCGCGCACGTCCTCGAGGCTGGTCATGCCGCCGGAGGCGATGACCGGGACGTTCGCGGCGCGCGCGATGCGCACGGTGGCCTCGACGTTGACGCCCTCGAGCATGCCGTCGCGGCCGATGTCGGTGTAGATGATGCCGTCGACACCGGCGTCGGCGAAGCCGCAAGCGAAATCGACCGCGTCGTGGGTCGAGGCCTCGGCCCAGCCCTCGATGGCGACCTTGCCGTCACGCGCGTCGAGACCGACGATGATGCGTCCCGGATGACGCTCGCAGGCACGGCTGACGAACTCGGGGTCGCGCACCGCCTGGGTGCCGATGATTGCCCAGGTCACGCCGGCGGCGACGTAGGTGTCGATGGTCTCGAGCTCGCGGATGCCGCCACCGACTTCCAGCGGCAGCTCCGGGCAGGCACGCGCGATGGCCGCGATGGTCTCGGCATGGCGCGGCTCGCCGGCAAAGGCGCCATCGAGGTCAACCAGGTGCAGCCGGCGCGCGCCGGCGGCCTGCCAACGCTGGGCCATGGCGACCGGGTCGTCCGAGAACACCGTATCGTCGTCCATACGCCCCTGGCGCAGACGTACGCAGCGCCCTTCCTTCAGATCGATCGCCGGGATCATCAGCATCGGTAGGTGCCCCTCACGCGCCGCCGTCCCAGCGCAGAAAGTTGTGCAGCAGCGTCAGGCCCGCGGTGGAACTCTTCTCCGGATGGAACTGGCAGGCGAACAGGTTGCCGTGAGCCAGTGCCGAGCAGAAGTCATGACCGTAATCGGTCGTGCCAACCACGAGCGATGTGTCGGCGGGCGTGGCGTAGTAACCATGCACGAAATAGAAGCGGGTGTTGTTGGCGATCCCGTCCCACAGCGGGTGCGGCCGCTGCACGACTTCGTTCCAGCCCATGTGCGGGATCTTCAGGCGCGCGCCGTCGGCATCGCTCAGACCCGGCGCAAAGGCGCGGACCTCGCCGCCAAACACCCCAAGGCAATCGGTACCGCCGTTCTCCTCGCTACGGCCGAGCAATACCTGCAGCCCCATGCACATACCGAAGAACGGCCGCGTATGGGCCGCCTCGAGCAGCGGCTGGCGCAGCCCGCGCGCGGCGATGGCGCGCATGCAGTCGCCCGCGGCGCCCTGCCCCGGAAAGACCACGCGCTCCGCGGCCGCGATCTCGCCGGCCGCATCGGTGACGCGCACGCGCGTGCCGGCCGGGGCAACATGCTCCAGCGCCTTGGCGACCGAGCGCAGGTTGCCCATGCCGTAATCGACGACGGCGACGGTACTCATCGGGTCACAGCGAGCCCTTCGTGGACGGCGTGGCCTCGCCCAGACGCGCGTCCGGCTCGACCGCGGCGCGCAGCGCCCGGCCGAAGGCCTTGAACAGGGTCTCGATGATGTGGTGCACGTTGTCGCCGCGCAGGTTGTCCACGTGCAGCGTGCAACGGGCGTGATTGACGAAGCCCTGGAAGAACTCGGGCACCAGCTCGACGTCGAACTCGCCCACGCGCGGGCGGTGGAATTCGGCGTTGAAGAACAACCCCGGCCGGCCGGAGAAATCGATGACCACGCGCGACAGCGCCTCGTCCAGGGGGACATAGGCGTGACCGTAGCGGGCAATGCCGCGGCGCTCGCCGAGGGCCGCGTCGACCGCTTGGCCAAGCGCGATGCCGCAGTCCTCGACCGTGTGATGGGCATCGATCTCGAGATCGCCGTTGGCCTCGACGCTCAGGTCGATCAGCCCGTGACGGGCCACCTGCGCAAGCATGTGATCGAGGAAGGGTACGCCGGTCCTTAGATCCTGCGTACCGGTGCCATCGAGATCGGCGCGCACGCGAATCTGAGTCTCCAGCGTATCGCGGCGGATGTCGGCGCTACGGTCGCTCATGACGCTGCCCTCATCGGCGGAGCCCGCCATGATACCCCATTGTCCCATCCGGGCGCCTCAAGCGGGGGGCGCGGCGCGCAGGCGAAAGGTCACGGGGCCGTCGTTGACCAGAGCGACCTGCATGTCGGCGCCAAAACGCCCGGTCTCGACGGCGACGCCTGCCGCGCGCACCGCGGCGATCAGCGCCTCGAACAGTTCGCGTCCGCGCTCGGGCTCGGCGGCGGAGGCAAAGCTCGCGCGCGTGCCCTTGTCGGTGTTCGCCGCCAGGGTGAACTGCGGCACCAGCAGCATGGCCCCGCCGATGTCGGCCACCGAGCGGTTCATGCGTCCGGCGTCGTCGGCGAACACGCGGTAGCCCAACAGGCGCTCGGCCAGGCGCGCCGCCTGTGGCGGTCCGTCGCCACGCTCGACGCCGACGAGGACCAGCAAGCCGCTCGCGATCGCGCCGACGCGCTCGCCGGCGACCGTGACCCGGGCCTCGGTCACGCGCTGCAGCAGGCCGATCATCGATCCGTACCCCGCGGCATCAATGCGCGCCCGGGGGGTTGCCCAGGGTGACGGCCATGCGGTCGGTCGCGCCGACGAGTGCGTCGATCGTACCCGGCTCCAAAGCCGAGTGGCCCGCGTCTGCGATCACCTGATACTCGGCCCGCGGCCACGCACGCGCGAGGGCATCGGCCTGGTCCAAGGGGCTGATCACGTCGTAGCGGCCATGCACGATCACCCCCGGCGTCGCGGCGAGCCGGTCGGCGTCGCGCAGCAGTTGGTCCCGTTCCAGATCGCAGTCGCGCATCAGGTAGTCGCTTTTGATGCGGGCCAGCGAGAGCGCTACGGCCGGATCGGCGTAATGCGCCACGACCTCGGAATCGGCGCGCAGCGTCGAGGCACGCCCTTCCCACAAAGACCAGGCCTTGGCCGCGGCCATGCGCGCGATGTCATCGCTGCCGAACAGGCGCCGGTGATAGGCGCCGAGCAGATCGTCGCGTTCGGACTCGGGGATGGGCGCGATGAAATCGCGCCAGTAATCCGGCAACAACCGGTGCGCCCCCTCCTGATAGAACCAGTTCACGTCCGCGCGACGACATAGATGTACACCGCGCAGGATCAGTCCGGCCACGCGGTCGGGATGGCGCTCGGCATACGCCAGCCCCAGCGCGCCCCCCCAGGAGCCGCCGAACACCAGCCAGCGGGTGAGCCCGAGATGCTCGCGCAGGCGTTCGATGTCGGCGACCAGATGCCACAGGGTGTTGGCCGCGAGACTCGCATGGGGGACCGAGCGCCCGCAGCCGCGCTGGTCGAACAGCACGATGCGATACAGCGAGGGGTCGAAGAAGCGCGCGTGCCGACAACCGCACTTGCCGCCGGGACCGCCATGCAACACGACCACGGGGATACCGTCGGCGCGCCCGTGCTCCTCGACGTACAGCGTATGGCCATCGCCTACCGGGAGGCTGTGACGCTGCCAGGGCTCCGATTGTGGGTAGAGCGAACGCATGAGCGCCCTCGTCCATCGATGCCGGCATCGTCCGGCAGGCCCGTGGGCGATGCAAGCGCTCGGCGCTTGTAGGTCAAGACTGACAACCGCCGTCCGCAAAGTCCATATCGAATTGTCGGCCAGCACGACATGACCCAATCGGCCTTTGCTGCCACTGTACGCACACCAACGGAGGGGCCAGAACGCTGGGGTCCTTTCCCTGGATCGGACCCATGCGGGCGCTCGCGCAAGCGGCCGATTGCACCCGCACGGCGATAATAAAAAAGGACGTGCTCAGGACGCTCTTGCTTCACCTCTCGCCAGGATGGCAGCGCCCGGCCCAACGGCCGGGCTTTTTTTTGGTTCTTCGCGGATGAGCGGGCGCGGCGCGCGGCGGGCAGTTGCTCTGCGCTAGCCACGCCGCTAAGGTCCGCGCCATGGTGAGATCCCCCTTCCCCCGCGCATGAAGGCGCGTTTGGCCCGCGCCCTGCTGCGGCTGTTCTCCGCATTGCCGTTTCGCATCGCCCAGGGCGGCGGTGCCCTGCTCGGCTGGCTGCACTGGCCGCTACCGACCCAGGCGCGGCAGACCAGCGCGGCCAATCTGGCGCGCTGCTATCCGCAACTCGAGACCCGCGCGCGGCGCCGGCTCGTCCGCGACTCATTAGTCGAGATGGGCCGCACCTTCGCTGAATCGGCCTGGCTCTGGCGCCGCAGCGGCCCTCAGGTCATGGCATTGGTGCGCGAGGTCCGAGGTAGGGAATGTCTGGTGGAGGCGCGCCGCGCCGGCCGCGGGGTACTGCTCGCGACGCCACACATCGGATCCTGGGAACTGGCCGGTGCCGCCTGCGGACAAGAAGTGCCCTTGACGGTGATGTTTCGGCCACCGCGCGTGGAAGGGCTCGGGCAAGTCCTTCTTGCGGCACGCACGCGCCTGGGCATGCAGCCGGTACCGACTGATGTCGGCGGCATCCGCGCCTTACACCGCGCCCTGCAGCACGGCGAGGGGATCGGCCTGTTGCCCGATCAGCGCCCACAGGCGGGGCATGCGGTGGATGCGGCCTTCTTCGGCCACTCGGTCCCGACCATGACGCTGTTGAGCCGCTTCGCCCGCCGGCACCAAGCGCCCGTGATCATCGTGGTGATGGAGCGCCTGCCGCGAGGCCGAGGGTTTCGGCTGCATTACTGGCGCGCCGAGGACGCGGTCGCGGATCCAGACCTGGCGGTCGCCGCGGGGGCGGTCAACCGCGAGGTCGAGCGCGCCATCGCGCTCGCGCCGGCGCAGTACATGTGGAGCTACAGGCGCTTTCGCCGGCGCAAGTAGCGCCGCCAGGGGCTGCGCTTGGGATAGTGCAGGCGCGTGCCGTCCGGTTGCGTGCGGAACAGGCGATAGCTCCACAGATATTGCTCGGGACACAGCGCAATCAGCTGCTCGAGCGCCGCATTCATCGCCCGCGCATCGCCCTCGGCGTCTCCGGTCGGAAAATCCGCCAGCGGGGCATCCAAATGGACCTGGTAGCGCCGCTCCCCAGCGTCATACCAGGCGTACATCGGCACGACCGCGGCATCGAGCGCACGCGCCAACCGGCCGAGCGTCGACAGCGTGGCCTTCGCCCGGCCAAAGAACGGCACGAACACGCTGTCGCGAGCGCCGAGGTCCTCATCGGGCGAGTAGAACAGTACTCCCTCTTCGCGCGCGGCACGCAACGCGGGCCGCAAGCCCTGCTCGCGCTCGAGCAGCACGCCCTCGTAACGGTCGCGCGCGCCGCGCACCAGCCAGTCGGCCACCGGATTGCCGAGGCGATTCACCATGGCCGCCTGCGGCACGGCGGAGGCAACCGCGACACCGCCGAAGTCGATCGCGCTGCTATGCGCGCACAGCAGGATCACCGGGCGCCCGGCGGCCCGCTGCGCATGCACGTGCTCCAGGCCGTGCACGCGGCAACGCCGCGCGGGCACGCGGCAGCGAAAGTCCCACCACAGGACCGCGTGATCCGCCATGGCACGGGCCCAGGCATGGAAATAGGCCCGGGCGCGCGCGGCGCGCTCGGTTTCGGACAGCTCGGGAAAGCAGTAGCCGAGATTGAGTTCCACCGTCTGCCGGCGGCGTCCGCCGAGGCGGTACTGCAGCTCGCCGACACTCGCCCCCAAGCCATCGCGCACGGCGGCTGGCAAGAGCTGCAATAGAGAAAGCAAGCCCACACCGATCCACGTGGGCCAGTGGCGCGGCGCGAGCAGTGCGCGCGGCGGCGCACCCATGCCGCGTTCCGGTCCCTTGCCCATTAGATGTGCCCAGCCTTTTCCAGGCGACGAATAAAGACCTGCATCTCCTTGGCCGCCTGCTTATCGCCCCGGCGCGTCGCCGCGTCGATGCCCGCGCGCCAGGCCTCGGCGGCGTGGACCGGTTCGCCCTGGCGCTCGAGCGCGCTGCCCAACGCCTTCCAGGCAGCCGAGTAGTCGCCGTCGAGCTCTACCGCGCGGCGCAGGTGGAGCTCCGCACTCGCGGGATCGTCGGCGGACAGATACTCGTTCCCCAACGAGAAGCGCAGCAGGGTGCCGTCTTGGCCCTGCTCAAGCAGGCGCTCGAAGTTCTCGATTCGACTCATGATGCGGTACTCGCGGACGCTGCGGTGGTCGGACTCAGGTGTCGCGCACGGACGGACCGGAAGAACCTCGGCCCTGCCACGCGCTCGCGGAATACAACGCAAGCGCCAGCCAGATGCAAGCGAAGGTGACCCCATGCGTGACGGTGAACAGCTCCTGGAAGACGAAGACCGCCAACAGCATCTGCGCCGTCGGGGTGATGTACTGGAACAAACCCACCGACGCGAGGCGTAACCGGCGTACCGCCTGCGTGTAGAACAGCAGCGGCGTTGCGGTCACCACTCCGGCGGCGAGTAGGAGCAGATCGAGTGTCACAGTGGAACCGCCCATGCTGGACTGCCCCGCGACGAGCAGCCACCCGAGATACGCCAGCGCCAGCGGTGCCAGCAGCAGCGTCTCGAGAAACAGGCCCGGGATTGCGCCAACGGAGATCACCTTGCGCACGAGCCCGTAGGCCGAGAATGAGGCAGCCAGTGCCAGCGACACCCAGGGCAGCGCCCCCAGGCTCAGCAGCATGTAGCCCACGCCGATCGCCGCGAAGGCGACGGCGAGCCACTGCACGCGGTAAAGCCGTTCGTGCAGGAACAGCCGTCCGAACAGCACGCTGACCAGCGGCGTGATGTAGTAGCCCAGACTGGCCTCGAGCACGCGCCCCTGCGCCACCGCCCAAATGAACACCAGCCAGTTGGCCGCGATCAGCAGTGAGGAGCCGAACAGCGCAAGCAACGTGCGCCGCTCGCGCAAGGCCTGGCGTACCGCCGGCCACTGGCGCCAGGCGCTGAGCGCGAGGGCGACGCACAGCACCGACCAGACCACGCGATGGGCCAGCACCTCCACCGCGGGTACGCTCGCGAGCGCGTGGAAATACAACGGAAACACGCCCCAGAGGCCGAAGGCCCCCAGGGCGTATGCCACCCCGCTGGCGGTCTGCGCCTGACTCGCCGGCGCGGACGCCGTGGCGCTCACGGCTCGTCGCCGATCATGGCGCGGACTGCACGATCAGCTGATGGTCGACATCGTGAACGCCGGGCACGTACCAGCAATCGAGTTCCGCCAGCCGGGCCTGCTCGGCGGTCGGCACGACCCCCTCCAGGCGCACGACGGCGTGACGTGCGGTGACGCCGACCTGGTCGCCGTCGACCGAGGGATCGCGTTCGAGCACGATCGCGATCGCTGAGCTCAAAGCCGTGTCCGTGTCCGGCTCGGGCGGGTCGACATGGATGCGGTTGTCCACGTCCGCGCTGCCCGGGACCCACCAGCACAGCACCTCCGCCAATCGCCGCTGCGACAGGCCGCCGATCTCGCCGACGAGCACGACCCGCGCGCCCTCGGTATCCACGCCAATCCAGCCGCGGCCGACGGGATTGCCTGGCGGTTCCCGGCTGTCGACGACGCTGACTTCCGCGAACACGGGTTCCTGCTTGAGCGTATCGAGCACCGCCTGGCGCAGTTCGTCGGCCCCGCGCGGCTCACCGGGGACGATGCTCAGCTCGTCGATCACGTCATCGCGCGCCGTCGCGGCACGCGCCAGACGCCAGGCCTTGCGCTTCGCGCGGATGTCGCCGACCTCGCCGACCAGCCGGATCGCGTCATCGACGCGGATCTCGATCGGATGCTCATGCAGATTGATATCGCGGTCCTGCTCCAGCGCCGCGCGGACTTGCTGCACCGTGTTGGCCATGCCTGCTCTCCTGGTCGCCTTCCCTGATGCCCGACCGCCGAATGCGGAGCTACGCCACATTCGGCGCGCTGACAACGGACCGGAGCCCGTTTTCAGCATGGTGCTCGGAGACGTGGGGACGGTGGGCCGCGCCTCCAAGGTCTCGTGCCCTGTGGGGTCATCGCCGCCAGAAGTCCGGGGTCAGCAGGACCAGGAAGGTGAAGATCTCCAGGCGCCCGAGCAGCATGGCAACGCTCAGCACCCACTTGGAGAAGTCGTCGATGGTGCGGAAGTTGGCGGCGACCTCGCCCAGGCCCGGGCCAAGGTTGTTGATGCAGGCGGCCATGGCCGAAAACGCGGTCACCTGGTCGAGCCCGGCCGCCATCAACAGCAGCATGCCGACGGAAAAGCACATGACATAGGCGGCGAAGAAGCCCCACACGCCCTGGATCACGCTGTCATCAAGGGCGCGCCCGCCGATCTTGACCGCCACGCGCGCATTGGGGTGGACCAGGCGCGTGAGTTCGCGCCTGCCTTGCTTGTACAGCAGCAGCACGCGGATCACCTTGAGCCCGCCGCCGGTGGAACTGGCGCAGCCGCCGATGAAGCTGGCAAAGATCAGCAATACCGGCAGGAACGCCGGCCATTCGTGGAACGAGGTGACCGTATAGCCGGTGGTCGTCGCCACCGAGACCACTTGGAAAATCGCCTGGTGCCAGGCCACCGAGCCGCCGCTGTACGCCTGGTTGATCAACAGATAGCCCACGGCGAGCACGGTCACCGTCGCCAGGATGCCAATGTAGGTGCGGAACTCGGCGTCAGTACCGTAGGGATCCAGGCTGCGCCGGCGCAGGGCGGCAAAGTGCAGCGCAAAATTCGTTGCGCCGAGGATCATGAATGCGACCGTGATCATCTCGATCAGGGCCGAGTCGAAGTAACCCAGGTTGCCGCTGTGCATGGCGAATCCGCCAATCGACACCGTCGAGAAACTGTGGCCGATGGCGTCGAAGGCGCTCATGCCCGCCAGCCAGAACGCGGCGGCGCAGGCGAGCGTCAACCCTAGATAGATGTTCCACAGGGCCTTGGCGGTCTCGGCGATGCGCGGCGTGAGCTTGGCGTCCTTGACCGGGCCAGGCAGCTCGGCGCGGTAGAGCTGCATGCCGCCGATGCCGAGCATGGGGAGCACGGCGACGGCCAGGACGATGATGCCCATGCCACCCAGCCACTGGAGCTGCTGCCGGTAAAACAGGATCGAATGCGGCAGCGTATCGATCGCCAGCAACACGCTCGAGCCCGTGGTCGTCAGCCCCGAGATCGACTCGAACGCGGCATCGGTAAACGACAGGCCGAGGCCCTCGGTCAGTAACAGCGGCAGGGCGCCGGCCAGGCCGAGCACGGTCCAGAACAGCGCCACGACGATGAAGCCCTCGCGCAGGCGCATACCCCGGCGGGCGCGCATCGCGGGCAGCCAGATGATCGCGCCGAGCGCGAGCACGAGCGCGCCCGCCTCGATGAATGCCAAGCCGGTACCGTCACCGTCGTACCAACCGATCGCCGCGGGCGGCAGCATGGTGATGCTGAAGATCATCAACAGCAGCCCGAGGATCTTCTGGACGACTAGCAGGTGCATGGGGAGCGCGGGCCGCCGTCAGACGAAGGTCACGCTGACCTCGAAGAGTCTTTCCACCTCGTGGATGCGGCTCTTGTCGACCAGGAACATGATGACGTGATCGCCGGAACGGATGACGACGTCGTCGTGCGCGATGATCACCTCATCGTCGCGCACGATGGCGCCGATGCTCGCGCCCTTGGGCAGCGGCAGCTCGTCCATGCGGCGGTCGACCACTCGCGAGGTGTGGCGATCGCCATGGGCGATGGCCTCGATCGCCTCGGCCGCGCCACGGCGTAGGGAATGGACCGCGACCACGTCGCCACGGCGCACGTGTGTGAGCAGCGAGCCGATGGTCGCCTGCTGGGGCGAGATGGCGATATCGATGATGCCCGACTCGACCAGGTCGACGTACGCCGGTCGATTGATCAGCGACATGACCTTGGTCGCGCCCATGCGCTTGGCCAGCATGGCCGAAAGGATGTTGGCCTCGTCGTCGTTGGTCAGCGCGCAGTACACGTCCATGTCCTCGACGTTTTCCTCGAGCAGGAGCTCGCGGTCCGCGGCGTCGCCGTGGAGGACGATGGTGCGCTCGAGATGCTCGGCCAGGTAGCGCGCGCGGTCGGCGCGCGCCTCGATCAGCTTCACGCGGTAGTCCTTCTCCAGACTTTGCGCGAGATTGCGCCCGACGTTGCCGCCGCCGGCGAGCATGATGCGCTTGACCGGACGATCGAGCCGGCGCAGCTCGGACATCACGGCCATGATGTCCTTTTGCGCGGCGACGAAGAACACCTCGTCGTCGGCCTCGATTACGGTGTCTCCGGTGGGAACAATGGCGCTGTCCTGGCGATAAATCGCGGCCACGCGATTCTCGATATCGGGCATGTGCTCCTGCAGCGTGCGCAGGGCGTGACCGACCAGCGGGCCGCCGTGGTAGGCCTTGACGCCGACCAGCCGCACCCGGCCACCGGCGAAATCGAGCGCCTGCAGCGCCCCGGGGTGCTCGATGAGGCGATGGATATAGGTAGTAACCAACCGCTCGGGGCTGATCAGCACGTCGATCGGGATCGCATCCTGGGCGAACAGGCGGTTCTCGCTCAGGTACTCGGCGCCGCGCAGGCGCGCGATCTTGGTCGGGGTGTGGAACAGGGTGTAGGCCACCTGGCAGGCGATCATGTTCGCCTCGTCACTGCTGGTGACCGCCAGGAGCATGTCAGCGTCTTCGGCGCCGGCGCGGCGCAGCACACTCGGATGCGGCGCCGATCCGTGGACCGTGCGCAGGTCGAGTTGATCCTGCAATCCCTGCAGCACGGCCGGATCGGTGTCGATAACCGTGATGTCGTTGTCTTCGTTGGCGAGGTTGTGCGCCACCGAGGCACCGACCTGCCCGGCGCCGCAAATAATGATCTTCATACCGGGTTGTGCGCCCTATGGCGACCGCGTGGCGAGTGGCGGTATTGTAGCCGCCTCAGGGTGTCCGGAGAAATTGGCCAGTGAGCCATGCGGGTACCCGTACCACCTGTGAGCGGGCATGGCGTTTACCAAGAATGCCATCGACGGCACAGGCGCTCTTCTAGCGATCGCGCGATCCGTATTCGATCCCCAGGCTGCGCAGCTTGCGATAGAGATGCGTGCGCTCCATCCCCACGCGGCGGGCCAGTTCACCGATCCGCCCCCCGACCGCCCGCAGCTGATGCTGCAGATAGGCGCGTTCGAACGCGTCGCGCGCCTCCCGCAGCGGCAGGTCCAGGGGCAATGGCATCGCCGTGGCCGGCACCTCGACGCCGGCGCGCAGTTCATCCAATACCGCGCCCACCTCGTCATCGTCGATATCGGCCCCGTCGCCCAGCGTCAGCAGCCGGCGCACCAGCGCTTCGAGCTCCGCGACGTTGCCGAACCACTCGTGATGCCGCAGCCGATTCTGCGCCGCGACCGAGAAATGACGGTAGGTCAGGCCCTCGCGCTCGACCAAGCGGCCGACGAAATGGCCGAGCAGCTCGGGCACGTCCTCGGCATGTTCACGCAGCGGGGGCACCAGCAGTGCGACGCCGTTGAGCAGATGGAACAAGTCCGGGCGCAAGCGCCGCGCCTCCACCAGCGCTTCCAGGCGCTCGGCCGAGACGGCCACCACGCGCGGCGCGTCCGGCTGGTGATCGGCCGATTGCAGGCGCTCGTACAACACCGCCTGCTCCTCTTGCCCGAGTTCGGCCAGATCGTGGACGACGAGAGTGCCGCCCACGGCCTGCGCCCAGGCCCCGCCTTCGCCGAACAGCCGCTCCCCGACCGATGCCTCGCCGATGCCGCCGAGGTCAAAATCGACATAGGGCCCGCGCGGACGCCGGCCTTGCTGATGCAGCAAGCCGGCGACGGTCCGCTTGCCGGCGCCGGGTTCGCCCCGCACCAGAACCGGCCCGGGCGCCCGAGAGAACCGCTCGACTCGCTCGCGCAAGGCCGTCAGGGCGGGGCTGGCGCCCACCAGTTCCACCCGTCCGGTGCGCGGCGCCCGAGCCGCTGCGGCGGCGAGACGCCGATCGCCGCTCCCCAGCGCCGCACGCACCGTGGCCAGTAGGCGCGCCAGCGACAAGGGTTTCTCGATGTAGTCGTAGGCACCGTGGCGCGTCGCCTCGACGGCCGTCTCGATCGTCCCGTGGCCGGACATCATGATCACGGGAAAGCCGGGGCCCGGGCCGCAATGCCATTCCTTGAGCAGGGTGATGCCGTCGATGTCCGGCATCCAGATATCGAGCAGCGCGAGGTCGGGCCCGTGCGCGTCGCGCGCGCGCCGCGCCGCTTGCGCATCGGCGGCCACCGCGACTTGGTAGCCCTCTTCCTCCAGGATCTCGCGCAGAAGCTCGCGGATGTCCGGCTCGTCGTCCACGACCAACACACTCGGTGAACTCATGCCGCACTCCCCCGCGCCGGCCGCGGGCTCACCGGCAGCCGCACGCGCACGGCCGCACCGCCCCCCGCCGTGTTCTCCGCCACGACGCTGCCGCCGTGCTCCTCGACGATCCGTTTGACGATCGCCAGGCCAAGCCCGCTACCGCGCGCCTTGCCGGTCGTGTGCGGCTCGAATACGCCATCGAGCATGTCCGGCGGGATACCCGGGCCGGCGTCGATCACGCGCAGTTCGACCCGCGCGGCATCCCCGGTCGCCTTGGTGCTGACGGTCACCCGGCGCGTGTCCCGCCCTTCCTGCGCCTCGAGCGCGTTCTTGACGAGGTTGTGCAACACCTGGCGCAGCCGCGAGCGATCCGCCTCCACCTCCGGCAAGGCCGGATCGAGGTCGAGCGTCAACGCGCGGTCGCTACCCGCCTCGTACAAATCGGTCACCTCCCGTACCAATCCGTTGAGATCCAGCGCAGCAAAGTTGGCCGCCGGCGTGCCGGCATATTCCGCGAAAGTCCGCACCATGGTCTTGAGCGCCTCCACCTGCTGGACGATGGTCCAGGTGGCACGATCGAGCATGTCCGCATCCTCGGCCGCCAGGCGATCGAGAAAGCGGTGCCGCAGGCGCTCCGCCGACAGTTGAATCGGTGTGAGCGGATTCTTGATCTCGTGCGCCAGGCGCCGGGCGACCTCGCTCCATGCGGCCTCGCGTTGCGCCTTGACCAGCGCCGAGATGTCATCGAACACGATCACCCAGCCGGCATCGGGCTCGTGGCGGTCCGCGAGCCGGGCGCCACGGCAGACGATGATTGTACGGCCATGCGCGCCGGGCAGCTCGAATTCCTCGTGCCATTCGGGGCTCGCCTGCGCGATGCGCGGCATGACGACGTGCAGGAACTGATCCAGCGAGGCGTGCTCGCCGGCGGCCTCGACCAGGGAACGCCCGGCCATCGCGGCCAGATCGACGCCGAGTATGCGCGCGGCCGACTCATTGCTCGTGTGCAGGGTGCCGTCGCCGTCGAGCGTGATCACGCCGGTGGACAGGCGTTCGAGCACGGCCTCGAGATAGGCGCGCTGGCTTTCCACCTCGACACGACTGCGCCGCGCCTGGTCGCGTTCGTGGCCCAGGCGCCGCGTCATGTCGTTGAATGAACGCACCAGGAAGCCGAGCTCGTCTCGGCCGGATGGCGGCAGGCGGGTGGTGTAGTCACCCGCGGCGACAGAGCGCGTGCCCTCGGCGAGATTGTGGATCGGCAGCATCAGCCGCCGGGCGGCGAGAAACGCGGCCCAGATTGCGGTCAGCACCGACAACCCCAGCGCGAGCGTCAGCGTGGCGATGAAGCTCACCTTCAGCGGCTCGCGCAGATACGTCAGCTCGCGGTACTGACCGACCGCGCTCTGCACGGCGTCGGCGAGGGCATCGAGCTCGCGCGGGATCGGATACAGCGCCTGCAGCACCCGCGGGCCCACCGTGCTATTCGGCGCCGCCACGGGCACCAGGGCGCGCACGTGGAGACCCGAGCCGCGTACCGGCTCGAGTCCGACATGGGTCTCGCCTTGCTGCACGGGCATGAGCATACCCGCAGTCGGGCGCAGCGGCGCCAGTTCGGTCAACCCGCTGCTGATGGCGATGAGCTCGCCCTCGGGCGAGAGCAGCATCAGTTCCGAGGCGGTGGAGCGGGCGTCCAGCTCGGAGAGCACTTCCGTCGCCTCGCTCTCGCTCAGGCCAACGAGTCGCTCGGCCATGCGCTCGGAGTTGCGCCTCAGGGTCCGGGTATGCAGATCCAGCGAATCCTGCGACAGCGTCAGGGCATCTTCGAGCGCCTGATCGATGTGGATGTTGACCCAGGCATCGATACCGGAATCGATGAACCGCACCGAGAACGCGAACACGATCGTCACCGGAACCAGCGCCAGGACGACGAACATCGCCACCAGCCGCGCGGTCAGGCGCGCGCCCGCCGCCTGGTCGCGAAACTCGCGCACCAGGTTGGCCACGTTGACGCCGATGAGAACGGCGATGAACGCCAGCCCCAGGCAGTTGAGCAGCAGCAGCGGGACGTAGAGATGGCCGAAGCGTTCGTAGCTCACCGAGAAGTCGCTGAGCACGTACAGCGACAGCAACAGCAGGACGAACAGCGCCAGCATCGGCCAGACGCCGGTCGCCAGACGCTGGACTACTCGAACGACCACCCGAGCCATTGGCTTTCCAGACTCCAGGCAGAGGACATCAGCGCCGTCGGCCGCAGGGCCCACGGCAACGCACCGTGATCGAGACGGACCTGAGCGCGGCCACGATGGCCCGGCTGGCCCTCGATCACGACGCGGTCGAGCAGCGGAAACTTGTAGAGTCGGCCGATGTGCGCCAACGCCCCTTTGAGGTCGACGAAATTACGGCGCTCGCCGGTATTCAGATTGGTCACGAGGTATTGCAGCGACAACTCGTGATACTCGATGTAATAGCGCTGGCTGAGTTCGGCGACCTCGGCCTCGAGCCACCACGGGCGCTCGCGGACGATCTCGATGTTCCAGCTCATGACCAGCCCCACCCCGCCGTGCAGGGCGTGGCGGACCGTGGGCGTCAGGCGCAGGCGCGCGACCGCATCGAGCAAATAGACCCCATCGACCTCTTGCGCCTCGACCGAGCGCAACTGGAATGGCGGCCCGTTGGCGGCGAATGCCCCGGGCAACGCCACGGCCAGCATCGCCACGGTCGCCAGGCCGACACGGCGCAGGGTGGACACGGCGCGGACCGATCAGCGCCCCGCGCGCAACGCGCGCGGGGCCACCGCGCACGCGCGCAGCTTAGGCGGGCTGATAGAGGCACGCATAATAGAAGCCGTCCATCCCGGACTCGCCGGGCAACACCTGTCGTCCATCCCCGGCGACTCGGCCCCAGGATACCGCCGGCGCGGCGGCGCGCGCGCCTGAATGGCGCTGCAGGAATGCCGAGATCTGCGCCTCGTTCTCGCGCCGCAGGATCGAACAGGTCGTGTACAGGAGCATACCGCCCGGCGCAAGCAGCGGCCATACGCCGTCGAGCAGGCGCTGCTGCTGCGCGACGAAGGCGTCGATGTCGTCCGATCGTCGCAGCAGCTTGATGTCCGGGTGCCGGCGCACCACCCCGCTGCCGCTGCAAGGCACGTCCAGCAGGATGCGCTCGAACGGTCCACGCTGCCGCCAGTCGCCGGGCGCCGCCGCATCCGCCACGACGATCTCGGCCGCCACGCCCAGACGCCTCAGCCCACTATCGAGCCGCTGGGCGCGCTCGGGGTCGGATTCGACCGCCACGATGGCCGCGGGCGGCGGCGACCATTCGGCCAGGTGGGCCGTCTTGCCGCCCGGCGCGGCGCAAGCGTCGAGCACGCGGCAGTCGCCGACCGGGGCCAGCAGGGGGACCGACAGTTGGGCGGCCTCGTCCTGGACGGACACGTCGCCGGCGGCGAACCCCGGCAGCCGGTCGACCGCGACCGGCTCCTCCAGCGTCAGCCCGACCGGAGACCATTGGGTTTCGCGCGCGCCGATCCCGGCCGCGCGCAGGCGCTCGAGATAGGCGCCGCGCGTGACGTGCGTCTCGTTCACCCGCAGCGTCATGGGGGGGCGCGCCGTGCCGCTGGCGGCGATCGACGACCAGTCATCGGGCCAGTCGCGCTGCAGTGACTGCGCCAGCCACTCGGGCCAGGCATGCGCTCCCGCCGGATCCGCCGGCGCCTCGAGCGCGGCCGAATCGCGCAGCACGCCGCGCAATACGCCGTTGACCAGCCCGCGCGCCCAGTCCTTGCCCCGGCCGAGCGCGCCGATCGCCTCGACGGCGGCATCGACCGCGGCGTGGGCCGGTGTGCGCATCTCGGCGAGTTCGTACAGCGCCACCAGCATCAGGGCGCGCACATCGGCATCGCGCATCTTGAGTGGTTTACGCAGACGGGCGCGCAGGACCGGTTCGAGCCGGTGCCAGTGACGCACCGTGCCGTAGGCCAGCTCTTGCAACAGCGCCGTGTCTGCCCCGGCTACACGTGGGCGCTCGCCGTCCAGCGCGTCGCCCAACGTGCGCCCCGCGGCAACGGCGGCGACCGCACGCGCCGCGGCCGCGCGCACCGGCGTCATCCCTCCCCCAGGCGAACACCAATGAGCGCGCGCGCGTTGGCGAAGTCCGCGGCCCCCATCGGCTTGCCGCCAGCGGGCTGGACGCGCTGCAGCCGCAACACCCCATCGCCGGTGGCCACGCCGATCCCGGTACTACCCGTGGTCAGCACTACGCCGGGCACCGCGGCCGCCTCGTCGCCCTGGGCTTCGGCCCCCCAGATGCGCAGCGGCTCGCCCGCGTAGACCGTCCACGCGCCGGGCCACGGCTGCAATGCCCGCACCTGGCGCGCCAACTCGGCGGCGGGCCGGCCCCACGCGAGGCGTCCATCCGCGCGCGCGAGTTTGGCCGCATAAGTCGCGGCCGAGTCGTCCTGCGGCTCCGCCGTCGCGCGGTGCGCCGGCAGGTCGGCCAGGACGTCGATCAGCGCCTCGGCGCCGAGTGCCGCCAGACGATCATGCAGCGTACCGGCGGTCTCGGCGGGATCGATCGGGCAAGCGCGGCGGGACAGCACGGGCCCGGTATCGAGCCCGGTGTCCATCTGCATGATGGACACGCCAGTGCATTCGTCCCCGGCGAGCAGGGCACGCGCAATCGGTGCGGCGCCACGCCAGCGCGGCAGCAGCGAGGCGTGAACATTGAGTGCACCGTGATGCGGATAATCGAGCACCTCGCGCCCGAGCACTTGGCCGAAGGCCACGACCACCAGCACATCGGGACGCGGGTCGCCGCTCGCGGCGGCGAGCGCGTCGACGCTCAGGCGTTCGGGCTGAAATACGGGGATATCCGCCGCCTGGGCGGACTGCTTGACCGGCGGGGCGCGCAAACGGCGACCGCGCCCGGCAGGGCGGTCGGGCTGAGTGAATACAGCACGGACGTCGTGGCCCGCCGCGCGCAATGCCTCGAGCGCGGGCACGGCGAAGTCCGGGGTGCCGGCAAAGAAGACGCGTAGCGGGGCGGCGCTCACCGCGTGCCCTTCTTATGCGCAACCATCCCGCGAGCGCCGTTGGCCGGAGTGTACGGCTTCAGCCGGCTGCGCGGCGTCCGTCGCCGCCCTCGCGCCGGCGCTGCTTGGCGAGGCGCTTCTCGATCCGCTGACGCTTGAGCATGGATAGATGGTCGATGAACAGCCGGCCATCGAGATGATCGATCTCGTGCTGCAGCACGATGGCGAGGATGCCGTCGGCGGTCAGTTCCTGCGGTTCGCCTTGGTAATCGAGCGCGCGCACGGTCACCGTATCGGCGCGGCGCACTTTCTCGTAGACCTCGGGGATCGACAGACAGCCTTCCTCGGATTCCTGCGCACCGTCGCGCGCGAGGATCTCGGGATTGATGTACACCTGCGGCTCGTTCTTGTGCTCGGAGATATCGATCACGCACACGCGAACATCGACCCCGACCTGCGTGGCCGCGAGTCCGATGCCCGAGGCGCCATACATGGTCTCGATCATGTCGTCGACCAGTGCGCGCACGCGCGCATCCACCGCCGCGACCGGCTGGGCGACGTGGCGCAGCCGGTCGTCCGGAAACTGCAGAATGTCGAGTGTGCTCATGGGTTACGCGCTGGAATTCCGGTAGATTGTCGGCCAAGCCGAAAGGCGGCAGTGCGAGCGCACAGCCTGCCATCCGGCAGGCTGTTAGGATAACTCACACAGCCCTGGAGGGCACGGACGCCGGCCTTTCGCGGCCCGCGCGCCGCCACGAATGACAAGCAACAAGATGCGTCCACCACGGGCGCGAGGGAGACATCGGTGAGCCAGACCCTGCAGACGCGACTGCGTCGACGCACCGCCGCGGGCCGCCCCGCCTTTACGGCCGCCCTGGTGTCGCTGCTATTGGCCCTTGCCGGTTGCGCCAGTTCCACGCCCGCGCCCGAATCTCAGCCCGAGCCGCAGGCTTCGCCCCCCGCGCCCGAGGCGGATGGCGGCGAGCCGCCGGGGCGCGACGTGGTCAAGCCATCGGCACCGGTGCGCTACACGGTCCAGCGTGGCGACACCCTGTGGGACATCGCGGCGCGATTCCTCCGCGACCCCTGGGTGTGGCCCGAGGTATGGCAGGTCAACCCGCAGATCGAGAATCCCCACCTGATCTATCCCGGCGACGTGATCACGCTCACCTGGGCCGGCGACCGGCCCCAGCTTCGCGTCGCGCGGCCCTCGGCCGAGCGCGATACCCGCCGCCTGGAGCCGACCATCCGGCGCGAGCCGCTGGACTCGGCCATCGATTCGATCCCGGCCGACGCCATCCGCCAGTTCCTCAACCGGCCACGGGTGGCCACGGCCGAGGAGATCGAGGAGGCACCCTACATCCTGGGCAACTACGAAGGCCGCCTGATCAGCGCCAGCGGCAACGAGGTCTTCGCAAAAGGCTTCCCCGACGGCCGCGCCGACGCCGCGCAGTACGACGTCGTGCGCGCGGGTGAGTCATTGCGCGATCCCGAGACCGACGAGGTCCTGGCGTACGAGCTGATCCACGCCGGCAAGGCCCACGTGCGCGATGCAGGCCCGCCGGCGCGCCTGCAGCTGGCCGAGACCCGCCGCGAGATCCTGAGTGGCGACCGGCTGATGCCGCCCGGCCGCGGGCTGACCCAGACACGGTACATCCCGCGAGCGCCCGAGTCCGGCGTGGACGGCCAGATCATCCACATGGTCGACGCGATCTCGCAGGTGGGCACCAACCAGGTGGTCGTGGTCAACCTCGGCGAGCGCGAAGACCTCGAGATCGGCCATGTCCTGGCGGTCGAGCAAAGCGGCGGGGAGGTCAACGACCCGCATGTCGACCATGGCGAAGATTCGCGCGTGCAATTACCGCCCCAGCGGGTGGGCATGCTGATGCTGTTCAAGGTCTTCGACCGCGTCGCCTACGGCCTGGTACTCGAGGCCGAGCGGCCCGTGCGACTGTACGACGACGTCGTCCGGCCCTGACGTGACCGCCATGGCCGCGCCCGACCCCGAACCGTGGCTCCGGCTGATCCACGCGCCGCGCGTCGGGCCGGTCCAGACCCGGGAGCTGCTGGCGCGGTTCGGCGATGCACAGCGGATTCGCACGGCCTCGCGGGCGGAGTTGACCGCGGCTGGATTAAAGCCGGAGACCATCGAGGCCCTATCCGCCGACGCCCCTCCCGCGGGGGTCGAGCGCGACCGCGAATGGGCGGCAGCCGCCGCCGACCGCCATCTGCTCACACTCGCCGACCCACGCTACCCCGCGCGCCTGGCCGCGATCGCCGATCCGCCCCCGGTGCTCTACGTGCAGGGCGACCCCGAGGTGCTCGCCTATCCTGCCCTGGCGATCGTCGGCACGCGTCACCCCACACCCGCCGGCGAGGAAATCGCCCATGACTTCGCCCGCCACCTCGCGGCCAGCGGGCTCGTAATCGTCAGCGGGCTCGCCCTCGGCATCGATGGCGCTGCGCATGAAGGTGCCCTGGCCGCGGGTGGCTTGACCGTCGCCGCCGCCGGCACCGGGCTCGATCGCATCTACCCGGCGCGTCACCAGACCCTGGCCCGACGCATCGCGGCCGAGGGCGCGCTGGTATCGGAGTTGCCGGTCGGCACGCGTCCCTCGCGTTCGGCCTTCCCGCGCCGCAATCGCATCCTTGCCGGACTCTGCGAGGGCACGCTGGTGGTCGAGGCCGCCGTGCGTAGCGGCTCGCTGATCACCGCGCGCCTGGCGCTCGAGCAGGATCGCGACGTCTTCGCCATCCCGGGGTCCATCCACAACCCCGTCGCGCGTGGCTGCCATCAGCTCATCCGCCAGGGCGCCAAGCTCGTGGAGACGGCCGACGACGTGCTCGAGGAGCTCGCCCCGCGGCTCGGCGAACGGCCGCACGCGCCCGACGCGGCCTCGGCACCGCAATCGGCGCAACCGCCCGAGGACCCCGAATACGCCCGCCTGTACGCCTGCCTGGACTGGCAGCCGCGCGGCATCGACGATCTGGCCGCGCGCAGCGGCCTGGGCGCCGGCGAGGTCGCCTCGATGCTGTTGCGCCTGGAATTGGAAGGCCAGGTTCGGATCGCCCCCGGCGGGCTGTACCAACGCGTCTAGTGGGCCCTCGCGAGCCGCTCGCTCAGGCTCCGAGGACCCTTCCCCGCGCCCCCGGGATTGGAAATCACCAGCGTCGCCTCTAGACTTGGCGGCGATTTTCGCCCGGCGCGTGCCTTTTCGCGCCGCACACCCGTCCCCGCTGTCGCACTCATCCATGGCCAAAAATCTCGTCATTGTCGAATCGCCCGCCAAGGGCAAGACCATCAAGAAGTATCTTGGTGGCGACTACGAAGTCATGGCCTCCTACGGCCATGTGCGCGACCTGATCCCCAAGACCGGAGCGGTCGACCCGGACGATGATTTCCACATGCGCTACCAAGTGGTCGAGCGCAATGAGAAACACGTCCAAGCCATCGAAAAGGCGCTGCGCAAGGCGGACCGTCTGGTACTCGCGACTGACCCCGACCGCGAGGGCGAGGCCATCTCCTGGCATCTGACCGAGCTGTTGCAGGAGCGCAACTCGCTCGACGGCAAGCCGGTCGACCGAGTGGTCTTCCACGAGATCACCAAGACTGCGCTGCAGCACGCGATCGAGCAGCCACGCGGCATCTCCATGGATCTGGTGAACGCGCAGCAGGCGCGGCGCGGACTGGACTACCTGGTGGGCTTCAACCTGTCGCCGCTGCTGTGGAAGAAGATTCGGCGCGGCCTGTCGGCGGGCCGCGTGCAGAGTCCCGCGCTGCGCATGATCACCGAGCGCGAGGACGAGATCGAGGCCTTCGTGCCGCAGGAGTACTGGTCGGTCGAGGCCGACCTGCACAAGGACGAGGAGGCCTTCGCCGCCAAGCTGGTGCGCCTGGACGGCAACAAGTTCGAACAGTTCACCATCACCGATGGCGACACCGCGACCGCCGCGCGCCAGCGTATCCTCGCGGGGGCCGGGGCCGAAGGCGCGGTAGCCGGCGGCTCGCTGCGCGTGCAGTCGGTCGACAAGAAACAGCGCAAGCGCAATCCGGCGCCGCCGTTCACCACCTCGACGCTGCAGCAGGAGGCCGTGCGCAAGCTCGGCTTCTCCGCCTCGCGCACCATGCGCGTCGCCCAGCAGCTCTATGAGGGCATCGATACCAGCGACGGTACGACCGGCCTGATCACCTACATGCGGACCGACTCGGTCACATTGGCCGATGACGCTCTGGCGCAGATCCGCGACCTGATCGGTGAGCGCTACGGCCCGGACAACCTGCCCGAGTCCGCGCGGC
>JBBEEB010000030.1:0-38749 GCA_040880995.1 Halofilum sp. (in: g-proteobacteria)
CCAGACGCCTCGAGGCCCGGCGATAACACGGCGAACTTGCGTTAAGGGACACTAGGGAAGGTCTGATCGATCCATTGTGGCCGCGCTCGAGCCGATTTTGGCCACCTGGCTAGGCGCGGTGGCGGTTCGGTAGCCCGAGCTACCGGGCCGCGCCGCAACACCGCCAGGGGCCAAAAGCGGCCGCCCAAGCGTAACGCGGCCGCAATGCATTGATCAGACCTTCCCTAGGCCACTCCGCCAATCGCTTTCGCGCCGCGACAGGGCGCACGACTTGCTACTATGGGCTGTCCGAGCAGCCTCGGCCTAGGGCCTGCCCCATGAACGAGTTGCGCCACGATCTCCTCAGGCGGGTGCGAGACAACCTCTGCGACGGGGCCTCGCATCTGGCACGCATCGCCCTGGACTGCCTGTCCGATTACACGGAGGAAGTCGAGGCGGCGGACGTCGCAGCGCTGCGCGGCGAATTGCTCGGATTCGCCGATGAGCTGGTCGAGGCACGGCCCTCCATGGCGGCCATCCGTCACCTCGTGGGTCGCTGGCGCGACAGCGTGGCCGACTTCGATGGGGACATGGAAGCCTTACGCGCCCACGCCCGCGATCGCGCCCGTCTAGTGCGCGAATGGGCCAATGAGGCGACCGAGGCCACGGTGCGCGATGCCATCGAGCGGGTGGGGACCTATGAGCGTTTGATGACCTACTCCATGAGCTCGACCGTGACGCGCGTGCTCATGCAGCTCCCGAGTAGCGTGCTCGAGGTGGTCGTTCCCGAGTCCCGTCCGCGCCTCGAGGGGGCTCGGCTCGCCACCACTTTGGCCGAGGCGCGCATCGATGTCGCCTACATCACCGAAGCGCAGATCGGCGTCTTCGCGGAGCAGGTCGAGGCGGTGATCGTCGGAGCGGACTCGGTCCTGGCCGACGGCGCCTTCGTGAACAAGGTGGGCACGCGGCTGGCCGCGCTCGCAGCGCGGGAAGCCGGCGTGCCGTTCTACGTCTGCGCGGAGAGCTTCAAGTGTACGGATGTGTCCACGAGCGACGCGGTGCTCGAGGAAAAGGCGGGTAGCGAACTGAATCCGCCCCATCTGCCCAGTCTGCGGGCGCGTAACGTCTACTTCGAGGTGACGCCGGCGGAATTGATCACCGAATGGCTTTCGGACGTGGATCTGAACGCGCGCTTTCGGCCGTAATTGAGCTGCCGCCGCGTCGTTGCGGCTCAGACCGTCAGGAGATGCCTCTGGCGTCCATCTCCGCGCGGCAGGCGTCCATGAGGTATTGGCTCAGGCGTTCGTCCTTCGACTCGATGAGCTGCGCGAGTTCATCGGGGTGTTCCTCGTGGTAGCGCCGCGCCACGGTCTCGGCAACCTCCCCGAGTTCTCGCCGCGTGTACAGCGGAGCGCGGTGCTTGGCCTTCTTGAGCCATTCCCTCATGTACTCGAAACGCTCACTGTCCGGCCAGTATCCTTCATAGTGCTGGCGCAGCACCATCATCAACGCGCAATAGCCCGAGAGCCGACTCATGTCGGTCGGGTCCATGGAGTTCAGCGAAAACAGCCCCATCGATCGGACTCCGTTCGGCTGGGCCGGGTGTCAGCCCCGTGGCGCGCGGTTGCGCGCGCAGGGTGATGTCCGCGCATCCACCGGATACCGCTGGAGTGGGGCACGGAACCGCGGCTCGCGGGAAACCGCTGGGACGATTGGAAATGGCTCCCCGGGACGGACTCGAACCGCCGACCTAGTGATTAACAGTCACCCGCTCTACCAACTGAGCTACCGGGGAATGGAACCTGCGGGGAGCCGGATGGTACTGACCGGCTCCCGAACGGTCAAGCGCGCCCGAGGGCGCCGCCGAGGCGATCCACGGCGTTCTTGAGATTATCCATGCTGGTCGCGAACGACAGCCGCATGTAACCGGGTGCGCCAAACGCGGAACCCGGCACCACGGCGACACCGGTCTCATCGAGCAGGCTCGAGCAGAACTCGACGTCGTCCTTCGCACCGTAGGCGTCCTGGGCTTCCTGAGCGCGGGCGAAGGTGTAGAACGTGCCGTCGCCCGGAATGGCCTCGATGCCCTTGATGCCGTTGAGTGCCTCGACCAGGAAGTCATGGCGCTCGCGGAATTGCGTGACCATCTCGGCCACGCATTCCTGATCGCCGGTCAGCGCGGCCACGGCGGCCGCCTGCGAGATCGAGGTCGGGTTCGACGTGCTTTGCGACTGGATGTTCTTCATCGCGCCGATCAGGTTCTGCGGGCCGCCGCAGTAGCCGATGCGCCAGCCGGTCATCGAGTAGGCCTTGGAGACGCCGTTGAGCACCACCGCGCGGTCGTACAGGTCTGGACGGGCGTTGACGATGTTGGAGAACGGCTCGTCGCTCCAGAGGATGTGCTCGTACATGTCGTCGGTGGCGACCACGACCTCCGGATGGCGCGCCAGCACCTCGCCCAGCGCGGCGAGTTCGTCGGCGCTGTAGGCGATGCCGGTCGGGTTCGAGGGGCTGTTGATCACTACCAGGCGCGTCTTGGGCGTTAGCGCCTGTTCGAGCTGCGCGGCCGTGATCTTGTAGCGCTGCTCGGCGCCGGCCGAGACGATCACCGGCTTGCCGCCGGCGAGCAGGGTCATGTCCGGGTAGGAGACCCAGTAGGGTGCCGGGATGACCACCTCGTCACCGGGATTCAGCAGCGCCTGCGCGAGGTTGTAGAAACTCTGCTTGCCGCCACTGGAGACCAGGATCTGCTCGGGCTTGTAGTCGATGCCGTTGTCGCGGTGGAACTTGTCCACGATCGCCTGCTTGAGTTCGGCCGTGCCGTCGACCGCGGTGTATTTGGTCTGGCCCTCGTTGATCGCGGTAATCGCGGCGTCCTTGATGTGGCGCGGCGTATCGAAATCGGGCTCCCCCGCGCCCAGGCCGATGACATCGCGGCCCTGGGCCTTGAGCGAGCCGGCGAGAGCGGTCACGGCGAGCGTGGGAGAGGGCTTGATCTGTTGAACGCGGTCGGAGAGCTGCACGGTCACGATGGTATTCCTAGCGAACGGCGGTGATTTATGATGGCGAGTCCGACGGACTCCCCACGGAGTTCAAAGGCAAGTGCGAAACTCTACCGTTCCAGGGCTGACATGTCCAAACCGTTGCGCATCGCAAAGCAGTTCGAGCCGGCGGGCGACCAGCCGCAGGCGATCGCCCAGTTATGCGAGGGCCTTGATAGCGGGCTGATGTACCAGACCCTGCTGGGCGTCACTGGCTCGGGCAAGACCTTCACGATGGCCAACGTCATCGAGCATGAGCAGCGTCCGGCGCTGATCCTGGCGCACAACAAGACGCTGGCGGCGCAGCTCTACGGGGAGATGCGGGAGTTCTTCCCCGATAATGCGGTCGAGTACTTCGTCTCCTACTACGACTACTACCAGCCCGAGGCTTACGTGCCGTCCTCGGACACGTTCATCGAGAAGGACGCCTCGGTGAACGAGCACATCGAGCAGATGCGCCTGTCGGCGACCAAGGCGCTGCTGGAGCGCCGCGACGTGATCATCGTCGCCACGGTCTCCGCCATCTACGGCCTGGGCGATCCGCAGGCTTATCTGAAGATGGTGCTGCATCTGGACCGCGGCGACCGCATCGACCAGCGCGAGATCCTGCGCAAGCTGGCGGCGATGCAGTATCAGCGCAACGACGTCGAGCTACGGCGCGGCACCTATCGTGTGCGCGGCGAGGTCATTGACATCCACCCGGCCGAGTCGGACGACGAGGCCATCCGCGTGGAGTTGTTCGACGACGAGGTGGAGAACCTAGCCTTCTTCGATCCCCTGACCGGGGAGGTCCTGCGCAAGGTTCCGCGGCTCACCGTCTATCCGAAGACGCACTACGTGACCCCCCGCGAGCGCCTGCTCGAGGCGATCGAGCACATCAAGGCGGAGCTGGCCGAGCAGCTCGAGACGTTGCGCGCCCAGGACAAGCTGGTCGAGGCGCAGCGCCTGGAACAGCGCACGCGCTTCGATCTGGAGATGATCAACGAACTCGGCTACTGCTCGGGCATCGAGAATTACTCGCGTTATCTCTCGGGGCGCAATTCCGGCGAGCCGCCGCCGTGTCTGTTCGATTACCTGCCCAAGGGCGCGCTGCTGATCGTCGACGAGAGCCATGTGACCATCCCCCAGGTGGGGGCGATGTACAAGGGCGACCGTTCGCGCAAGGAGACGCTGGTCACCTACGGATTTCGCATGCCCTCGGCCATGGACAACCGGCCGCTCAAGTTCGAGGAATTCGAGCGCATGGCGCCGCAGACCGTCTTCGTCTCGGCCACGCCCGGCAACTACGAGGCGCGCCACGCCGACCAGGTCGTAGAGCAGGTCGTGCGTCCCACCGGGCTGGTCGACCCGGAGGTCGAGGTGCGGCCCGTGGGCACGCAGGTCGACGATGCGCTGTCGGAGATCAACCGCTGTGCCGAGCGCGACGAGCGGGTCCTGATCACGACGCTGACCAAGAAGATGGCCGAGGATCTGACCGACTATCTGTCCGAGCACGGCGTCCGGGTCCGCTACCTGCACTCGGACATCGATACGGTCGAGCGCGTCGAGATCATCCGCGATCTGCGCCTGGGCAAGTTCGACGTTCTGGTCGGCATCAACCTGTTGCGCGAGGGCCTGGATATGCCCGAGGTCGCACTGGTGGCCATCTTCGACGCCGACAAGGAGGGTTTCCTGCGCGCCGAACGCTCGCTGATCCAGACCATCGGCCGCGCCGCACGCCACGTGGAGGGCCGCGCGATCCTCTATGCGGACCAGATTACCGGGTCGATGAAGCGCGCCATGGATGAGACCGAGCGCCGCCGTGCCAGGCAGGTCGCCTTCAACAAGGAGCATGGCATCACGCCGCAAGGCATCCGCAAGGCGGTGACCGATGTCATGGAGGGCGCTCACGCGGGGGCGCCGGGCACGGCCGAGCGCTTCGCCCGCGTGGCCGAGATCGCCAGCGAATACCAATCGATGTCGCCCAAGGAGCTGGCCAAGGCGATCGAGGACAAGGAGAAGAAGATGCTGGAACACGCCCAGAACCTGGAGTTCGAGGAGGCCGCGCGCCTGCGCGACGAGGTCCATAAGCTGCGCGAGCACGCCTTCGGCGTCGCCACCGACGCGGCCAGCTGATGAGCTGGCCTCCCAACGCGGCGGAGAAGGCCGCGGAACGGCGCACGCGCGAGCTGGTTTACGTGGAATCCTCGCCGATCCACGGCTGGGGGCTGTTCGCGCGCGTTCCCATCAAACGGGGTCTGTATATCGGCTCGTATCTGGGGCCGGCGGCCCAGCGCAATGGTTCCCACGTGCTGTGGATCGAGGCGGACGACGGCGGCTGGATCGGGCGCCGTGGGCTTAGCCGGCTGCGGTATCTCAACCACAGCCCGCACCCGAACGCCGAGTTCAACGGCTTCCATCTCTACGCCCTGCGTGCAATCGACGCCGACGAAGAGATCACAATCGATTACTATTGGGACTGACCCGCCGGCCGGATGCCGGCGGCAGGGATGGGGGAGGAACCCATGCGGCGAATTGGCGCGATCCTGGTCTTGTTGGGCGGCCTGCTGCTGGCGGCCGGCGCTGCGGTACCGGCTGACACCGGCAGCGCGCGTTCTGAGGGCAACGGCCAAGCCATGCTGCTCGAGGTTCAGGGCGCCATCGGCCCAGCCACGACCGACTACCTGACCCGCTCCCTGGAGGACGCTGCCGCGGGCGGCCACCGCATCGTCGTTGTTCGCCTCAACACGCCGGGCGGGCTGGTGGTCGCGACCCGCGACATCGTCCAGGCCATCCGTTCCTCGCCCGTGCCCGTCGCCGTCTGGGTCGCCCCGGAGGGCGCGCAGGCCGCCAGCGCCGGCACCTACATCCTCTACGCCAGTCATCTTGCCGCCATGGCCCCCGCGACCAACGTCGGCGCGGCGACCCCGATCAGCATGGGCGGCGGTTCGCCCGCGCCCGGCGGCGATCCGCCCGAGAACGAGGGGGGTGGCCAGGATCAGAGTGGCGCCGAGTCGGGCGGCGAGGGCACGGGCGACGGTGAGGGCGGCAACTCACCGACCGGACAGGACGATGGCGCAGGCGCCCCCTCCGCCGGTGAGCAGAAGGCCATCAACGATGCGGCCGCCTGGCTGCGCAGCCTGGCCCAGGAAACCGGCCGCAATGCCGATTGGGCCGAGCGTGCCGTGCGCGAGGCCGCCAGCCTGACGGCGCAGGAGGCGGTCGAGCAGAACGTGGCCGAACTCACCGCGAGCTCGGTGCGGGACCTGCTCAACCAGGCCGACGGCCGCACGGTGCGGGTCGCCGGCGAATCGGTCACGCTGGCGACGCGGGATCTGGGTGTTGACCACCGCGCGCCCGATTGGCGCAGCGAGCTGCTGGCGGTCATCACCAACCCAACCGTCGCCTATCTGTTGTTGATGGTCGGCATTTACGGCCTCCTGCTCGAGGGCTACAGCCCTGGCTCGCTCGTCCCCGGCACCATCGGCGGCATCTCGCTGCTGCTGGGACTCTATGCCTTGCAGCTGCTGCCGGTGAACTATGCCGGGCTGTTGCTGATCGTGCTCGGCATCCTGCTGATGATCTCCGAGGCCTTCGCGCCCAGTTTTGGCATCCTCGGGATCGGCGGTGCCGTCGCCATGGTTGTCGGCTCGATCATCCTCATGGATACCGATGTTCCGGGTTTCTCCATCGACACGGGCGCGATCGCGGCCATGGCCGTGTTCAGTACGGCGGTCATGGGCGGACTCGTCTGGCTCGCCGTGCGCTCGTTGCGCCTGCCCGTGGTCAGCGGTAGTCAGGAGATCGCGCACGCGCGTGGCGAGGTGCTCGAACCGGTCGATCCTGAGCGCGGTACCGTCTTCCTGCTGGGCGAACGTTGGCAGGCGCGCAGTCATCACCCCATCCCGGCGGGCCGTACGGTCCGTGTCGTCGAAAGGAACGGCCTCGTCCTCAAGGTCGAGGCAGACCCGCATCCGGAGGAATAGTCATGGCAATTGCTTGGGGCATCATCATTGCGCTCGTCCTCGTCTTTCTGGCGAGCGCGCTACGCATCCTGCGCGAGTACGAACGGGGCGTCGTCTTCACGCTCGGGCGCTTCTCCGGCGTGAAGGGGCCGGGCCTGATCATCGTCATCCCGGTCGTGCAGACCATCGAGCGCGTGGACCTGCGCGTGATCACCATGGACGTACCCAGCCAAGACGTGATCTCGCGCGACAACGTCTCGGTCAAGGTCAACGCGGTGGTTTACTTCCGCGTGGTCGATGCGCAGAACGCGATCATCAACGTCGAGCACTTCTACAACGCCACCAGCCAGCTCGCTCAGACCACCCTGCGCTCGGTACTCGGGAAGCATGACCTCGACGAAATGCTGTCCGAACGCGACAAGCTCAACGACGACATCCAGCAGATCCTGGACTCGCACACGGACCAGTGGGGCATCAAGGTAGCGAACGTGGAGATCAAACACGTCGATATCGACGAGAGCATGGTCCGGGCGATCGCGCAGCAGGCCGAGGCCGAGCGCGCCCGGCGCAGCCGGGTCATCAATGCCGAAGGCGAGCTGCAGGCGGCCGAGAACCTGGTCAAAGCCGCTACGCGCCTGGGCGAGGACCCGCGCGCCATCCAGCTGCGCTATCTGCAGACGCTGCAGTCGATCAGCCAGGAAAACTCCAAGACGATTGTCTTCCCCATGCCCATGGACATGCTCAATCAGTTGGGCAACCTCGTTGCCTCCCACACCTCGAGCGCCGGGGAGGGCGAGACCTCGTAAGCGCCTGCGGGCGCTTCGGTCGGGCTGAAGCCCGACCTACAACCCCTGGAAAGCGTTTCAGCCCGACTGAATCGGCGGGGGCCGGTCGCTCGGCAGGGACCGTAGGATCCACCGCGCAGCCGTCCGCGGGGGACACGTCGGCGCCGATTCCGGTTAGTCGCTTTCGGCCTCGCGCGCCGCTTGCAGCAGCCGTGATCGGCCCAGGATCAGCTTCAGCCGCGTGCCGCCGCATTGGCGCCAGAGCACGGTCGAGCGCACCCCCGCGAGCAGCAACGCGCGCACCCGGTTGGCGGTCGTCGGGTTCTCCAGGAAGCGCGATTCCCCGCGCACCATGACCTTCGGCTTGAGCGTGCTGAGCGTCTCGCCGTAGAGGTCGGCGAGTCGCGCGACGACATTGTCGTGCGTGGCGGAAAAGTGATCCCGCTGACGGCAGGCGGCTTCGAGGCCTTCGCGCAAGCGGTCCCGCAGGTCGCTGCGGCGCATGAGCTTACGCTCCAGATGCAGCAGCGTGGCGGCGTAGCGGGTCGCTTCCATATCGCGCACGCTGTCACCGGCGCCGAGCTGGCTGCGCAGCGTGCTCAGAGCCGCCCGGCGGCACTCCGCCTCACCGTACACCTCGTCGACCGTGGCGGCATCGATCATGAACACCGGATGGAGCGCACAGGCGAACTGCCCTTCGTCCACGCGGCCCTCGCGCGCGAGTTCGCGTACGAGGCGGCAGCATTGCATCAGCCCGGATATGGCGACCGCTTGATTGCGCAGGGATTTCTGCATCGGTGTATTCGCGGTTGTGATGGCTCGTGACCTCGGCGCAGGCATGAGCCGGCCGGGGCGGCGCGCAGTCTAGCAGGCTGCGCGGGATCGGCGGGTGGCGTCCGGTGCGGAGCGCTTCAGCCGTGTTCGGCGGTGCGCGTGGCGATGGCCTCCGGGAGCGTGTCCGCGATGATCGCGCCACCGAGGCAGTGCTGGGCCTGATAGAACACGGCCGACTGGCCGGGCGTGACCGCCCGGATCGGCTGGTCGAAATGGACCTGGAGCCCGCGGTGGTCGGCGGCTTCGAGCCGGCAGGGTACCGGTCGCTGGCGATAGCGCACCTGGATTTCGGCCGTACAGGGCAGTCGTGGCGGCGTGGGGCTGAGCCAATGCGCCGTCTCCGTGCATAGGCCCTTGGCCTGCAGCCAGGGGTGGTCGTGGCCTTGGCCCACGATCAGTACCTTGCGTGCGAGATCCTTGGCCAGCACGTACCAGGGCTGGCCCGGCAACCCCGCGCCGCCACCAATCCCGAGCCCCTGGCGCTGACCCAGGGTGTAGTACATCAGCCCCGCGTGTTCGCCGACCCGTTCGCCCTCGGGCGTCTCGATCGGCCCGGGCTGCGCCGGTAGGTAGGTCGACAGGAACTCCCGGAAGTGGCGTTCGCCGATAAAGCAGATGCCGGTGCTGTCGGGCCGGTCGTGGTTCGCGAGCCCCGCGGCCCGGGCGCGCTCGCGGACCTCGGCCTTCGTCATGTCGCCCAGCGGAAAGCGTGTATACGCGAGTGCTTGCCCGTCAATGGCGTGCAGAAAATAGCTCTGATCCTTGCCCGGGTCGCGCCCGCGCAGGAGCCGTGGCCCGTCGCCCGCGTGCTCCACCCGGGCGTAGTGGCCCGTCGCGATCGCATCGGCGCCCAACTCGCGGGCATGCTCGAGAAACGCGCCGAACTTGATCTCGCGGTTGCACAGGATATCGGGATTGGGCGTGCGCCCGGCGGCGTACTCGGCCAGGAAATGCTCGAACACGCGGTGCCAGTATTCGGCCGTGAAGTCGACCTGCTGCAGGCTGATCCCGAGCTGTTCGCATACGCCTCGGGCGGCAGCGAGATCGTGGGGCACGCTGCAATGGCCGGGATCGTCGGGGTCGTCCCAGTTCTTCATGAATAACCCGGTCACGCGGTGACCGTGCTCCAGTAGCTCCAGCGCGGCGACGGCGGAATCCACGCCGCCGGAGATGCCGACGACGATGTGCTGGGGGCGATCGGTTGCTGCGGTCTCGTTCATGGGGCGTCGGGGTTCGGCGGCAGCTCGGCCTTGGCGAGCCAGGCGTCGAGTGGTTGCACATGAGGCCGGCTGCCATTATCCAGGAACCAGGCGTCGATCGCCCAGCGGCTGCCGTCCTCGTGCTCGACCACCGTGGCGGTCCAGTGTTGGTCGAAGATCCATGGCAGGCGTTTGTGCCGTGCGCCGACCCTGTGCCAGCGCAGCAGCCCGTGCTCCGCGAGGATATGCAGATAGCCGGCGGTGTTGCGCGACTCGTCGATGCAGTCGAGTTGGCCCGGTTGCCCCGAGCCGGCGATGTTGCCGCCGCGATCGGCGTGTGTTCCGGTGATGGTGCCCACTGCGGTCTCGATGCGCGCGATGGCGGTGGCGATCCGTTCGCGCTCGGCGGTGGCGCTCGGCGCCGGGGAGGCGAACATCGCCTGCACGCTGCGCCAGGCCGCGGCCGGCAGCATCAGGCGCTTGCTGCGATCGCAGCCGTAGCCCCAGCACACGTTGACCGCCGGCGGCACTTCGGTGAGCGGTGGCGCGCCTGTGCTCGCCTGCGGTAAGGCGATCACGGCCGCGGTACACAGGGCCTGCAGCGCGCACCGCGGCACGGACCTCATCCCAAGTCGCGTAGCAACTCGAGTGGATAACGGCAGCCGCGCAGATAGTCGTCGATGCAGGACAGCACCAGCGGGCTGCGCAGTTCGCCGTCGAGTGCCCGGAGGTCGTCATAGCTGAGCCAATGGGGCTCGATGATCGGGTCGTCCAGCGGCCGTTCCGGATCGCTGCCGTTGAGCGTGCCGCAAAAGGTCACGCGCATGTGCGTCTCCAGAGTGGCCGGATTGCACCAGCGATACAGGCCGACGAGGTTCTGTGGCCGGAAGTGGCCGCGGGTCTCCTCCAGCACCTCGCGTATGACCGCCTGGAGCAGACTCTCGTCCGGTTCAAGGTGGCCGGCGGGCTGGTTGAACACGCGGTGGCCTTCGGCCATCTCCTCCACCACGAGGAAGCGGTCGTCCTGCTCGACGACGGCGGCGACCGTCATGTGGGGCGTCCAGACGCTAGGGTACATAGTGCCGAGCGCATGCGGGGGTTGGGCCGAACTGTAGCATGCTGTCGCGCGGGGCGGCAGCGCCTGCGGGGGGCTTGTACCTGCCGTACAATGTCTTCCAAGGGTCAGTGTCCGGCGCACCTGCGCTCACAGCGGGGAGGCTGGAGGCGCGCGGAATTTCCACGGGCGCGGCGTGGTCGAAAAAGCGGCATTACAGCCGGACCGCGGGTTGAAAACGGCGCGGCGAGGCCTACATTACAGGGCAACGAACACCGCTGCTGTCCTGGTCGATCCGGGGTTCCTGCTGATGGTGAGGCTGCAGCGAGAACGGTAGAATGACCTCATGAGCGAGCACGATCCCCGACACGGCGAAGATACCGCGGTCGAGAGCTCGGAACCCGAGGTCACGCAGCCGCCGCTGTACAAGGTCCTGTTGCTGAACGACGACTACACGCCGATGGAGTTCGTGGTTCACGTGCTGGAACATTTCTTCCGCATGGACCGTGAGCAGGCGACGCAGGTCATGTTACACGTTCATACTCGGGGCAAAGGCGTATGCGGTGTATTCAGCGCCGATATCGCGGAGACGAAAGTCAACCAGGTGAATCGGTACGCTCGAGAGCACCAGCATCCGCTGCTGTGCTCGATGGAGGAGGCCTGAATAAGGCCCGAGGAAGATCATGCTGAGCAAAGAGCTCGAATTCACGCTCAACAGCGCCTTCAAGGAAGCGCGTGAACGGCGTTATGAATTTATGACGGTCGAGCACCTCTTGCTGGCGCTGCTCGACAACCCGACCGCCACCTCGGTTCTGCGCGCCTGCGGCGCGGAGATCGAACGGTTACGGCGTGCCCTGGAGCAGTTCGTCGAGGAGAATACGCCGCTGCTCGACGGCGATGATGCGCGCGAGACCCAGCCCACGCTCGGCTTCCAGCGGGTGCTGCAGCGTGCTGTGTTTCACGTGCAGTCGGCCGGCAGCAAGGAGGTCACCGGGGCCAATGTCCTCGTGGCCATCTTTGGTGAGCAGGAATCACATGCGGTGTATCTGCTTTCCGAGCAGAACATCAGCCGGCTCGACGTGGTCAATTATATTTCGCACGGCATCTCCAAGGTCTCCGGCGAGGAGAGCGAAGAGAGCGAGCAGGAATCCAGCGAGAGCGTCGCCGACCAGGGCGACGGTGAGCGTCAGCCGCTCGAGAATTTCGCCACCAACCTGAACGAGAAGGCCCTGGCGGGGTCGATCGATCCGCTCATCGGGCGTGATCCGGAGATCGAGCGGACCACGCAGATTCTTTGCCGCCGACGCAAGAACAACCCGTTGTTGGTGGGCGAGGCCGGTGTCGGCAAGACCGCCATCGCCGAAGGCCTGGCCAAGCGCATCGTCGACGGCGATGTGCCGGAGATCCTGGCCGACGCGAAAATCTTCTCGCTCGATATGGGCGCGCTGGTCGCGGGCACCAAGTACCGCGGCGATTTCGAGAAGCGCCTCAAGGGGATCCTGGCGCAGCTCAAGAAGGAAAAGCACGCGGTCCTGTTCATCGACGAGATCCACACCATCATCGGCGCCGGTGCGGCGTCCGGCGGGGTGATGGATGCGTCCAATCTGATCAAGCCGATGCTGGCCTCGGGCGAGCTCAAGTGCATCGGCTCGACCACGTATCAGGAGTATCGCGGCGTCTTCGAGAAGGACCGTGCGCTGGCGCGGCGATTCCAGAAGATCGACGTTAGCGAGCCCTCGGTCGAGGAGACGATCTCCATTCTCAAGGGGCTCAAGGGCCGCTTCGAGGAGTTCCACAAGGTGCGCTTTACCAACAGCGCACTGCGTTCGGCCGCGGAACTGTCCGGGCGCTACATCAATGATCGCTATCTGCCCGACAAGGCGATCGACGTGATCGACGAGGCCGGCGCCAATCGCCGTCTTCAGCCGGAGAACAAGCGCAAGAAGACCATCGGGGTCAACGACATCGAGTCGGTCATCTCGCGTATGGCGCGGATCCCCGCGCGCAACGTGTCGCGCACGGACCTGTCGGTGCTGCGCACACTGGAGCGCGATCTCAAGATGCTGGTCTTCGGGCAGGATGAGGCCATCGACACACTGGGTGCGGCGATCAAGATGTCGCGCTCGGGCCTGGGCACGCAGGATCGGCCGATCGGCAGTTTCCTGTTCGCCGGTCCGACCGGTGTCGGCAAGACCGAAGTGACGCGTCAGCTGGCCAAGGTGCTCGGTGTGGAGTTGCTGCGCTTCGACATGTCCGAGTACATGGAGCGCCATACCGTCTCGCGCCTGATCGGCGCGCCGCCCGGGTACGTCGGCTACGACCAGGGCGGACTACTGACCGACGCGGTGATCCAGAACCCGTACTCGGTGCTGTTGCTCGACGAGATCGAGAAGGCGCATCCGGACGTGTTCAACCTGCTGCTGCAGGTGATGGACCACGGCACGCTGACCGACAACAACGGTCGCAAGGCGGATTTCCGCAACGTCGCCATCGTGATGACGACGAACGCGGGTGCCGAGACCCTGTCGCGCCGCTCGATCGGCTTCCACGCCGCCGAGGATTCCGGCGACGTAATGGGCGTGATCAGCCGCACGTTCACGCCGGAGTTCCGCAATCGGCTCGACGCCATCGTTCAGTTCAAGTCGCTGGAGGAGCGCACCATCGCGAACGTGGTCGACAAGTTCATCATCGAGCTCGAAACGCAGCTCGAGGAAAAGCGGGTGTCGTTGCACGTCGACGAAGGCGCCCGGGCATGGCTGGCTCACCATGGCTACGATCGTTCGATGGGCGCGCGGCCCATGGCGCGGGTCATCCAGGAGCAGGTCAAGCGGCCGCTGGCGGACGAACTGCTGTTCGGCCGGCTCAGCAAGGGTGGCCGGGTGAACATCACCACGGATGCCTCGGGTGAGGGCCTGTCGCTGGAGGTGGAAACGCCGGAAGAGGCGGTTCACTGAGCCGCATCGCGGCGAGTCCAAGCCGACCGGAAAGGGCGAGCGCTGGCTCGCCCTTTCTTTTGGGTACGCCGCTTCACGGGAGCAGGTCGGGCTTTAGCCCGACCGAAGCTTGTTACCGAAATACCCGCATGGCCACTAGTCGAACTGAGGTTCGACCGACGGTCTCATGGCAGAGCGGCGAGTTCCCGAACCGGGCCGCGCGAATCGCAGCGGCGTTGGATACGGCCCAACGTACTCACCCGAATCAGCGGGAACGGTAGGTGATCCGTCCCTTCGACAGGTCGTACGGGGTAAGCTGAACGGTGACGCGGTCACCGGTCAGGATACGGATGTAGTGCTTACGCATCTTGCCGGAGATATGGGCAGTTACGACGTGCCCATTGTCCAGCTCGACGCGGAACATGGTATTCGGCAGGGTGTCGATCACCGTGCCGTCCATCTCGATGTGGTCCTCTTTCGCCATCTGCGCTCCACGGCCCGAACGGATGCAGCCCGGCCGACACTCCTTCGGCAGGGCTGCGCGCGGCCATTATCGATAATTCGGTCGGGATCGCAAGGGGCGCGCCATCGGCGGCGCAGTCCGCGAACTCGCGTGGCCGGGTGTGCAGCGTCTCCGAATGGTCCGGAAACGCCGCCATGATGCGGTTGCGCTGGGTGTTCGGCGCGCGAACTTCTGACTTAGCCGGCTGCTTGCGAAGTCGCGCCCACGCCGCGCTCGACCCGGGCGGTAAGCTGTTTCATCGTCAGCAGGCTGTCGGCGTTGAACGAGAGCGAGCCAATGCCGCGCCCGACCAGATGCTCGGTGAACTCGGGAAAATCCGATGGCGCCTGACCGCAGATGCCGACGTACTTGCCGTGGCGCTGGCAGGCTTCGATGGCCCGATCGATGAGATACAGGACCGCCGGGTCGCGCTCGTCGGCCTCGACCAGTGCCCCCGCGTCGCGATCGATGCCCAGCGTGAGTTGGGTCAGGTCGTTGGAGCCGATCGAAAAGCCGTCGAAATCGGCCAGAAATTCGTCGGCGCGCAGGGCGTTGGTCGGGATCTCGCACATCAGATAGATCTCGAGTCCATCGACACCACGCGCGAGACCCTGCTCGGCCATGAGCGCGAGTACGCGTTGGCCTTCCTCCGGCGTGCGGACGAACGGAACCATCAGCGCGAGGTTGTTCATCCCCATGTTCGTGCGCACCTTGCACAGCGCTTCGCACTCGAGCGCGAAGGCCTCGCGGAATCCGGGGTCGAAGTAGCGCGCGGCGCCGCGAAACCCGAGCATGGGGTTCTCTTCGCCAGGCTCGAAGCGCTGGCCGCCGATCAGCGAGGCGTATTCGTTCGACTTGAAGTCGGACAGGCGCGCGATGACCGGACGTGGGTGGAATGCGGCCGCGATCGTGCCGACACCTTCAGCGATACGATCGACGTAGAATTGTCTTGCATCCGTATAGCCGGCCGAACGGGTATCGATGGCCTCGCGCACCTCCGGCTCGGCGGTGTCGTAGTCCAATATGGCGCGCGGGTGGATGCCGATGGAGTTGCCGATGATGAACTCCAGCCGCGCCAGGCCCACGCCGTCGGACGGCAACAGCGAGGCGCCGAACGCCTGGCCCGGATCGCCGACGTTGAGCATCAGCTTGGTCGCCGTGGGTTCGATCGCCTCCGGGTCGATACGCTCGCGCGAGTACGCGAGCGCGCCGTCGTAGACATAACCGGCGTCGCCTTCGGCGCAACAGACCGTGACCTCGCGTTCGTCACTGAGCATGGCGGTGGCATCGCTACAGCCGACGACCGCCGGGATCCCCAGCTCGCGGGCGATGATCGCGGCGTGGCAGGTGCGCCCGCCGCGATTGGTGACCACGGCCGCGGCCCGCTTCATCACCGGCTCCCAGTCGGGATCGGTGATATCGGTGACCAGGATCTCGCCGTCGTGTAGCTGATGCATGTCGGCGGCTTCCAGGATGATGCGCGTGCGGCCGGCGGCGATTTTCCGGCCGACGCTCTTGCCCTGTGCCAGCGCCTCGCCGCGCTCCTGCAAGTGAAACGTTTCCTGCGCCGTGGCACCGTCCATGCGCGATTGCACGGTCTCGGGTCGGGCCTGGACGATGAACAGCTCGCCGGTATGGCCGTCGCGGGCCCACTCGATATCCACCGGGCGCGGCGCGCCGGCGCGGTCCGAGTAATGCTGCTCGATCCGCGCGGCCTGCCGCGCCAGGGCCAGCACCGTCTCGTCCTCGATGCAGAAGCGCCGTTGATCGTCCGCGCGCACGGCCACGTTGCGCGTCGAGTTGCCGCGGACGTTCTCGGAGGAATAGACGAGTTTCTGCTCCTTGCTGCCGAGGTGGCGTTGCAGGATCGGCGCGAAGCCCTCCGCCAGCTTGGGCTTGTGCACGTAGAACTCGTCCGGATTGATCGTGCCCTGGACCACGTTCTCGCCCAGCCCATAGGCCGCGGTGATGAACACGGCGTCGCGGTACCCGCTCTCGGTGTCGAGGGTGAACATGACCCCGGATTCGCCGACATCGGAGCGCACCATCTTTTGCACCACGATCGCAAGCGCCACCTCAAGATGGTCGAACCCATAGTGCGCGCGATACGCAATGGCGCGGTCGGTGAATAGCGACGCGAACACCGCCTTGCAGGTGGTCGCCAGGTTGCGTGTCCCGCGGACGTTCAGATAGCTGTCCTGCTGGCCGGCAAACGAGGCGTCCGGCAGGTCTTCGGCCGTGGCCGAGCTGCGCACCGCCACATCGGGGTTGTGCCCGTACTCGGTCGCCAGCTCGCGATAGGACGCCACGATGGCCTCACCCAGATCGGTGGGCATGTCACCGTGAGCGATGCCGGCGCGGATGATGCCGCCGACATCCGACAGCCGTTGGGTGTCGCTGGGGTCGAGTCCGTGCAGCAATCGCGCGATCTCTTCGTCGAGGCCGTTGTGCCGGATGTAATAGCGGAAGGCCTCGGCGGTCACGGTAAAGCCATTGGGCACGCGCACGCCGGCCGCCGACAGTTCGCGGAACATGTCGCCAAGCGCGGCGCCCTTGCCGCCGACGATGGCGATGTCGTCGTAGGTGGTTTCCGAGAAGCGCTTGATGAATTCCATGATGCTGACCACTCTGTGCGGGGATGGGCCTGCCGCGGTCGGATTCTGGTAATCGGCGAAAATGCCGATACGCCGTCGTTCAAGCGACGCGGGGATTGCTCATTCGCCCCCGAGGTTTGCCACCAGCATAGATCAGTATGGCGAGGCCATCAGCCGGCGGCCTGATGGCGGGGGTCGGCTTGGGGGCGCGAGGCCGAGCGTGTATCCTCACGGCGCTTGGGCGTCGGCGCCCAGGTGCAACCACAAACGGCGAGTGCATGGAACAAGTCCAATCCCAGCCGAGATTCCTCTCGACCGCGGCCCAGCGGAACCTGCCGGGGCTGATGGCCTTGTATGAGGAAAATTACATTCGGCTGCGCACGCTGATGCCGCGTCCCGGCTCCGTCGGCGAGCATGCCGTCTCGCGCGTACACGGCTGCATCGATCTGCACGTCATTGTCGTACAGCGTTCGCGCTACACGACCACGCTGCGCCTGACCTACCAGTTCCAAAATGGCGAGGAACTGCGACACGAGCCGGATTTGCACGTGCGCATTCACCATGATGCCCGCACGGCCGAGGCGATGAACCTCCACCTGCCCCGCGGCCGCTATCGCTTCGAGGCCCGTCGGACCCTGAATCGCTCGTGGGAGCGCAATCGCTTCCTGCACAAATGGCTGGGCTATTGCTTGCGCCGGGGACATTACTTCCCCGCGCCGAGTCCGGCCACGCCTCCCAGCTACGCCTAGTTCGTCTCACCGCTCGACTGGCTGTGGGTTCTGAGTGCCGGCGCGCTCGGCTGTGCGCGTCTCGTGCGCACGTTTGCGCGGCCGAAAGGCGTGGACTGCCCGCCGAAGGCGCGCGAGGGCGTCCTCCGGCACCTGGGGGCGATAACGCAGCGCGATATAGCTGTGGACCACGCGGCCGAAGGCGGGCGCGAGGTCGGGGCGCTCGCGGCGCACCCGCGCGGCGAGATCCCGTGGCCCTTCGTCTAGGGCGGGCTCAATCCCGGCGCGGCGCAGCCGCGCGAGCGCTTTGGACCAATAGCGCTGGGCCGGCTCCATGGGCGCAGGGCGTCGCGCAGTCAGCAGCCATACGCCTGCCAGCGCCACCCCGGCACTCATGATCGCCAAGACGGCCATGGCGTATCGCCCGAGGTCGGCGAGCCCCAGGCGCTGGAGCAGGCGCTGCTGCATCTCGGGTCCGTAGCCCACGACCACGCGATTCCAGGTGTGGTGGACCGCGTCCCAGGCGAGCGCGGCCTGCTTCAGCCAGCCGTCGCTGCGCGACAATAGCGCCAATTGATCGTCTGCACCGGCTACGCTGCCGGCACCGCTCTCGACCCGCTCGCTCGACACCGCCTGCGTCGGATCGACCCGGGTCCAGCCGCGTTCGGGCAACCAGACCTCGGACCAGGCGTGGGCGTCGGACTGGCGTACCAGCATGTAGTCGCCCATGTCGTTGGTTTCGCCGCCGAGATAGCCGGTGACCACGCGCGCGGGGATCCCTGCGGCTCGCATGAGCACCGTGAAGGCGCTGGCGTAGTGCTCGCAGTAGCCGCTCTGGGTGCGGAACAGGAAATCGTCCACCGGCGCCTCCCCGGTTGCCGGCGGCGACAGCGTGTAGCTGAAATCGCGCTCGCGGAAGTGCGTCAGCGCCTGGTCCACGATGTCGCGCGGTTCTTCGGCCTCGACGCGCCAGCGTGCGGCAAGTTCGCGCGCCAGCGGCGCGGCCTGAGCGGGCAGTTCGAGCGCGCGCTGCCGTCGCGATGCAGGCAGCTCCGGCTCGAGCCGATAGTGCAGTGCCGAGCGCATCTGCAGCCGACGCACCGATTCGACGTCTTCCGGGGCGAGTAGGTGGTAGCCGGCGGCGCGTTCATGCTCCGCGTCCGCACCGAGCGGTAAATCAAGACCGAACAGCCAGCGGCGATCGTGCGGCGCCAGCATCAGCGTGTACTCGATCGTCGTCCCCGTGATCTCGGGTTCGGCCAGTTCCCGCGAGCGCCGCTCGCCCTGTGCCCAGGTCCGTCCGTCGAATTGCCAAAAGACGGGGCCACGCCAGTAATGGGGCGGGGCGGGTGGTTCGCCTTCGGCGAACTCCACCCGGAAGGCGGCTTCGGAGGACTGGATGACCTGGGTGATGGACCCGGGCTCCATGGTGTCGCTGAGCCCGGTGCGGGCGGTGGAACCGCTCTCCATGCCCCACAACGGCTGCGGCAGTCGCGGAAAGAGGACGAATAGCACCAGCATGATCGGCGCGGCCTGCAGCAGGATGCGCCCGGTATGCACCAGGTGTTGTCGCAGTGAGGGACCCTCGGGCGCGGCCAGAATCAGCAAGGTGACCGTGGTGACGCCTACCGACGCCAGGACCCATGCCGTCGTCGCCATCGATTCGCTGGTCAGAAAGACCGAAACCGCCAGAAAGTAGGTCAGGCAGATCAGCAGACCCGCGTCCCGCGTGTTGCGGGTTTCCAGGAACTTGAGGGCGATCATCGCGGAGAGAAAGGCACCGCCCGCGGTCGCGCCGGCAATGGTATGGAAGCGCGCCAGGACCGCGGCGAAGCACAGCAGGACCAACAGCACCAGGAGCCAGCGCGCCGGTGGCCGTCTCAATCCGAGTCGCAGCATCAAGGCAGCTGGGATGAGCGCGCTGACCCAGACCGGCAGGTGGGTCGCGTGGGGGATGGCGGCGACCAGCACCGAGGCCGCTAGCCCGCGCAGCACGGGCGTGGAGAGTGCGTCCGAACTCATGTCGCCGCCGGTCCGGCGGGTGCCGCCAGCGCCAGCGCCTCGAGGCAGCGCCGGCGGTGCTCGGGCCCGCTCGCGGGGGCGATGCGCGCGTCGGGCAGTATCAGGCCGTACGCGCGGCCCGTTCGCTCGGCGGCCAGCACCCAGGCGCAGAGCTGTTCCAGCCGTGCTTCGTGTGCGAGGCCCTCGAGGCTGGCCCAGTCGAGCCAGGTGTCATCCGCGGTGGCGGCCTCGAATGCCTTGACCCGCAGTTCGTCCGTGCGCGCCAGGGCCTTCCAGGCGATGCGGCGCGGCGAGTCGCCGGGGCGGTACTCGCGTAGGCCCGCGAAGTCCTCCTCGCCGCCGGTGCCGGTGGCATCGATCTCGGCACCGTCGGCCCATGGGCGCGCGTAGCCGTGATCGATCGGGGCGGGATAGACCAGGGCGCTGACCGCCGGTTCCAGGCGCGACCACACGCAAAACAGCAGCAGGGGCCAGCGGGAGGCGACGGTCAGCCGCGGCAGGGGCACGTGTCCGCGGTGCCTGGTTTCGCGCGCGAGCTGCACGATGGTTGGCACGCCGGGGGCAACCCGGCGGATGGTCTGCCCCGTACCTTCGCGCCCCAATTCGACCGCCCAGCGCTCGCGCGCGGGCGCCTCGATCTCGACGGGGAATTGGGCCACTTCGCCGGCGAATACCGCGGGTGGCGGCGCGAAAGTGAAGGCGAGCCCCTCGAGATTGCGGTAGCTCTCCAGCATGCCGATGACGCCGCAGCCCGTGAGCAGGAACGTGAGGGCGAAGCCCAGGCTGGCGCCGTAATTGAGCGAGCCAAACAGCAGCAGGCCGAGCGTGGCCGCGAAGGTACATCCGAGCCCGGTCGGCAGGATGAACAGGCGGCGACGGTTCAGGGCCACGCGCGGACCCGTGCTGGCCGTACGCCGCTGAAACCACTGGTCGACGCCCGCGCGGATCCCGGACAAGGCCGTCATCGCGGATGGGGTCTCACGGTACCGCGACGGCCGATCGCAGTTGTTCGCCGGGCGTTTGCTGCGTGGCGCCGTCGGTGGTCTGCAGCCGGTGGTCGACCACCGGGCCGAGTACGGCCTGCACGTCCTCCGGCAGAGCGTAATCACGCCCGTCGAGCAACGCCCAGGCACGCGCCGCCGATAGCAGTCCGACGCCGGCGCGCGGCGATAGCCCGGCGACAAAGCGTGTGCCCGTGCGCGATGCGGCAAGCAGCGCCTGAATATAGTCGAGCAGGGCCGCCGAGGCATGGACGCGGTCGACTGCCGCTTGCAGGTCAAGCAGCTGTTGCGGGCTCAAAACCGGGTCGAGGTCCTCAATCAGGCGTCGCCGGTCGCTGCCGGCCAGGAGTTCGCGCTCGGCGCTGTGTCCGGGATAGCCGAGGGACAGGCGCATGAGAAAGCGGTCGAGCTGGGACTCGGGTAACGGGAAGGTACCCGCCTGCTCGCGCGGGTTCTGCGTGGCGATCACGAAGAAGGGTTGGCCCAGCGCCCGCGTCTCGCCCTCGGTCGTGACCTGTTGCTCCTCCATGGCCTCGAGCAGGGCGCTCTGCGTTTTCGGCGGTGCGCGGTTGATCTCGTCGGCGAGCAGCAATTCGGTGAATACGGGACCGGGATGAAAGCGGAACACGCCGCTCTCGCGCTCGAACACCGAGGTCCCCAGTACGTCGGCCGGCAGCAGATCGCTGGTGAACTGGATGCGGCGATAATCGAGATGGAGTACCTGCGCCAGCGTATGCGCGAGCGTGGTCTTGCCGACGCCGGGGGTGTCCTCGATGAGCAGATGACCGCGAGCGAGCAGGCAGGCCAGCGCGAGGCGGACCACGTGGTCCTTGCCGAGAATGATCCGCGAACAGGCCTGGGCCGCGGCCTCCAGGCGTGGCGGGGTGGCCACCGCGGGTTGCGAACTTGGGTTCATTGGGTACCTCGAGGGGTTGGCAAGACAATTACAGCATGCTGCGGGAACGTGCGACAGGTCGGCCGGCCTTGGGTCGTACTGCATGCGCCGGCACACGTGCGCATTGACGCGAACATTGACCAGGACGAGGCCGGACGCGAACGCCATCGCCATCGCGGAATGGATGGGCAGTGCCCATGGCCCACTAGGGCCGTACAAATGAGAGAATAGCCGGCTGATTGGCCCCTCGGGGGCCGCGCGCGCGGCGCGAGATCCGGACACCCAACTCCAAGTCGGTGAAATACATGGCGAAAAAGTACGACGTTTTGATTCTGGGGGCCACCTACGGCTCGCTGTTGGCCATCAAGCTGTCGCTTGCCGGACACAACTGCAAGCTGGTCTGCCTGCCGGAAGAGGCGGAACTGATCAACGCCGAAGGCCTTCGCGTGAAGATGCCCGCGAAGGGTCACGACGGCCTGGTGGAAGTGGCATCGCGCAACGCCCCGGGCGCCGTCTCGGCCGCCGGTCCGGGCGAGGTGAATCCGGCTGATTTCGATCTGGTGGCGTTGGCCATGCAGGAGCCGCAGTACAAATCGCCCGGTGTGCGCGAGCTGACGCTGGAAGTGGCCAAGGCCGGTGTGCCCTGCCTCTCGATCATGAACATGCCGCCGCTGACCTACCTGGCGCGCATCCCGGGTCTGGACGTCTCCTCGCTGCGTGACGCCTACACCGATCCGACCATCTGGGACGCGTTCGACCCGGCCGCGATGAGCCTCTGCAGCCCGGACCCGCAGGCCTTCCGTCCGCCGGAGGAGCCCGCGAACACGCTGCAGGTCTCGCTGCCGACCAACTTCAAGGCGGCGCGCTTCGAGTCGGACATCCACACGGCCATGCTGCGGGACCTGGAATCGGATATCGACGCGATTCGCTACGACACAGGCGAGGGCCAGGTCGAGCTGCCGGTGAAGCTCAAGGTGTTCGAGTCGATCTACGTGCCCATGGCGAAATGGAGCATGCTGATCACGGGCAATTACCGTTGCGTGCAGCCCGACGACATGATCCCGGTGAACGAGGCCGTGAACTCGGACGTGGAGCGCTCGCGCGCGGTCTACGACTGGGTGCTCGAAGTCGTGCAGGGCCTCGGCGCAGCGCCCGAGGACCTGGTGCCGTTCGAGAAGTACGCCAATGCGGCCGAGTCGCTGATCCGACCGTCGTCGGCCGCACGGGCGTTGTTCGCCGGTGCGCCCAACATCGAGCGCGTGGATCGGCTGGTGCAGGCAATCGCGAAGCAGCAGGGCAAGAGCCGGCCCGAGCTGGATGAGGTCGTGGCGCTGGTGGACGCGCGTCTCGGCGAGAACCGCAAGGCGGCGTAGCTCGCAGCCTTCAGCAGCCGCGCCGGCTACTCAAGGGTAGTCGGGGGCCTCTCTGCGGCTCGGGCGCAATGCCCGAGCCGCAGTGCTGGTTCAGAGCGTGATGACACTGCGGATGGACTCGCCGCGGTGCATCAGGTCGAACGCATCGTTGATCCGGTCTAGCGGCATCGTATGCGTGATCATGTCGTCGATGTTGATCTTCCCCTCCATGTACCAATCGACGAGCTGCGGCACTTGCGTACGTCCCTTGGCACCGCCGAAGGCCGTGCCTTTCCAGGTCCGCCCGGTGACGAGCTGAACCGGGCGCGTGTGGATTTCCTCGCCGGCGCCGGCCACGCCAATGATGACTGAAGTCCCCCAGCCCTTGTGGCAGCACTCGAGCGCCTGACGCATGAGCTCGACGTTGCCCACACACTCGAAACTGTAATCCGCGCCGCCGCCGGTCAGGTCCACCAGATAGGGGACGAGGTCGCCGCCGACCTCGTCCGGATTGACGAAATGAGTCATGCCGAACTTCTCGGCCATCTCGCGGCGCGCCGGATTGATGTCGACGCCGACGATCTTGTCGGCCCCGGAGATGCGCGCACCCTGGATCACGTTGAGGCCGATGCCGCCGAGGCCGAAGACCACTACGTTGTCGCCGGGGCGCACGCCGGCCGTATTGATCACCGCACCAATGCCGGTCGTCACGCCGCAGCCGATGTAACAAACCTTGTCGAAGGGCGCGTCCTCACGGATTTTGGCCAGCGCGATCTCGGGCACGACGGTGTACTGGGCGAAGGTGGACGTACCCATGTAATGGTGAATGGGATCGCCGCCCAGGTGAATCCGGCTGCTGCCGTCGGGCATCACACCGGCGCCCTGGGTGGTCCGGATGGCGCTGCACAGGTTGGTCTTGCCGCTGGTGCAGTATTCGCACTCGCGGCATTCGGGCACGTATAGCGGGATGACATGATCGCCCGGCTTGAGATGACGGACGTCGGGGCCAACATCCGCCACGATGCCTGCCCCCTCGTGGCCGAGCACTGCGGGGAATAGCCCCTCGGGATCCGCCCCCGAGAGCGTATACGCGTCGGTGTGGCACACGCCGGTCGCCTTCAGCTCGACCAGGACCTCGCCGGCCTTGGGTCCTTCCAGATGCACCGTCTCAATGCTGAGCGGCTTGCCAGGTTCGGTCGCGACTGCTGCGCGCATTTCCATGATTGCTCTCCTGCCCGCGTGCGGGCTCGCTGCGTTTTCCTGGGAGGTTAGGACATCGCTTGATATCGGATAGCGACGAAATACGGGGAACTGCTTTCGAATTGGCAGTGGCCGCGATGTTACGTCACTCCGCGGTCAAGACAACATGACAGAAGGGGAAGGAGCAACTTCGTTGCCCGTGAACACTCGACCCTCGCGCTGCGACCAACCTGCGGTGGCGACATGCACAGAAAGCCCCCGCCGTGAAACGCCGGGGCTCGACGAGAAAATGAAGAACTCTCTATCGCACCATCCACCATAGCCGATCCCTCCCGTGTGAGGACATTCGTCCGGTCTCTCAATGGAAATGGTGACTCCTAGTCGGCGGGCTGGCGCGCCGGTCTCGCTTCGGCCGATCGGGTCGGCACGAACAAGATATCGTCGTGTGCACGAGCAGGCTGCCAGACCGGCGAGAATCCTTCGAATTCGAGAAAATCGCGAACTTCGGGCCACAGCGCGCCGCCGCGATAAACCTCCACCGTGCTTATCTCGATGACGAGCGCACGACACGCGCGCAGGCTTTGCCGCGCGCCGCGCAGCGCGAGCAATTCCGCCCCCTGAATATCCAGTACCCAGAAGTCGTGATCGGCCGCGCGGACGCCGTGCGCCTGCAGGAGGGAATCGAGCGTTACGGTGGGTAGCGTCACCCGCTCGATCATATGAAGCTCCTGATCGGGCCACATCGCGTGCGCGTGTACGCCAAATCCAAAGATCGACGAACTCTCGCCGCCGACGTTGGCCGAGCGGCCGAAATCGACCTGCCGACCATCGCGATCCGCAAGCAGGCCGCATAGGGCCCACTGGTTCGGGTAGGCCGCGATATTCGCCTGCAGACGCCGGTGAATGATCGGATGCGCCTCGACCCAGACCACGGGGAGATCCATCTGCGCGTACTGCTCCCGCTCCTGTCCTGTGTGGGCGCCGAGGTGCAACACTCCCGCCGCGTGGGTCATGTACTCGTCGACGACGGCGGACCGGGCACGCTGGACCTCGGTGGGTAGCGCCTGGAGTTCGCCGGGTACGTTCGGCTCCGGTTGCAGGGCGTCTTCATCCATGCTCAGCGGTTTCCATTCACGGTTATGCCCGTGATGCTACGGGAACTCGATGGCCGCGGGTATGAGGCCGAGCGCGAGAGCATCCAAGAATTTGCGCTAGTTCTTCGTGGTGGGCCATGCGACTCCGGTATGATCCGCGCCCTGCACGTTTCGCCACCGAAAGGATTCTCGGTCAATGAAGTTCGGTAGTACTCGTGATCTGGTGGAGGCAGGGGAGCTCGCGGAAGTCCGCCTGAAGGTACAAGATGGCGGCGAAACGATCGTCTGCCGTATCTCCCGCGAAGCCTTGGAAGCGCTTGTGAGTCGGGTCGTGTCCGAGCCCGGTGACCTCCGGGACATCGCTTACCATTACTACGAATTCCTTACCGACAGGTGGGCACGACGCATCCAACTCGGCATCTGCGAGTTGGACGGAACTGTTCTGCTTCGTCGCAGCGATGTCCGCTGATTTTCGCCGGACGTGCGCTCGGACACAGCTGATGCCTGCCGCGCGGTGAACACGGGTATAACCCCGCATATCCCCTCGAGTCGATCCGGAGACTTCTACACTGACTCCAGGCTCGTCGTCGGAGGAGGGTCATGAACCAGGAGCAGCATACGAAGCGCGTTGGCCAACTCATCACCGAGTTCCGCTGGGTTCACACCGGTCTCGGTTTGATCGGAAACCTTTCGTTCTTTGTCGGCAGCATTTGCTTCCTATGGGACGGCCTCGTCAAGGACGTCGGCGTCTGGTTATTCATTGTCGGCGCGTTTGGCATGCTTCTCGGAAGCCTGGGCGAGGCTGTCGTCAAATATGAGCGCCACCGTCTCAATATCTGAGCGGCAGGAGGCTGAACAAAGCAAGCGCCGCCCATATCAGCCGACTGTCTGCAAAGTAGGGAACCACCCGGAGGGGACCGTCGGTCGCATTGCGGCGCGTGGCCTGCGCCAGGGTGGCTTCGGCTTGGATCAGGCCTGAACCCACGCCGAGCACCATCCGTCCCGGTTGACCTCCTTGCCTGGAAAGATGTTGCAGCCGCCCCATTGCGAGTCGCCGCCGGTCCAGTGGGTGCAGTTGCCGCAGATCGCGCCCTCGGTGCGCGCGCTGCCGGCTTCGTTCGCATCGTGGACGTAATTGAGCGACTGTGCTTGCGGGTTATTGGGATCGAGCCTCTCGGCACGGGCGGATTGCGCGCCGACCAGTCCGATCACGGGAACGCTCGCGACGCCCGCCGCCGCCTTGCGGAGAAAGCTCCGCCGCTGCTCGTCCGTATCGCTTCGCGACATGATGATCTCCTTCTCGGTTGCCGGCTCAGAATTCCCTGCGCTGCGACCACGCATTGGAGCGCCGTTCCTCGCCCGAACGAAACACCCCGGTCACCAAAATGGGGCGCGCCCGAGTGCGTACGGCGCGCGCAAGTTGATACCCCAGTACATAGCGGGTATCGGCGGGCGTGTCTGCAACGGGTGCGTCCGGGAGTTTGACTTGGGCGCCTGGATTTCGGAGGGTTGACCGTAAGCAGTCACCGACAACCACGCGGGGATTCATGGCTGAAGATCGAGTGCAGCAATCCGGGGGCGCGCGCGACAGCGTCTCGGTACACGATGCGGAGTTGCGGCCCTATGACCGCTATGGCCGGGCCGTCGATGGTCTGGCATGGCGGCCCATCAACTACGACGCGGAGCAGGGCGCGGGGAGCTTCGTCATGTCGATCGCGCCTGGCGCAACGACGCCACCGCATGAGCACCAGGAGATCGAGGAGATCCTGGTTCTGGAAGGGGATTTCATCGACTCGGACGGGACGTCCTTCGAGCCCGGCGATCTCATTAGCTATGCGCCGGGCACGCGTCACTGGTCCACGAGCCAGAACGGGTGCCGCATCCTGGTCCACGTCCGGGCCTATGGCCGCCCGCTGGAGCCCTCCGAGCAGACCGCCGTGTGACAAGGGCCGTGCTGGCGCGCCTCCGGTTCAGGGCTTCTCCTGCCGCCAAGGCGTCAACGGCTCGATCGCCTGGGCGATCGCGAGCAGCTCGGCCTCGCGCTGGGGCGCGGCGATCAGCTGAAGGCCCACCGGCATGCCGGCGGCGTCCCGTCCCGCGGGGAGGGTAAGCGCGCAAAGCCCGAGCAGATTGGCGACGACCGTATTCCGCAGTGCGAGGAGATTGGTGCGCCGATAGGCCTCGACTGAGGCCACGTCCTCCGGCCGCGGCGGCGTGATCGCCACCGTCGGCGTTATCAGGGCGTCAACGTCTGTCAGGGCCCGTGCCGCCGCGGTCGACCAGCGCTGGAGCAGGGCCACACGCTGCAGGTACTCCCGCGCCGTCAGGCCGGAGACGGCGTCCACGCGTGCGCGGACCCCGGGGTCGAGCGTTTCCCGCCACGCGGGAAGCTCGTCGGCGAGGAAACGGTCCAGCTCTGGTGCCGCCAGTCCGCCGGCGCGGAACAGGTCGAACGCCTCCTCGCTATGGGGCAGCTCCAGCGGCAGCATGCGCGCGCCCGCCTTCGCCATCGCGGCCCGAACTCGCTCGACCGCCTCGTTCACGCCCGCGCTACCATCGGTCCAGAAAAACCGTTCCGGAATACCGAGCGTGAAGGCCCGGGCCGGAGCCGGCGCCGCGTGTGAATCGCTCCGCCGTGCGTCGAGGGCCGTGAAGGCGTGCGCCATGTCGCGGGCGTCCCGTGCGATGAGCCCGAAGGAATCGAGGGAGTCACTGAGCGGAACCGCACCATCCAGGGGCAAGCGGTCCCGCGTGACCTTCAGCCCGACCGTTCCCGTCATGGCGGCCGGTACCCGCGCGGAACCCGACGTGTCGGTCGCGAAGGCGAGCAGGGCGGAACCCTCGGCCACACTGACACCGGCGCCGCTGCTGGAGCCACCCGGCAGCCGGTCCGGGCCGTGAGGATTGCGCGGGGCGCCCCAGTGCGCGTTCGTACCGAGGCCGCCGAAGGCGAACTCGACCATGTGCGTCTTGCCGATGATTACGCCCAGTTGCCGGCGCAGGCGGCGCATGAGAAGGCCTTCCGAGCGCCAGGGTACTGGCAGTTCGCGCGGGCTCCCCGCATAGATCGGGATTCCGCTCACGCCGAAAAGGTCCTTGATCGAGACGGGGATACCCTGCAGGTGCCCGAGGTCACTGCCTGCCTGAAACGCGGCATCCGCCGCGTTGGCCTGCGCGACCGCGAGTTGCGGGGTCCAGGTTACGTAGGCGCCGAGCGCTTCGTCCCGCCTGGATTGGCACGCGTGCAGGAGTTCGCCCGCCGATAAGTCGCCGCGGCGCATGGCGGCGGCGGCATCGACGAGGCCCGGCGGCGCGGGCAACGGCCGTTCCGCTGGCGTGGTCATGGGCTGTCCACGTCAGGTCACCGTGAAATGCGCGTCGGTGATCGTCAGGTGCTCGCCGTTGACCGGGATCATGTCCTGGGGGCAGGCGGAAAACGCCACGACCAGGTCCATTTCGGCGCGCAACTCGACGTAATCGCCCGGCTTGCTGACCGGCGCCTCGAAGCGGATCGCCCTGCCGTCGGCAACCGGGACGTTCATGAACAGATTGAGTGGGGCAGGGACCTCCGGTACATCGAGGCCCAATGTGCGCACAGCCTCGACGAGGTTGTCGGTGCAGTTGTCGTGATACTCCTTCGCGCCCAATAGCTCGTAGCGATAGCGGTCGCAGGCGGCCACGAGCGTGTCGTGAACGCCGGGCGTCGTGTCCTCGGTGAGGGTGAGGATCGGACGGCGGCGATTCGTGACCAGGCTGTCGCCCGGGTCCGGAATGATCTTCCCGAGCGTCGGGCGCGTGTGTTCCATCGACATGAACTCGCTCGGATCGTCCGCGTTGAAGGCCCAGGTATCGACCACCTGCGAGCCGTGCGTGTTGATCACCCGGATCGTTTGCCCGCGGGCAACACGCTGGGCCGCACCGCGGCGGGCGGGGATGGTCAGCTGCTCGGCCATGATGGATCTCCGTCGGATTGAAGCCGTTTGTAGCGCATTCAAGTTCGCGCGCGATCAGGATCGCAGATTTTACGGGCCCAATCGAGCTGCGCCGCGGATGGGGATCGGTGCGCGAAAGGGGCAGCTCGCCGCCCGCTAAGCATTTGATCGGTGCGCGTACCCGCTTGCACATAGCCTTGAATCGACTTGAATGTTGTGAAAGCATCCAGTCGAGCGCCTGGAAGCCGGCTCGGCCGGCGGCGCGAAACCGTAGAGGTTGAACACCATGATCAAAAGAATCGGTTTTCTGAGCCTGACCGTAGCGATCCTCGGGCTGTTCACGGGCGTGGGCCCGGTACAGTCCGCGGACGCGGACCTGCTGGAGCGCATCAAGGATCGCGGCGAGCTGAGTGCCGGCACGGAGGCCCGCTTCCCACCATTCGAGTTCGTCGAAGATGGCGAGATCGTCGGTTATTCCGCGGACATGATGGACATCATCATGGAGGATCTTCCGGGGGTGGAGCTGAATCGGCGCGACGTGCCCTGGCAGGGCATCCTGCCGGGCTTGGAGCAGGAGGCCTTCGACTACATCATCACCTCGGTGACGATGACATCTCAGCGCTGCGACAAGTATGCGCTGAGCTACCCGATCGCGGACGCCAGCTTCGCGTTCCTCAAACGCGCGGGCGATGACCGGATCCAGGCGCCCGAGGACGTCGCTGGGCTCGTGATCGGGACGCAGACGGGTTCGGCCCAGCTGCAGGGCGTCCGCGATTTCTCGGACGAGCTTGAGTCCGAGGGTGGGGAAGGTGTGGCCGACATCCGCACCTATACCGACTTCAACGAGGCGTACGCCGATCTCGCCGCCGGCCGGGTCGATGCCGTTGGACAGAGCCTGCCCAACCTCCTCGATGTCGCCAAGAAGCGTCCCGAGGTCTTCGAGGTCGCCTCCGGCACCTTCGGCCCCCCGACCTACTTCACCTGGGCGGCGCGCAACGACGCCGATAGCGAGAGCCTATCCGCATTCTTCAATGAACAGCTCGCCGAGCTGCACGAAAGCGGCAAGATGGCGGAGCTGCAGGAGAAGTGGTTCGGCCAGCCAATGGATATCCCCATGCGGGACATGTGTCCTGAGGTCAAGGCTGCTGACGAAGAGTGAGCGCGGGCCGCGGCGGCATTCGCTGCCGCCGCGGCCTGGCTTCTTGCACACATAGCGGGCTGAGTCATTCGTCATGCTCGAGACCATCAGCGCGTTTCTGGAGCTTGCTTGGGCGCACCTGGATTCGCTGCTCTACGGTGCGCTGGTCACCGTGCAGATTGCGGTCGCTGCGATCGTCTTCGGCGGTCTCGTGGGCTTGGCACTTTGTTTTGGCCTGCTGTCCTCGAACCGGTTCGTGCGCGTCTGCTGTCTGGTCTATCAAAGCGCGTGGCGCGGCACACCGATCCTCGTCCAGCTGCTGATCGTCTTCTACATCTTTCCGGCGTTCGACATTGAGGTGCCACCGCTGATCGCGGCTGCGCTGGCACTGACGATGAACTCGTCCGCCTTCCAGGCCGAGATCTATCGCGGTGGCATCCTGAGCATCAATCGGGGTCAGGCCGAGGCCGGACGCATCCTCGGACTCAGTACGTGGGCGGTGCGGATACGGATCCTGATCCCTCAGATGTACCGTCTGGTGATGCCGTCGCTCGTGAACGAGACGATCAGCATCCTCAAGAACACCTCGCTGGTGTCGGTGATCGGGGTCACCGAGCTGATGCGCGTCAGCCAGCAGGTCGTCTCTACGACCTATCGACCGCTGGAGACCTATCTGGCCGCGGCACTGATCTACCTGGTGATGAACTACTGCTTGTCCCTCATCGGCCGCCGTTGGGAGCGGCGGCTTTCGCGCGGGGGTTGAGCGGGTGCGACGCACGATGAACCGGACCTGATTCGATGAATCTCGATCTGTACATCCAGTACGGACCGCTCCTGCTCGACGGGTTGCTGACCACGGCCTATATCTGCGGATTGGCCGCGGTGATTGGCATTGCGCTGGGTCTGGCGGTCGCGATCGCCTCGTCTGTGCCGTTCGCGCCGGTGCGTTGGCTGTGCCGCCTTTACATCGAGGTGATGCGCGGCACTCCAATTCTGATCCTGCTCTTCCTCATCTACTACGGCGGTCCGTCGGTCGGGATCCGGCTCTCAGCGGAGGTCGTCGGCATATTTGGCCTGGGGATTTACATCGGTGGATATTTTGCCGAGATCTTCCGCTCGGGCTTCGAGTCGATTCCCCCGGGACAGATCGAGGCAGCGAGAATCAGTGGGCTCACATCAGCCCAGATCATTGCGCGTATCAAGTTGCCGCAGATGCTCGGGCTCATCGTGCCGCCGGGTATCAATCAGCTCATCATCCTCGTGAAGGAATCGGCGCTGCTCTCGATCATCTCGGTCGCCGAGCTGACCAAGAACGCGACTCAGATCGTCAACGAGACGTATGTCGTCGTGGAGCCGTATCTGGCTATCGCGATCCTGTACTGGATCCTGATCGAGGGCCTGTCTCAGTTCGGCCGCGCGATCGAGCGCCGCATTCGAATCTAGGAGAACCACGATGCCCGTACACAACGCACAAGCGGGTACACGCGAATCGGAAAGGTCACCGATCGTCAGCGTACGCAACCTCGACAAGCGCTTTGGCGACCTCGAGGTGCTGCGTGACATCAACATCGATGTCCACCCGCAAGAGGTAGTCTGCGTGATCGGTGCATCCGGCTCCGGCAAGAGCACGTTATTGCGCTGCGTGAGTTTCCTGGAGCCGTATTCCGAAGGCCGCGTTTACATCGAAGGCAATCTGCTCGGCTATCGTGAAACGACGAACGGTCTCGTACCTGACTCGCAGCGCAGTATCGATCGCGTGCGCCAGAACGTCGGTATGGTGTTCCAGCACTTCAACCTCTGGCCGAACAAGACAGCGCTCGGGAACGTGACCTTGGCGCTGCGCCTGGTCAGGGGGATGTCGCGCGACGATGCCGATGAACATGGCCGGAGCACGCTCGAGAAGGTCGGACTCGCGGACAAGGCCGCGATGTATCCGTCGCAGCTGTCGGGCGGTCAGCAGCAGCGGGTGGCCATCGCGCGCGCTCTGGCGATGGATCCCAAGCTGATGCTTTTCGACGAGCCCACCTCGGCCCTCGATCCGGAACTCGTCGGCGAAGTGCTGAATGTGATGAAGGCGGTCGCGGCGGAAGGTATGACGATGATGGTGGTCACCCACGAGATGGGGTTTGCCGCCGAGATGGCGGACCGTGTGGTGTTCATGGAGCAGGGCGAGATCATCGAGGACGATACGCCGCGCCGGATCTTCCGCGAATCGGAGAACCCACGTTTGCGGAGCTTCCTGCAGACCTGGAAGGAACGTAATGCCCTGTTCGAGCAAGATTGAACATACACCTGCAAACGAGCGACTGTTCCATGCGGCGATACTTGGGAGCTGAATAATACGATGCCTGCCGACCGTAACGGCTACACGATTGACCGCGATCGACTCTGGTCCAGCCTGATGGAAATGGCCGCCCTCGGCGCCACCGAAGCCGGCGGCGTATGCCGCCTCGCGCTGAGCGAGGTCGATCGGCGGGCACGGGACCTCTTTTGCCGGTGGTGCGAGGAAGCTGGTTGCACGGTCACCGTCGACGGGGCAGGAAATATGTTCGCCCGGCGTCCGGGGCGAGACCAATCGCGCGCTCCGGTCGCGATCGGGAGCCATCTCGATTCGCAGCCGACGGGCGGGCGCTATGACGGCGCCTACGGCGTGTTGGCGGGCCTGGAGATCCTCCGCACGCTCAATGATCGCTGCATCGAGTCCGATGCGCCCGTGGAGGTGATCAACTGGACCGATGAAGAGGGCGCCCGTTTTCCCCCGGTCATGCTCGGGTCAGGAACATTCGCAGGGGTGTACTCGATCGAGTACGCGCGGTCGCGGGAGGATGCAGCCGGGGAAACCTTTGGCGCGGCACTCGACGCCATCGGCTACGCAGGTTCGGCGCCCATGACCGCGGGGCATCCGATCGGTACGTTCCTCGAGGCGCATATCGAACAGGGGCCGCTACTCGAGCGCGAAGCTCGGCAGGTGGGTGTCGTCACCGACGCCCAGGCGATCACTTGGCTCGATATCGAAGTACGGGGAACGGAAGGGCATGCCGGTACGACGCCGATGGAGAGCCGCAAAGACGCCCTGGTCGCCGCGGCGGGAATCGTCCGCGCCGCGCATGCAATCGCGGCCGCGCATCGGCCCACGGCGCGTGTGACGGTCGGCGATCTGCACGTATACCCGGGTGCGCGCAACACCATTCCGGGGCGGGTGACGCTTGCGCTCGACACGCGTGATCCAGATCTGGATCAGCTCGATGCCATTGAGCAGCAGCTACGCGCCGCGGCGGAGCGCGAGGAGGCGGAGCACGGCGTGGCCATCCGCGTCGACCGCATATCGCGGACCGCGCCCGTACGCTTCGACCGCGACATCATCGAGGCGATGCATGGGGCGGCGAATGCCGCCGGTATCGCGCAGATGGACATGATTAGCGGTGCCGGTCACGACGCCTGCCATATCGCGGGGATCGCGCCCACGGGATTGCTGTTCGTGCCCTGCAAGGACGGCATCAGTCACAACGAGGCGGAAAGCGCGGCGCCCGACGACCTCGCCGCGGGTTGCGAGGTCCTGTACAGGGTTGCGCTGCAACGCGCTGGAGCCCCCGGTCCAGACGATGCGGACCGCTAACGGGAGAGAGTCTTGGAGGCCGTGAAATCGACCTGTTCCGATGCCGAGCTGCTCGGCCAGCGCCTGCGCTCGGCCCGGCGCCAGTCGGGCTCCTCGCTGCGCGAAGTGGCGGACCGCGCTCGCTGCAGCGAAAGCCTGCTCTCGAAGGTGGAGAACGGTCGCGCCAATCCCTCGTTGAGCATGCTGCACCGCATCGTGGCCGCGCTCGGCATGAGCATGACGACGCTGTTCGGGGAGGGCGATGAGAATCCTCGTGTCGTGACGCGCCGTAGCGAACGGCCCCGTATTCGGCTGCAGTCGCGCGGCGCGCGCGAGATCGCGCTGGAGCGACTGATCACGGATACGGGCGATCACCTCCTGCAGGCGAACATCCATGTCGTGGGTCCCGGCGGGGACAGCCAGGGCCAGATCACGCATGAAGGCGAGGAACTCGGCTACCTGCTGGAAGGATCGCTGGAGCTGATCGTGGATGGCGAACCTTATCGGCTCGAGGCAGGGGATTCCTTTGTCTTTCGCTCGGAGCTGCCGCATGCCTATCGCAACATCGGCGAAGGCGACGCGCGGATCCTGTGGGTCAATACACCGGCTACGTTCTGATGCGCCGCCCATTACTACCGATGCGGCTACAACAACGGAAATCAAGATGAGCGAAGAAGCGCTGCGGCCCAGCACCGTCCCGCGAATCTACGGCGACGTTCCGCCTTTCATGGCCGTCGAGCACGTGCGCGATCTCGCCACGCTGCAGGCCGATGCCGCGATCATCGGCATGCCCTACGATGGGCTGGCGACCTTCCGTGGCGGCGCCACCCGCCGGGCACCACAGGAGATCCGTAAGTTCTCGCTGCTGTTCGGCGGCTATCACCTCGACTGGGACCTCAACCTATTCGAGCACCTGCGGATCGCCGACGCGGGCGATGTCGATGTGGTGCCCGGCGACAACGCCGAGAGCTACCGTCGGCTTCGCGCGCGCATGGACCCGATCCTCGCGCGCGGTGCGGTGCCGTTGACGCTGGGCGGGGATCACGGCATCACCTTCCCTGCGGTGCAGGCGGTGGCGGAGTCCGCCGGCGGGCCGCTCGGGCTGGTGGTATTCGACACCCACCTGGATCTGAGCGAGGCGCTCGATGGCGACCGGCTGACGCGCGCCTCGCCCATGCTCCGGATCTGCGAGCTCGACCAGGTCGATCCGCACCGCATCACCATCATCGGCGCGCGCGGCCCGCGTAACCTCCCCGAGTGGACGCCCCTGGCGCGGGAACTCGGTATCCGGGTCGTTCCGATCGATCAGGTCGCTCGGCAGGGTATTGAGGCGGTCACCCAGGCCGCCGTCGAGCGCGCTACCGCGGATGGCGCTCGCCTCTACGTCAGCGTGGACATCGACGGCGTCGATCCGTCGTTCGCGCCAGGCACCAACAGCCCCGAGCCGGGCGGACTGACCTCGCGCGAAATCATCGACGGGGTCCGCACCGCGGCGCGCGACGGATTCGCGGGCTTCGACATCGTGGAGGTCTCGCCCGACTTCGATACGGCGAGCGGGACGACGAGCACGCTCGCCGCGCGCCTTGGCGTCGAAGCCCTGTACTGCCTGGCGGCGTGCCGCGCCGGGCGGCAGGACGCATGGCGCACGGATATTTCGGCATAGATCCACGAATGACCAAGGGAACAACCATGACCAGCGAGAGCGAGAAATTCATCATTCCGGCCCGGCGCGGGCGCGCGGCTCGCCTGACCCGAGGGCAGGCCATCAAGATCATCAATACGCATGGCGAGCAGGTGGTGGATACCTGGGCCTTCAGTGCGGAGGACCTGACCGAATTCATGTCGATGGAGCATCTCCGCCCGACCATCGGCCGCATCCGGCCCAAGCAGGGCGAGCAGCTCGTTACCAACCGGCGCCGGGCGATCATGACGCTGGAGGAGGATACGTCACCGGGAATCCATGACACGCTGATCGCGGCCTGCGATGACTATCGCTTCGGTCTGCTGGGCTGTACCGAGTATCACGACAACTGCACCGACAACCTGTACGCGGCCATGCGCCAGATCGGATTGAAGGCGCCCGAGTGCCCAAGTCCGCTCAACCTCTGGATGAATATTCCCGTGGACGCCGAGGGCAATACCGCGTGGGGTGAGCCGCAGTCGAAGGCCGGTGATTACATCATCCTGCGCGCCGAGATGGATTGTGTCGTGGCGATGTCGGCCTGCCCCCAGGACATCCTGCCGATCAACGGCAGTCTGCGTGCGCCGACCGAGGCGCATTTCCAGATCCTGAGCTGAGCCGCCGAACGGCGCGATGCGCGCGTGGGAAGCCGATATGCAGCACGATGATTCGTACTTTCGGCCGATTGGCGGCAGCGAACTGCCGCGATTCGCGGGACGCTCGACGTTCATGCGCTTGCCGCAGATCGAGGATCCGGCCGAGGTCGATATCGCCCTCGTGGGCCTGCCATGGGACAGCGGCTCGACCAACCGCGTGGGGCAGCGGCACGGGCCGCGGGAGATTCGCAACAGCTCGACGTTGATGCGGCTGGTGCATCAGGCGAGTCGGATCGCGCCCTACGACCTCTGCCGCATCGCCGATCTTGGCGATGTGCCGGTAAACCCGATCGACCTGCACGACACGCTCGCCCGCACCGAGGCCTTCTATCGCCGCATCCACGAGGCTGGCGCCGCCCCCCTGACCGCGGGCGGCGATCACCTCGGCACGTTGCCGATCCTGCGCGGTATCGCCGGCGGCGCGCCGATGGCGATGGTCCAGTTCGATTCGCACTCGGACACCAACGACACCTACTTCGGCGATAACCGGTACACGCACGGCACACCCTTCCGCCGCGCGATCGAGGAGGGCATCCTCGATCCGCAACGGGTGGTGCAGATCGGAGTTCGCGGCTCGATGTACGCGGCCACCGATCTCGACTGGGCGTACGCACAGGGCATCCGGGTGATCGAGATCGAGGAGTATTTCGATCTCGGGCCGGATCGCGTCATCGAGATCGTCTGGGACATCGTCGGTGATGCCCCGACGTACGTCACCTTCGACGTCGATGCCCTCGACCCGGTCTATGCGCCAGGCACCGGTACGCCCGAGGTCGGCGGGTTCACCACGCCGGAGGCGCAACGCATGATCCGCGGCCTGCGCGGCTTGCACCTGGTCGGGGCCGACGTGATGGAGGTCGCGCCTCCGTTCGACCACGCGGGCATCACTGCCCTGACCGGGGCGAGCCTGATGTTCGAGCTGGTGTGCGTGTTGGCGGAGGCGGTTGCCTCACGTAAATAACCCAGCCGCGGTCTGGCGCGGCGCGCCTTCCCAAGATCAGAATCCCGGCCGTATCCAGTCGTCGCGAACGGGTGGCCCCGTGTTCGTGGCGGTTCTCCTCCGCCTGTTTCCGGGCGAGAGGCAATCGCCACCTTGTGCTGTGAAGGAGTAACTGTGTCCGCGAGCTCATCCGTCACCGATCATCGGCGGGGCGCTAGCCTGGCCGCCGCCGGCGTGCTGGTGGTGAGCTTCGACGCGCTACTGATTCGGCTGGCCATCGCACCGGTCGCGACCATCCTTTTCTGGCGCGGCCTCTTCATGGCGCTCTCGCTGGGCCTCGTCTTCCGGCTGCAGCGTGGCCCGCAGTGCTGGAGCGAACTTCGGGCGGGCGGCAAGGCCGCGCTTGGGGTGATCGTGACCATGGGACTCAGCCAGGTCCTGTTCGTGGTCGGCGTCGAGTACACGAGTGTCGCAAACGCGGTGGTGATCCTGACGGCGGCCCCCCTGTTCGCGGCGCTGTTCTCGGGTCTGTTCCTGCGCGAATGGTTGCCGCTGCGAACCTGGGTCGCGATCCTGGCCTGCATCGGTGGAATCGCGATCGTGTTCGGCGGTTCGGTCGGAGCCGGCCATTGGGTGGGAGACGCGGCCGCCCTCATGGCCGCTGCCTCGATCGGTGCGAGCCTGACGCAGATGCGCCACTTGGCTGGGTTGAACCGCTCGGCCGTGATCGCCGGCGCCGGGGTGCTGGCCTGCGCGCTGGCGGCGCCATTCGCGTCGCCGACCGCCATGGACGGCACGACATTCCTGGTGCTGGCCATCATGGGCCTGGTGCAGATCCCGCTGGCGCTTCTGCTGGTCGCCACTGCGACCCGCTATCTCCCCTCCGCCGAGGTCTCGCTGTTCCTCGTCGTGGAGGCCGTCCTCGGGCCGCTGTGGGTCTGGCTCGCGCTGGGCGAAGAGCCGCCGGGCTGGACACTGATCGGCGGCACGGTGGTCATCGCGACGCTGGCCATCCATTCCTGGGTTTCGCTGCGCCAGGAGAGGCTTGAGCTCGCGTAGCCGGGCAGACCAGTAATCCTCGCTTCAGAGTTTCCCCTTATACGTCGGCCGGTCCAGGGAACACGAGTAGCGGCGGTGAACTCGCAGTTACACATCCTTACCCGATTGCGTCCGGATGTCCTCCAAGGCAAAACCCGACTACCGGCGCGTTAGTCAACTCATTACGGAGTTCCGCTGGGTCCACACCGCGATTGGCCTCTTCGGAAATCTCGCTTTTTTCGTTGGCAGCATCTGGTTTCTTTGGGAATCCACTAAAACGGCGGGCGTTTGGGCCTTCATCGTTGGTGCGTTCGGGATGCTCGTGGGGAGCCTCGGGGAGGCTGTGGTGAAGTACGAACGGCACCGACTGAATCTTTGACCCTTGTGCTGACGGTCCGTGCGCCTGGGCTCGCTGCCGTTCAGCGGGGACGCCGCGATAGACATGGCCGGTGGGTGGTCCCTATGGGTGTACCAGGGAGGTCAGCGCAACAGGGTACGGTTAGGAGGGTGGTGAATAGGGCCGGATTCCGGCCCTAACTCACTGATTATAAAGGCTGATTGGTGGAGGCGGGGGGAGTCGAACCCCCGTCCGCGGATCCTCCGCCTTTGGTC
>JBBEEB010000031.1:0-6484 GCA_040880995.1 Halofilum sp. (in: g-proteobacteria)
GAGAACACGCCGATCGCCGACGTGCTCTTCACGTTCGCCGAGTTCGCCGACCGGTCGATCGTGGCCGGCTCGGACGTGGTGGGCAACGTCTCCGCGATCATCGACAACCAGCCGTGGGACGAGGCGCTCAACGCGATCCTGCGCGCCCAGGGGCTGGTCGCGCAGGAGATGGAGACCGGAATCATCCGGGTCGACAACGTCACCAACGTCGACACCCGCGAAGGCGTCGAGCCGCTTGCGCGCGGCGCGCGCTGGGCCGAACTCCCAGATTTTGTCGATCGAATGGTCCGAACGGTTCCGATCGTCTCCGAACGGAAGATAGACCTCCAGGTCGTATTGGACCGTCTCGGGGCTACCGCCGTCGGTAGGATGTACGTCGGCGGATACCGCATCGGCGTAAAACGGCACGATCTCGGCCTCGACCTCAGGCGGGAGACCTGGCACGAGGTCGTAGTGATCACGTAAGCGGGCGACCATTTCGGGCTTGGCGGCAATGGCGCGCCAGGTCCAGAGGACCTCCTCGATCAGCGTGCGGACCTCGCCCGGATGCGCCTCGAGAAACGCCTGGGTGGCGTAGAGCGCCTCGTCCGTCGCGCTCAGGCGTTCCATGCTCACGCGACGGAATCGGTCCCCGCGTTGTTCCAGCAGGTTCCACCCCGGCGTATCCACGAGCGTGGCCCGGATGTCACCGGCGAGCATGGCGCCCGCGCGCACCTCGGAGCCGGCGACATAGTGGATACGCTCGTACTCGATGCCGTGCTGCTCGGCGAGTAGGCGGGCGATCGCCTCGGTCCCGGAACCACGCGAATGTACGGCGACCTCTGCCCCGTCCAGATCGCTCCAGCTCTGGTGGTGCTCGGTGTCGAGCACCGGGATGAAGTGCAACCGGCTCAATTGAAAGATCAAGCGAATCGTGGGGCGTCGGTGGTCCACCGCGGCGTAGGGCGCACCTACCCCGATGTCCGCTCCGCCGCTCAGTACCGCTTGCGCCGCCACGTCCTCGGATTCGTAGTAGCTGGCATGGATCTCGAGCCCGCGTTCGCGCGCGCGCTCGAAGGCGATCAGCAGCCCGAGGGTCTCGATGCTTGGAATGTCGCCAAAGGCGATGCGCAGGGGGCGCGCCGAGCTGGTGACCGAGCTCAATACCAACCCCAGCGCGAGCGCAGCGGTCAACCAGATACGGCGCGGGGCACGGGGGCGTCCCGGTGGGCGAGCGATGAAACGGATCATCCGGGATGCTCCCGCATCTGGCAGAGGTGGGCTTCCAGCCCATGCTCAACGCGCCGCACCCGGCGCATGTCCGGTACCGGCTGGGCGGAATCAGGCCCTTGCAGCGCCTGATTCGCGGCGGGAGTCCCTGTTCCGCTGTAGCCGGGTGCTCAACGGCCTGCCACAACAAGCGGCCGGTCCGACGTGCGGACCGTTGCGTGCTAGACCGTAGCGGCGAATGCCAGGCTCACCCGGCGATTATGCCGGCTCTTCTTCTCAATCTTGGCAACTTCGATGCGGCCGATCTCGGCGGTGCTCGCAACGTGCGTACCGCCACAGGCCTGCAGGTCGACGTGGCCGATCCGCACGAGCCGGATGGTCCCGGCGCCGGCGGGCGGGCGCACGGACATCGTCTTGACCAAGTCTGGCCGCGCAGCAAGTTCGTCCTCGGTGATCCACTCGCTGGTGACCGGCAGATCTTGCTGGATGAGCTGGTTGAGTTCCGCCGTGACGGCCTCGCGTTCGAGCGTCGGCTCGGCCAGGTCGAAGTCCAGCCGGCCGCGGGTCTCGGACAGCGACCCGCCGGTCACGGGCGCGTGGATGACCACCGACAACAGGTGCAGGCAGGTATGCATGCGCATGCGCGCGTGGCGCACCGCCCAGTCAAGCTCGCCGGTCACGGCGCTGCCGGGCGCGGGTAGGGGGCAGTCGGGCGCGATGCGGTGCTCGATCGCCTCGTTCTCGCCCTTGCGCGTGTCGGCGACGGCGAGCTGCGTGCCGTCAGCGGCGGTGAGCGTGCCCACATCGCCCGGCTGCCCACCGCCCTGCGGGTAGAACAGGGTGCGGTCGAGCACCACCGAGCCGTCGCCGGCGGCAATGACTCGGGCCTCGAAGCGCGTCTCGTAAGGATGGTCGCGGAACAGCGGCTCGCTGCTCATGTGCGCGAGCCGCTGGTCTTCTCGCCGGCGATGCGCTCGGCCAGCTGCGCGACCAAGCCTGCGAGCGGTACGTCCTCGGCCTCGGCGGCGGCGCGGCGCTTGTATTCGGCCGTACCGGCATCGAGTCCCTTGTCGGACAGCACCACGCGGTGCGGGATGCCGAGCAGGTCCAGGTCGGCGAATTTGAACCCGGGGCGGGCGTCGCGGTCGTCGTAGAAGACGTCTACGCCGGCCGCTCGCAGCGCCTCGTAGAGTTCGTCCGCGGCCTCGCGCACCCGCTGGGATTTCTGCTGGTTGATCCCGACGAGGGCGATCTCGAAGGGCGCGATCGCGGTCGGCCAGATGATGCCGCGCTCGTCGTGACCCTGTTCGATGGCGGCCGCGACCAGGCGCGACACGCCGATGCCGTAGCAGCCCATGTAGAGGGTGATCGGCCGGCCTTCCTCGTCGAGCACCTGGGCATCCAGGGCCTCCGAGTACTTGGTGCCGAGCTGGAAAATGTGCCCGACCTCGATGCCGCGCACGATGTCCAACGTGCCGCCGTCGGGCGCGGGGTCGCCCGCGATGACCTCGCGCAGGTCGGCGGCTTCGGGATCGGGCCGATCGCGGCCCCAGTTGGTGCCCGTGTAGTGCTGGCCGTCGCGATTGGCGCCGCAGACGAAGTCGGCCAGCGGCAGGGCCGCGTGGTCGGCGATCACGGGCACGTCGAGGCCCACCGGACCGAGCGAACCCGCGCCGGCGCCGGCGATCTGGCGGATGCGTTCGTCCGAGGCCATGGTCAGCGGCGCGGCCACCGCCTCGAGGCGTTCGGCCTTGATCGCGTTGAGCTGATGGTCACCGCGCAGCACCAGGGCCACCAGGCCGCCTTCGCTGCCTTCCACGAGCAGGGTCTTGACGCAGCGTTCGAGCGGGACGTCGAGGAAGCCGGCCAGGTCGTCCATGGTGTGGACGTCGGGTGTATCCACCGCGCGCAGGGTCTCGTTCGGTGCCGGGCGCGGCGTTTCGGCCGCGGCGGCGCGGGCGAGTTCGACGTTGGCCGCGTAATCGCCGGTGTCGGAGTAGGCGATGGCGTCTTCGCCGCTGGAGGCGAGGACGTGGAATTCCATCGACTGCGAGCCCCCGATGGCGCCGGTGTCGGCCTCGACTGCGCGGTAGCGCAGGCCCAGGCGGTCGAAGATGCGCTGATAGGCCGCGTACATGGTGTCGTAGCTGGCCTGCATGCCCGCCGGCGAGACGTCGAAGGAGTAGGCGTCTTTCATGACGAATTCGCGGGCGCGCATGACGCCGAAGCGCGGCCGGATCTCGTCACGGAACTTGGTCTGGATCTGGTAGAAGTTGACCGGCAGCTCGCGGTAGCTGCGCAGCTCGCGCCGGGCGATGTCAGTGATGACCTCCTCGTGCGTCGGGCCGAAACAGAACTCGCGCTCGTGCCGGTCGCGCAGGCGTAGCAGCTCGGGGCCGTATTGCTCCCAGCGGCCCGATTCCTGCCACAGCTCAGCGGGCTGCACGGCCGGGAGCATCAGCTCCAGGGCGCCCGCGGCGTCCATCTCCTCGCGCACGATCTGCTCGATCCGTCGATACACCCGCAGCCCCACCGGCATCCAGTCGTAGATGCCCGCGGCCAGGCGCCGGATCATCCCGGCGCGCAGCATCAGCTGGTGGCTGACGATCTCCGCGTCGGCGGGGGTTTCCTTGAGCGTGTTCAGATAGTACTTGGATGCGCGCATAGTCTCGTCGTTCGGGTGCGGCGGAAACCGGACCGGGCGATTCTATCAGGCCGGTCCCGGTCGCACGGGCCGTTATTCCCTAGTGTGCTGTGTAGGAGCGGCCACTGGCCGCGAACGAACCGGGCAGCTCCGACAAACGCCTTCGGTTCGCGGTTCGCCAGCCACGCGCAAGGTCGTCGGTTCGCGGGCGGTGCCCGCTCCTACCGTCCATGGTCGAGGCGATTCTTGTCGGGGTAGGAGCGGCCATCGGCCGGGCATTAGGCCGATTCGTCGGCGCAGTGCTGCTCGATCTGGCTACGCGCTTGCTCGAGACGCTCGGCGCGCTGTTCCCCGCTCAGTTCCTGCAGGTTGCCGTCGTCATCGCCGATCTGCAGTGGCGCGTCGCTCGCGAGCGTCTCGGCGCGCCCCCGCATCTCCTCGCAATACTCGCTGACGCTACCGGGCAGTTCGCGATCGCTGTCGGACTCGGCCTCGTCATCCGCATCCGCGCGGTCCGGCGTGGGTGTATCGGGTGGGGGCGCCGAGCGCTCGGGATCGATCAGCTCCGCGTCGCCGCTGGCTGGCGGTTGCTGCGTGTACTGCGTGACGCCGTCGTCGTCGACCCATTTGTAGACCGACTGGCTGAGGGCGATTGGCGCCACGGCCAGCAGTGCGGTGAGTACGGCAGTGCGGCATAGCGTCTGCATGGATGGCCTCGCGAGTAGGAGCTCGAGCGATTGTGCCACAGGCTCCGCTCGTGTTCCGGCGGACGTATCCCTTCCTTACGAGGGTGTCGCAAAAGGCCGGATCCGGCAGCCGTAGCCCGGATGAAGCGCCAGCGGAATCCGGGACACCGCACCATGCCGCGGCCTCACCCCGGATTTCGCTTCGCTGCATCCGGGCTACACCCCTTTGGCGACACCCTCTTACGGGAGGGGGATCGTCACAGCTCGAGGGTGGTATGATCGGCGGTCACGCGTATGGGATCGGCGCAGGCGTATGCTCGAAGTCATTCGAACCTGGTACCGGCGCAATTTCACCGACCCCGAGGCGGTGATCCTGGCGATCTTCCTGATCGTCGGGTTCTCGGTCATCATCTTCGCCGGCGAACTGCTCGCGCCCGTGCTGATGGCACTGGTGCTGGCCTATCTGCTCGAGGGCGTCGTGGCCAGGCTGGAGTACTGGCGCGTTCCCCGGCTCGCCGCGGTATCCCTGGTCCTGCTCGGCTTCCTCGTGACCGCGGTCGTGGTCCTGATCGGCCTGATTCCGCTGCTCTCGCGGCAGGTGGTCTCGCTGGTGCGCGAGGTGCCGTCGATGGTCGCTCAGGGGCAGCAGGCCTTGCTGCGCCTTCCCGAGCTGTATCCTGCCCTGTTCACCGAGGAGCAGATTCGCAATCTGATTGCGTCGCTGCATTCGGAGGTCGGCGAACTGGGGCGCGCGGTGGTCTCGGTGTCGTTGGCGCAGGCGGTGAGTCTGTTCACCTTCGCCATCTACATGATCCTGGTGCCGCTGCTGGTCTTCTTCACGCTGAAGGACAAGGACCGCATGATGGCCTGGGCGCGCCGCTTCCTGCCGCATCGCCGGCAGTTGGCCTCGCGGGTGTGGCACGAGGTCAACGCCAAGATCGGCAACTATATCCGCGGCAAGATCATCGAGATCGCGATCGTCTGGGCGATCAGTTACGCCACGTTCTCACTGATGGGGCTCAACTACAGTCTGCTGCTGTCGTTCTCGGTGGGGCTGTCGGTCATTATCCCGTACATCGGCGCCATCGTCGTCACGATCCCGATCGCGATCATCGCGTATTTCCAGTGGGGGCTCGTGGCCGACTTCTGGTGGCTTCTGCTCGCCTACCAGATCATCCAGCTGATCGATGGCAACGTGCTGGTGCCGGTGCTGTTCTCCGAGGTGGTGGACCTGCATCCGGTCGCGATCATGGTCTCGCTGGTGTTCTTCGGGGGGATCTGGGGCTTCTGGGGCGTGTTCTTCGCCATCCCGCTGGCGACTCTGGTGCATGCGGTGCTCAATTCCTGGCCGCGTGTGCGGCCGCCGCTTGACGATGGCCGTGGCGAGGCGAGTGAATTGGCCGAAACGGACGAGTCGGCGGAGGCGTTGTCGGGAGACGGCAATGCGGTGATGGCGCCGGGCCGTTATTCCTCCTCTCCGAAGTAGCCGTTGACCAGGTCGGCGAGCTGGGAGGCTGCCTCCTGCTCGTCGGGTCCATCGGTGTGCAGGATGAGGCGGCTGCCCCGCGCGGCCGCGAGCATCATCACGCCCATGATGCTCTTGCCGTTGACGCGCTTGCCGTCCTTCTCCAGCTCGACGTCGCATGCGAAGGTCGACGCCAGGTTGACGAATTTGGCGGCGGCGCGCGCATGCAGCCCCAATTTGTTGACGATGTCGACCTCGGTGCTATGCATGCACCTCCCCCTCAAAGCCCCGGCCGCGCGCGAAGCGGACCGTGGTCCGGCATCGGCGTGCGCGGACGGTCCCGCGATTGATGTAATTGTTAGGGAAGGTCTGATCAATCCATTGCGGCCGCGTTACGCTTGGGGCTCGATCGCGGCCACAATGGATTAATCAGACCTTCCCTAGTGTCCCTTAACGCAAGTTCGCCGTGTTATCGCCGGG
>JBBEEB010000032.1:0-6450 GCA_040880995.1 Halofilum sp. (in: g-proteobacteria)
CAGCCATAGCCACCACTTCCTTCCTCATTGTCCTGCTTGCCCTCGGAATGCCGGTGAAGAGCCCGTTGCTCGTTTGCAACGCTGTCCTTTTCAAGGCGCGCGGGCCTGGCGGTCATCCCCCGAAACACGCTGCACCCCTGTTGGTCTGGCCACCACAGCTGCCGCATGCGCAGTCGCGTTTTCTGAGCGCGACGAAACGCAGAAGCATGGGCGTGGTGCGGCGCACCGGTGCGGTACGGGGCGCGCCGAGTCAGTGTCCACGCTCACTGCGCCCGGGCTGATGGGATCGCTCGCGCGGCTGCTCTACCTTCCTATACTTGAGAGGGCCTCGGGTGGATCTGTACCCGGAGTGATCAGTTCCTCTCTTTCAGTGGCTCGCCGTGACGGGGTGACGGGGAGCATCCAATGATCCGGCGGGCTCGGCTTGCCCGCCCAGTGGGCCGTGGGCGGACCTTTTCGCCTTCGCGCTTAGGCGCGGCATGGCCCCGTAACCCAAAGGAGCGTCATGGCCGGCAGGCGCCGCATCATGCTGATTCTCGCCTTGGTGCTCGCGGTTACCGTGGGGGTCGGGTGGGATGCCTGTCGCCCGGAGCCGCCTCCGCCTGGGGAACGCCTGCTGAGCTATGTGCCGGCGGATACGGCGTTCTTTGCCGGAATGACGCAAGCGGCGTCGACGCCTCAGGTGGGGGCGGGTAGCGGCTTCTACCGCTACCTCCTCGGACGCGTCGGCACGGACGCGTCCGCCGTGTCCGCGGCCCATGGGCCCGCCGCGGGGATCGTCGCCGCGCTGCTGCAGGCGCAACGCGCCGCGGTGGAGCGCGGTGCGCGCCCCTTTTCGATCCATGGCCTGCCGGTGGACGCCGTAGTGGCGGCTTATACCGTGGGCCAGTCGCCGGTCCTGCGCTGGGAGTTGGCCGAGCCCCGGCGGTTCTGGCGTGCTGTGGATGAGGCCGAGCGTCGCGCGGGCGCCTCGGCGCCGACCGAATGGCGCGAGTCGCATGCGCTGCGCCGTTACCCACTCGACGTCCCGGGCGCGTCCCTGCAGTTGGTGCTCGCGACCGGCGAGGACTTCGCTCTGGTTGCGCTGCACGCGCCCGGCGACGAGCGTGCTGACCTGGACGAAATCTTAGGAGAAGAGCGTCCCGCCGAGCCCATCGACCGCGCGCTGCTCGACGATCTGACGCGAAGCTACGGGCTCGTCCCGGGGTCCGCGTCCTTCGTGGATAACGAGCGCCTGTTCACGCCACTGGCGGACGACCCTTCTGCCAGCCTGCTCGGCCGCGTAGGGCGGATCGTGGGCGCCGCGGAGATACGGCTGCACCCGTGGCTGGCCGCGCTCGGGACCGCTGGCTGCCGTGAACTGCTCGAGCTACTCCCGGAATTTTGGGCGCGAACCGTGGTCGGAATGACGGGGAGTCAGCCTGCCGTAGGGCGGGTCGATCACCGGATTGTGTTCGAGAGCCCGCACCAGCGGGGCCTGGCGGCTATCGAAACGCTGGAAGGCCGCATTCCGGCGCTGGCACAAGCACCCGAGACCGTGCTCGGCTTCGGTATCGGCCTGGACGTTTCCGAATGGATGACGCGCGAGCCGGGAAACGAACCCGCCGGCGACAAACAAAGGCAGAGCGAGGCGGACGCCACGCGCTCCGAATGTTCCCCCATCGCGGCGTTGCAGGCCCCCGGCGACGCCCGAGGGAACGCGCCCGCGCTCCAGCGCCTGCTGGTGGAGGCAGAAGGGGCAGGGCTATCCGTGTTTCGTGTCCCGCCGGAGGGCGGGCGGGGGCGCCGCCCCGGCGTAGCGAGTGCGGTCATGCTGAGTACGTCCGAGCCCGCGCAGGCGCGCGCTGCGCTATGGGAAATCGCGGGGCTTGATCGACGGCCGGCCGTGCGCGGCCCCGGGTCCGGGCCCTGGCAGTCGATCCGGCGCAGTAGCGACGAAGCGCCGGGAGATGGGCTGCTGCTGTCCGAGGCCCCGCTGGTGCTAGCCCAGCCGCCTGCCGGCACGGATGAGGCAGCGGCGGCGCACGCCTTGGTCGCCTTTCGCTACCGCCATGGCCTGGACGCGCGCGCGGTGATGTCGGCACTCGATCCCTGGCTCGCGCCGTTGGCCGAGCGTCAGCGCGAGGCGCTGCGCAATGGCGTCGCCGTCTTGCAGCGGCTGCCGTTCGATCTCGACGTGGAAGTTCGCGTGGGAGAACGGGGGGTCGAGTTCGATCTTGCTATCGCACCCGCTCAACCGGGCGCGGTCCGACGCTGAGGCCTGGGCGGAGCAACCGATCGGGCCCTTTCCGCGAATCGCGGTGGAGTGGCGCGGGTAACGCACAGTGCGCGGCCATGGAGTGAGGTGCGCGCGTATTGGAACGCCGCCGTGACGGCCGCATGCGCCGTGGGGCGGCGTATCGCTATGGAGAGCGAACACAGTGTGGACAGGGATGTTAACGCGCTTGAATCCGATTCAGCGGACGCTATGGCCGGCGATCGTCAGCCTATACGCCATTCTGCTCACGAGCCTTCACATGGCGATGACCTCGCCGTGGCGGCTGGCGACACCGGTGAAGCTGGCCAATTTCGAGGCCGCCGAGCCCTTCCAGCACCGCGTGCTGCTGCCCGCCCTGGTGGCGGCGGTGCACGAAATCCTGCCGCTCGGGGTAGTGCTGCTATTTGCCCTCGCGGAAATGGCTGCCTGGATCGCGCTGATCGTCCTCGCAGAGCAGGCGTTGCGGCTATTCTCCATTGGGTCGAGCACGGCCGTGCGTCGGTTGCTCGCGCTGACGGTGGTGGTACCGGTCGGCCTGCATTTGATCGTGCCCGAACTGGTGCCGTACCCGGCACTGAACCTCGACGAAGGCGTGCTGGATCTCGGTAATTGGCGCGCGCATCGGCTGTTCTATTACGTCTACGACCTGCCCGCCGCCGTGTTCCTGCTGGCGCTCGTGCTGCTGATGGTGCAGTACGCGCGCTCGCGTGACCGCCGTTGGCTCTATGGCTATCTCGCGCTGTTCGCCGTGGCCACGCTGAATCGCGAGACCACTCTCTTTCTGATCCCCGCATTCGCGATCGCGTTTTACGGCCTGATCGATCGGGGCACGCTGGTCCGGGCCGTCGCGGCGCAAGTGGGCCTGGTGCTGGTGATCCAGTTGACTCTGCAGTGGTGGCTGTTTGCCGATCAGCCCAACCCGAATGCCGGTGTGCCGGGGACCGACTATGAGAACCATCTGGTCAACAATCTGCAGCTATTCGCTAACCCGTTCTATGCGCTGACCTTTCTGGCCCGTTTCGCGGCCGGGTTCTACTTGCCGGTGCTCCTGCTACGGCGTCACCTGGACCCGGTTCTGAGCAAGACCCTGTTGTATTTCGGCGTGCCGTTCTTGGCCTCGGCTTTCTTTTTCGGCCGGATCGTCGAGCAGCGCGTCGTCATTGAACTGATACCGCTGCTGTGGCTGGGCGGAATCCAGGTAATTTCGGCCTACCATGCCGCGTGGCAGGCCGGAGCTGACGGGACCGACCTGCCGACGGTCGCGGCGCCGGATGGCGGCACCGTGGCGTTCCGTCAATCCGGCGTGCGCGCCGGTGGCAACGGGACGGGCGCGGCGAGCCTCAGCGTCGCGCGAGTGATGAACGGAACGCATCAGCCAGCTGCGTCGGTGCGATCCGCTGCCCCCAGGAGACAGCGGGGATGTATTGCTCGGCGTCGCCGCCGCGCACCGGGTGCACGTACTCCCACACGATCTCGCCCGCCGCTGTTACCTCCAGCAGGCGGCCGCCATTGGACTCCGTGATCAGCGTATTGCCGTTGCGCAGGCGCTCGGCCGCGCCCCGGATGTGGCTATCGAATGGCTGCTCGGGAGTCCCTGCGTAGCGCCAGGTCACCGCGTGTGTGCGTGGATTGAACTCCAGAACGCGGCTGGCATTGCCGGGCTGGAAGGCTCCGCCGTTGTCAAAGATGAGGATGTTGCCGTTATCCAGCACGCGGGGATCGTGCTGTTCGACCCAGGGGCCCCGGGTGGCCCAGACGATTTGCTCGTCTTCGACACTGAGCACCGCGATCAGGCTAAGCTCGCGGAACGACAACAACACGTCGCCGGATTCGGCTCCTGGAATTGCCTCGGCCTGTGCGTTGTCGAGCCGTTGGACGGCATTGGTGTGCAAGGGATCGCCGGTCGCGAAATGGGGAATCGTCCCCAGCAGCATGCGGAACCGGCTCGTGGCCAGGGCGTGCGTGAGCGAGATTCGGCGTTGCTCGTCGCCCTCGGGACCCAGCACCACGAGGTAATCGTCCAGGTAGGGATCCTCGAACTGGCGATGGGGCCCGGCCGGGACGAAATCATGCGTCAAGGCGTAGATTCGCCCGTCCGATGCGACGTCGAAGTCGTGGTGGGTGCGGCCGGGGTAGAACCACAGTAGTTCGGATTCGCGGTTGAGCTTGGCCATGCCATAGCCCCAGGGCGTGTCGCCCGACGCGATGTAGATCGCCAGTAGATCGCCATTGGGCAGCACATGGGCTTTGCGCATGTAGATGAACTCATCGTCGCGCGGCGTGCTCATCGGTGAGCGCTCATCCGAAACGTCGCTAAAGGGGCGGCGCCACTCGTGGATCACCTTGCCCTGCGCGTCGATCATGCGCGCATAGGGGCCATCGCCCGATGTGTACAGGGTGTAGCCGGGCGCGCTCCGTGCGGCGTCGTGCTGTGTCACGCCGCGCGCATCGGTGCGCGCCGGATGCCACAGGTCGGTCTGCAGCGGGGTGGCGTACTCGGTCTGCTGTCGATACACCGCGATTCCCGCTCGGTAGGCCTCGTTTAGGTACGAGTAGGGGAATATCTCCCCCATGGTCGTGAGGGCACCGGCAATAAAGATGAGGAACGCGGTGGCGGCGATAAAGAGTGCTTGCGCAATGCGGTCAAGATTCATCGGTCTTCGGTGTCGCCTTATTGAAGTTGCGTGTCATGGGTGCCTGGCGCTCAGACGGCGAACCAGATGACCGCGGCGCCGAGCACGGCGAGTACCTGACTGCCACGGTCGCGGGCGGCGAATACCACGGGGTCGTCGTGCATTTCGCCGCGATGGGTCATGAGCCAGGTGCGCGTGATCCAGTAGAGCAGCATGGGGCAGAAGACCCAGAGCAGCCCCGGGACGGTGTATGCGCGCTGGACCGCGCCGCTCGTCAGATACAAGGCCAACACCAAGACGGCGATATAACCAGCACCGGCCCCGAGAGCGTGGAGCAGCGGCAGGTCGTGCACCCGGTAGGCGCGGCCGGGCGCCCTCTCCTGGCCGCGCTCGCGCATCACGCTCAGCTCGGCGCAACGCTTGGCCAGCGCCAGGCTCAGGAACAAGAACATCGAGAACGCCAGCAGCCAGAAGCTCAGCGTGATACCGGCGGCGGCGCCGCCAGCCACGATCCGGATTGTGTACAGCAGGGCGAGCGCGAGGATGTCGAGTATCTCGGCGCGCTTGAGCCCGAACGAGTACGCCAGCGTGAGGGCGTAGTAACCGGCCAGGACGGCGAGAAATGCCCAAGGCAGCAGCAATGCCACCGCAATCGAGGCGGCGAGCAGTACACCCACGAGGCCAAAGCCTTGCGCGATCGACAATGCGCCGCACGCAAACGGGCGCTCGCATTTGCGTGGATGTTGGCGGTCGTCTCCCAGGTCAACGAGGTCATTGAGTACGTAGACGCTGGACGCGCAGAGGCTGAAGGCGACGAAGGCGATGACGAGATTGGCTAAGGCAGCGGTGTCTGTGAACTGCAAGGCCGTGATCAGGGGAACGAACACCAGCAGGTTCTTGAGCCATTGATGAACCCGCAACGCTCGCAGATAGTCGCCCACCGTCGCGCGTTCGCGTCCGAAGGACGGTTCGGGCGGGGATAAAGAGGCGACATTGCGTTCGCCGCTGCCGGCATAGTCGAAGCCCCGCGGGAAGCGCGCTCTCAGGGCAGCGAGCTTTTCGCCCCCGCTGGTGGTCTCGCTGGCGATGACTTCGTCGAACAAGCCGAGCTGCGTGGCGATCTGGTCGGCATACTTCCGGTGGCTGGTGCTCACCATGACCAGCCGCCGGCCAGCAGTTCGCTGCGCGCGCAGGTGATCGAGCAAGGGCAGGTTGAGCGGCATCGTGGAGGTATCGAGCTCGACCCGCTGCGCGATCTCGTAGAGGAGGCGCGCCCGCCCGCCGCTGCGCCACCACGGCAGCAGGAACAGCAGCAGCGGGGCGCGCTTGAGCAACGCGAGTACCGACTCGTACAGTAGATTGCTGCGTAGCAGGGCGTCGTCCAGGTCGACGACCAGGGGAACCGATGCCGCCGGCGCGAGCCGTCTTGGTGCGTCCATACACCTGTCTACCTCCTCTCGGCCCCGATGCCTCGCCACCGGGGCCTCGCCCGAGCCCGGTCCGATGTCGCAACACCGCCAGGGGCCAAAAGCGGCCGAGCCCCAAGGGGTTACGCTTGCA
>JBBEEB010000033.1:0-7576 GCA_040880995.1 Halofilum sp. (in: g-proteobacteria)
CTTCAGCCCGACCGAAGGCCCGTCGCGCGGCGATGGGCTGCCGGCTCGCGGCGCGTGCCACAGGGGAAGGACCACCCTCGGCCAAGCAACAGCGGGCTGCGCCCGCGAAGCGGCGAGTTACACGTGGCTGCCCGTTCGTTCGCGGCCAAAGGCCGCTCCTACAAGCCTGTGACGCAACCGTCCGCGCCCGATAGCACCGCTACATCTTCTTGTTCTCCTCGGCGCATTCGTAGCGGCCCATCAGTTCGGCCTGGTCGAGCACGTTGCCCTGCATCGCCTGTTCGACCTGCTGCTTCGAGGCCCGCTCAGGCAGGTTGAGCCTCGTGTCGAGGGCATAGATCTTGAAGTAGTAGCGGTGCTCGGTATCGGGCGGACAGGGTCCGAAATAGTCGAGGTTCTCCGCCGTGCCCAAACCGTGCGTACCGTTGGGCTCCTCGCCCTCTCCCAGCTCGCGCAGATCCGGCGGGATGTCGTAAACGATCCAGTGATCCCACATGCCGTCCTCGCGCAGCGCCAATGGGACGTCCGGGTCGTCCATGATCAGCGCCAGGCTCACGGCCTCCTCCGGGACGCCGCTGATGCGCAACGGCGGTGAGATGTTGCTGCCCTCGCAAGCGTATTTGCGCGGAATCGCGCCGTCGTGTTCAAAGGCCGGGCTGCTCAACCTCATGCCGCGTCCTCCTTCGCATGAACGAATCATGCGGCTTTGTTCGCTGGCCAAGCGCCTGCCGAGGGTTCCCGGCAGGTCCGCTGCCATACTCGCGCAGTTCGGCGTGCGACGCCAACCGGGCGCATGCGCCAGCGCGAGACCCGCGCTTATCGCCCATGCGGGAAGTTTGCCGTTGGTTTCGGCGCGCCATTGCGGTCGCCGGCGAAGTGCGTCAACAAGAAGCCGCGGGTACCTCGCGAGACCGCGACCACGCCGCCCGCGGGTGCAACGGCACCGACAATCGACGAACTTGCGATACAGCATCTAGCATTACAGGCGCACCCACCCTGCCAAGATGCATAAGGAGGCCGCGATGCAGTATGTCGAGGTAGCCGGCGCGAGGATTCCGTCCGTCGGCTTCGGTACGTTCGAGCTCGAATCCGACGTCACCCAGCGCATCGTTCGCCACGCCCTGGAGGTGGGCTACCGCCACATCGATACGGCCCAGATGTACAACAATGAGGCCGCGGTCGGCCGCGCGCTTGCCGACAGCGGCGTCGACCGCGACGAGGTCTTCGTCACCACCAAGATCTGGCTGGAATCCTTTCGCAACGGCGATTTGCAGCGCTCGCTGGACGAGAGTCTGCAACGCCTCGGCGTCGAGCGAGTCGACCTGACGCTGCTGCATTGGCCCAATCCCGAGGTGCCGCTCGCCGAGACCCTGCAGGCCCTGCTCGACGCGCGCGACAGCGGCCGAACGCGCCATATCGGGGTGAGCAACTTCCCCTCGAAACTCATGCGCCAGGTCAGCGACATCGCCGGCCCAGGGCAGATCGTCACCAATCAGGTGGAATACCATCCCTTTCTGAATCAGCGCGCGGTGCTCGACAGCGCTCGCCATCTCGGCATCGCGGTCTCCGCCTATTGCCCGCTGGCCCGCGGTGAGGTGTTCGGCAATGCGGTGCTACGGCGCATCGGCGAACGCCACGGCAAGAATCCGGGGCAGGTGGCCCTGCGCTGGTTACTGGATCAGAACGTGGTGGCGTTGCCGCGCACCCGCACCGAGGCACATGCGGAGGCGAACTTCGAGGTGTTCGATTTCACCCTGAGTGAGGCTGAGCACGACCAGATCGACCGCGACCTGCAGGGGCACCGGCGGCTGATCGATCCACCGTTCGCGCCAGACTGGGACCGTGGCTGAGACGGCCACGGTCAGCGGGGGCGCGGTTTCTCCGCCACGCGGTCGCGTAGATAGACCGGCAGCGCCTCGGCGGCGCTAACCGCCTCGCCGCGCGCATGGGCTGCCTGCGCCAGCGGCAGCATGTCGCCGGCGTCCGGCAGCGCTCGGCCGAGGTCGACGGCCAGAGCGGCGCCGAGCCGTTCGGACAATGCCGCACCGTGGGTCTCCCAGCCGGTACCGATGCCGCACCAGCCGGTCCCCGGCGGCGCTTCTACGCCGCCGGGCGCGGCAACGGCCTCGGCCACGACCGGCTGCATCAACCCCGCTCCATCGGCGACGAACGCCCCCCAGTAGACTTCGCCCATGCGCGCGTCGATGGCGGCGGCCACGCGCTCCTGGCCGTGGCGGCGCAGCGCGCCCTGCGCCAGCGCCGCGAGCGTGGACACCCCGATCACAGGGAGTTGCTGAGCGAAGGCGATACCCTGCACCGCCCCCACCGCGATGCGCACGCCGGTGAACGCGCCCGGACCGCGGCCATACGCCAGCAGATCCAGCTCGGCCGCCGTCAACGCAGCCTCGTCCAGCAGTTCATCGATCATCGCCAACAGGCGATCGCCATGCTCGCGGGGCGCCTCCACGGCGCGCGTGTGGATGCCCTCGGGCGTCGCCAGTGCCGCCGAACAGGCCTCGGTGGCGGTGTCGAATGCCAGCAGGTTCACGCCATCTGCGCCTGTTCGGTGTCGAAAAACGCCTGCACCTCGCCGAGTTCACGCGTACGCGTCATCGCCGGCAGGCTGTCGAGGAACACGCGACCATAGCCGCGCGATTGCAGGCGCGGATCGCACAGCATCAGCACGCCGCGATCGTCCACACTGCGGATCAGGCGCCCGGCGCCCTGCTTCAGCGCGATCACCGCCTGCGGCAATTGGTAGTCGGCGAAGGGATTGCCGCCCGCCTCGCGCAGGGCCTCGAGCCGCGCCTGCATGACCGGATCGCCCGGTGCAGCGAACGGCAGCTTATCGATGATGACGCAGGACAAGGCCGGTCCGGCCACGTCCACGCCCTCCCAGAAGCTCGCTGTGCCCAGCAGCACGGCGTCGCCGGCTTCGCGAAAGCGCGCGACGAGTTCGTGCTTGGGCTGCTCGCCCTGCACCAGCACGGGGTAGTCCGAGCGAGCGCGCAGCCATTCGGCCGCCTGGCGCAGCGCGCGGTAGCTGGTGAACAGCAGAAAGGCGCGCCCACGAGAGGCCGCCAGTACCGGCTCGGCCTGAGTCAGCACGGCCTCGGTGAACTGCGGCGAGGACGGCTCGGGCAGGCCCTGCGGTAGATACAACAGCGCGTTGCGGGCATATTCGAAGGGGCTGTCGACCGTGAGTTCGCGCGGCGCCTTCAGCCCCAGCCGTCCTCGGAAATGATCGAAGCGACCGCCCACCGACAGCGTCGCGGAGGTGAATACCCACCCCCCCGGCCAGCGCTCCATCAAGCGAGTGAACTTGCCCGCCACATCCAGCGGCGTGACCGCCAGTGAGAATCCCCGGCCCCAGGTCTCGAACCACTGCACACGGTCGCGCTCCGTCTCCGGCTTCAGCCAGGGCTCGAGTGCGGTGGCCAGTTCGCTTGCCCGGCGGGCGCATTGCTCCAGACCCCGCCCGCGTTCGGCCTGGGCCTCGAGCTCGCCCTCAAGCGCATCGACCGCGTCGCGCAGCCCGCCCAGTGCATCCGAGACCTGTCGATCCCCGGAGACCTCGGACCAGCTCTCCCGCCGCGAGGTCTCGCCCAAGGCCAGGCGGAACGCACGCGCGGCATGATCGAGGGCCTCAGCGGCCTCGCGGATGGAGCCGGCGTCGGGCGCCTCGCGCAGCTGCTCGGCCGTGGCATCGCGCACCAGCTCCTGAATACGACGACCGGAGACGCGCTCGCCAAAGAAATTGGCCGCCGTCTCCGGCAACTGATGGGCCTCGTCGAGAATGAAGGCGTCGGCGCTCGGCAGCACCTCGCCGAAGCCGGCCTCCTTGAGCGCCATGTCGGCAAACAGGAGGTGATGGTTGACCACCACCACCTCGGCCTCCTGCGCCTGCTTGCGCGCCTTGAGCACGTAGCAGTCGCCATACTCGGGGCATTCGGCACCCAGGCAGTTGTCCGTGGTCGAGGTGACGTAGGGCCACAGCGGCGAATCCTCGGCGACATCCGTGATCTCGGCGATGTCGCCGGTTGCGCTGTGCCGCGCGGCCTCCCGCACGCGCTCGAGATCGGCGGCGACCTCGGACCGCCGGGTCACGCCGACGCCATCGGCCATTGCGGTGCGATGCAGGCAAATGTAATTCGACCGGCCCTTGAGCAGGGCCACACGTGCCGGGATGCCCAGCGCTTCGCGCACGCGCGGCAGGTCGCTGTGGAATAGCTGGTCCTGCAGGTGGCGCGTACCCGTGGAGATGATGATCTTGCCGCCGTTCCGCAGAGCGGGCACGAGATAGGCGTAGGTCTTGCCGACCCCGGTTCCGGCCTCGCCGACCAGGGTATGGCCCTCGCTCAGCGCGGTTTCGACCGCGTCGGCCAAGGCCTGTTGGCCCGCGCGCGGCGCGAAGCCGTCCAGCGCCTGCGCCAGCGGGCCGTCGGCATCCAGCAGGTCACCCGCGGAGGACACGGGCCTCCGGTCCGCCTAAGGCTTGGGAATGCAACAGGCGCCGGCGCCGCGCGCGCCGATTGGGCTCCGCGATCACGATTCGGGCCGGCAGCAGTGGACTTAAGGAGCAGGGCACTAGGAGTCCAGGCCCTCCGTTTCCAAGCGCTCGGCTTCCTCGCGCGCCTGCACCGCACCTTCCTCGTCCCCGCGCTGCTCGCGCGCGACGGCGATGATCAGCCAGTTACGGTAGCGCAGTAGACGGCCATCGCCGGCGAGGGCGTTGGATTTCGCCGCCAGGTTTTCGGCTACGGCGAAATCGTCCTGGCGCAAGCGCACTTCGGCCAAGCGACTCCACAACACCGGATCCTCGGGCGCGAGGCGCACGGCACGTTCGAGCTTGGTCACGGCGGTGTCGAGATCACCGCTGCGCCGGGCCTGCTCGGCGTCGTCCCACAGCAACGCCACGGCCCGGTTGTCGACTTGGTGCCGCACGACGCCGTCGGTCCGTGCCGGGGCGCGCTCGCTCGGTTGCTCCACCTCGCTGGGCTCCTCGGATCCGGGCGATTCGGCCGTACCCGCGCAGCCGGCCAGAGCCAGCGCGGCGGCGAGCGCGAGCAGCAGTGCGGGCGCCGACGGGATGCGGGGGCATCCCGCAGCGGGGACTCGCGGGTGCGCGGACGGACTTGGGTTGGCTGCTCGCATGATGTCCTACTAGGTTAGCGCAAAACGGTCTCAGCGCCGCTGACCGATATGCCGCGGCCCGCCGCAGTCGCGCTGACTCGGCGGCACCGAGCCCTGGGCAAACGGCAGTCGCGGGGCATCGGCACAGCGCGCGGAGACGCTACGGCCCGCCGCCAGATCGACTCGGGCCCATTCGACCCCGACAGGCGCGTTGGCCAGGCGAGGCGCCGAGGGGACCGCCCGCATCATATCGGCCCAGACACGCAACGCGCCAGCACTGCCGGTCAGACCGGCCGGCGTGTTGTCGTCGTGCCCGACCCAGGTCACGCCCACATGGCGCCCATCGAAGCCGGCGAACCAGGAATCTCGCAGCTCATTCGTCGTGCCGGTCTTGCCGGCGACGCGGCGGTCGGGCAGCAGCCACTGCAACCCGCGGCCGGTGCCCCGCTGCGCCACCTGCTCCAGCGCGCTATTGACCAGGAAGGTGGGAGTCGGGTCGAGTGCCTGGCGCACCTCCAGCCGATCGCTTGTGAGCACATCGCCCTCCGGGCCCTGCACCGCGTCAATCGAAGTGAGTGGCGCATCGAAACCGCCCGCACCCAGTGTCTGGTACATACCGGTGACATCCAATGGTGTGCGCGACAGCGCGCCAAGAAGATCGGCAGGCATGAGCGCCTCCCTCTCAGCGCCGTCGATCCGCTGTAGCGTATCGCGCACTACATCGAGCCCGATCTCCATACCCAGGCGCGCCGTGGCAACGTTGTACGACTGGGCCAAGGCATCGACCAACGGCACGGTCCCGTGGAATTCCTCATCGTAGTTCTCGGGAGCCCACGTACGATCGCCTGGCAGTTCCAGCTCAAACGGCGCATCGGAGATCGGCGTAGCCAGCGTGTAGCGCTCCGGGTGGGCCAGTGCGCTGTAGTACACCGCCGGCTTGACCAGCGAGCCGACCTGCCGCCGTGCGTCCAGCGCGCGGTTGAATCCCGAGCGGTGGGCATCGCGATCGCCCACGATGGCGAGCACGGCACCACTATCGAGTTCGGCCATTACCGCCGCCCCCTGCAACTCGCCCTCCGGCCCGTCGAGGCGAGTCACGCGTTGCGCGACCGCCTCCTGCGCCGCTACCTGGGCCTGGGGATCCAGATGGGTGAAGACCCGCAGTCCGCCGGTGCGTAGCTCCTGGTCGCTGTACTCGTCGCTGAGTTCACGCCGCACGAGGTCGAGGTATGCCGGATAGCGCGCCAGGCGCACGGCGTCGCGGTCGACCACATCGATCGGCTGCGTCCTGGCCCGAGCCACACGCTCGTCGTCGATCTCGGTCTCGCGCGCGAGCACGCGTAGCACCACATCCCGCCGATCACGCGCCCGCTCGGGGTTCGCGCGAGGGTCGTACAGGCCCGGTCCCTTGATCATGCCGACCAGCAGGGCGAGCTGGTGCAGCTCGAGTTCCCCGAGCGGTCGGTCGAACCAGAACTGGGCGCCCAGGCCAAAGCCACGGATCGCGCGCCCACCGTCCTGGCCCAGATAGACCTCGTTGAGATAGGCCTCGAGAATCTGCTCCTTGGAGAAATGCCACTCGAGTGAGGCGGACATCAGCGCCTCGGTGAACTTGCGCGTCAGCGTCTGTTCACCGCTCAGAAAGTAGTTCTTCACCAGCTGCTGCGTAATTGTGCTGCCGCCTTGCACCGTACGTCCGGCACGCAGATTGGCGAGCGCCGCGCGCCCGATCGCGCTCGGCTGGATGCCCCAATGGTCGAAGAACTCGCGATCCTCCACCGCGATCAACGCCTGGACCAGTTCCTCCGGCACGTCGTCGAGCGCCACGAGTTCGCGATCCGTACGGCGACCGGCATATACCTGACCGATGCGCTGCGGCTGCAGGCGGGCAATAGCGGCCCCCTGAGCCCCGTCGACCGACGCGATGCGCCCGTCGTCGAAGTGGACGCCGAGCTCGCGCGCCGGTTCGACGCCATCCGGGTAGCGGAACGGCCGGGTATGGATCCGCAGACGCGAGCCACGGAACGCGTACTCGCCCTCGCCGAGAGGCAGTTCGCCACGACGGTAGCCCGCCGCGCGCAGGTGATCGAGGACGGCCTGTTGCTCCAGCGCGCGGCCGTCATAGAGTTCCATGGGCCGGGTATAGACATGCGCCGGCAGGCGCCACTGGGTGTCGCCGAATTGCGCGCGCACGCGCTGGTCGAGGATGACGAAGGTGACCGCCGTGAATACGACGGCGATAGCGCCACCGAGCAGCAGCACCCGACGCAGGATGCGGCCGCGACGGCTTCCGGGTGCGGGGTGACGGCGGCGGGAACGGGGTTTCACGGCGTGCTGATGGTGCCACAGGAATGACACCCGCGCAGCAGCGATACGCGCAAAGGCGTAACGCATCACAACGCGTATGGATCATCGCCAAGGAGAATGGCCGCCGCAGTCCCTG
>JBBEEB010000033.1:7586-38038 GCA_040880995.1 Halofilum sp. (in: g-proteobacteria)
GGCGCCCAACAATGCTTCGGTTATCGGGGCCTTCCCGGGCCTCCGTCACCTAATCTCTGCGTCAGCCTTCCTGGCCGCTCCGGTCATCCTGACCGTATTGCGCTTCCTGCGCCATCTTATTCTAGGCGAGGTCATCCCCCTCTGGGCGACTCCGCGATCTTCCTCCCTGAACGCCCTTCCTGGACGCAATCCTGCGGTCCCTCCTGGACCGGCAGCCGCCCTGGTCGCCCCCCTACCATGTGGCCCGGGGTGCTCCTCAGGAATGGCCGCAGCACGCACAATACGGCGACTGCCCTGTACCTGACTTGACTTTCGTCAAGTCAGTCGCGATTCACTTCGCAAGGAGGGGAACTTTGGCCGGCGAGATTGCACACGAGGATCGAACTGTGGAAACCGCGCTGAGCCCTACGGCCGCAGCGCTCGAGGCGCCGAAAACCGGCGGTCTACTCCCACTCGATAGTCGCAGGCGGCTTGCCGGACACGTCGTAAACGACGCGCGAAATACCATCGACCTCATTGATGATGCGGCGCGAGACGGCATCGAGGAAGTCGTAGGGCAGGCGCGCCCAGTGCGCAGTCATGAAGTCGACGGTCTCGACCGCGCGCAAGGCCACGACATGCTCGTACGCCCGGCCGTCGCCGACCACACCGACGGACTTGACCGGCAGGAAGACCGCAAAGGCTTGCGACACCTGGTCGTACAAACCAGCCGCCTCGAGTTCGTTGAGAAAGATGGCGTCGGCACGACGCAGCCGGTCGGCATACTCCTTGCGCACCGCACCCAGGATGCGCACACCCAGCCCCGGACCGGGGAACGGGTGACGGTAGACCATGTCGCTCGGGAGTCCGAGTTCGACGCCGATGCGCCGGACCTCGTCCTTGAATAGCTCGCGCAAGGGCTCAACGAGCTCCAGGCGCATCCGCTCGGGCAGGCCACCGACGTTATGGTGCGACTTGATCACGTGCGCCTTGCCGGTACCGGTATCGGCCGACTCGACGACATCCGGGTAGATCGTGCCCTGGCCAAGGAATTGGGCGTCGCGGAATTGCGTCGCCTGCTCCTCGAAGATGGCGATGAATTCGTTGCCGATGATGCGGCGCTTGTCCTCTGGATCCTCGACGCCGGCCAACAGCGAGAGGAAACGCTCCTCGGCGTCGACACGGGTCACGCGGATGCCGAAGTGCTGGGCGAAGGTCGCCATCACACGATCGCCTTCGCCCTCGCGCAGCAGACCGTTGTCGACGAATACGCAGGCGAGCTGATCGCCGATCGCCCGGTGCAGCAAGGCCGCGACGACCGACGAATCGACCCCACCGGAGAGCCCCAGGATGACCTCGCCGTCGCCGACCTGCTCCCGCACCCGCGCGATGGCGTCTTCGATCACGTGGCCGGCGGTCCACAGCCCCTGGCAGCCGCAGATCTCGCGCACGAAGCGCTCGAGCATACGCCCGCCCTGGCGCGTATGCGTGACTTCGGGGTGGAACTGCAGCCCGTAGAGTCCACGCTCGTCGTCGGCCATACCGGCGAGCGGGGCATTATCCGTCGACGCGATGGCTTTGAAGCCCGGCGGCAGCTGCGAGACACGGTCACCGTGACTCATCCACACGTCGAGCAGACCCTCGCCGCTCGGGCCGGTGTGGTCCTCGATGTCCCGCAGCAGGCGCGAGTGGCCCCGCGCCCGCACCTGTGCATAGCCGAACTCACGCTCGTGACCGGTCTCGACCGCGCCGCCAAGCGCTACAGCCATCGACTGCATGCCATAGCAGATCCCGAGCACGGGCACGCCCAGATCGAACACCGCATCGGGCACGCGCGGCGGCTCATCGCCCACGACCGACTCCGGCCCTCCGGAGAGGATCACGCCGCTCGGCGCGAACCGCCGGATCGACGCGTCATCCCAATCCCACGGATGGATCTCCGAATACACGCTCAGATCCCGCACCCGCCGCGCGATCAACTGCGTGTACTGCGACCCAAAGTCGAGAATCAGAATGGACTGCGCGTGGATGTCGGTCATGCGTCGCGTTTTCCGCCGGCGTTACAGGGAGGGAGGGAACCACGGATGAACACAGATGAACACGGATAAAGGACGTGCACGACCGGATTTACCGCTGGAGCGAACAATGCCCGCACGGTCGGGATTTGTTGGTCGGGCTTTAGCACGACCAAATGTGGTACCCGCGTCAGTCGGGCCGAAGAAACTGTGTAAGAAATCCGGCGCCTACTGCACAAGCGCCACAGTGGCCGCTTTTGACGATCCTTCTCGTCGCATAAGACCCACTATGTTCCTCGAACGATCGTCAAAATCGCCTCGCTGTGCCACTTCCTCGCTACGGCGCGGATTGCTCACACAGTCTCTGAAGCCCGACCTACAACGACTGTCCAGAACCCAGTCCGCGTTCTTCGATCCGTGTTTATCCGTGTTTATCCGTGGTTCTTTAACAGTCGAGAACACGGCCGGGCCGCAGCGAGGACACGTCTAGTCGATGCGGTAGTTGGGGGCTTCCTTGGTGATCAGGACGTCGTGGGCGTGGCTTTCGCGGACGCCGGCGGCGGTGACGCGGACGAACTGGGCCTTGTCGCGCAGCGTCGGCAGGTCGGGTGCGCCGACGTAGCCCATGCTCGAGCGCAAGCCGCCCACCATTTGATGGACGATAGTCGCCAGCGCGCCCTTGTACGGCACGCGGCCTTCGATGCCCTCGGGCACGAACTTGTCCGCGCGGTCTTCGTCGTCCTGGAAGTAACGGTCGGACGAGCCCTGCTGCATGGCACCAATGGAGCCCATACCGCGGTAGGACTTGTACGAGCGCCCCTGATACAGCTCGACCTCGCCCGGCGCCTCCTCGGTCCCGGCGAACATGCTGCCGATCATGACCGACCAGGCGCCAGCGGCCAGCGCCTTGGACATATCTCCGGAGAAGCGGATGCCGCCATCGGCGATGATGGGCACGTCCGTGCCGTCGAGCGCGGCGGCCACGCTGGTAATCGCGGTGATCTGCGGCACGCCCACGCCCGCGACGACGCGCGTGGTGCAAATCGAGCCCGGACCGATGCCGACCTTCACGCCGTCGGCCCCTGCCTCCACCAGATCCTTGGCTGCGGCCCCAGTAGCGATGTTACCGCCGACGACCTGCAAGTCCGGATAGTTCGATTTGATCCAGCGCACCATGCGCAGCACGCCCTCGGAATGGCCGTGGGCGGTATCGACCACAATCGCGTCGACGCCGGCATCGACCAGCGCCTCGACCCGGTCCTCGGTCCCGGCCGAGGTGCTCACCGCAGCGCCGACCAACAAGCGTTGGTAGCGGTCCTTGGCGGCATATGGGTTGTCCGTGGACTTCTGGATGTCCTTGAGCGTAATCATGCCGCGCATCTCGAAGCGGTCGTTGACCACCAGTACTTTCTCGATGCGGTACTTGTGCAGCAGCTCGATCGCTTCCTCGCGCGAGGCACCCTCGCGCACGGTGATCAGCTTCTCGCGCGGCGTCATGATCGAGGCGACCGGCTCGTCGAAGCGGGTCTCGAAGCGCAGGTCGCGGCGGGTGATCAGCCCCACCAGATCCTGGCCGTCGACCACCGGCAGCCCCGAGAAACCGTGCCGATGGGTCAGCTCGATTGCTTCGTGGATGCTGGTGTCCGGGCTGATCGTCATCGGATCCTGCACCACGCCGGACTCGAACTTCTTGACCGAGCGCACCTCGGCCGCCTGCCGTTCGATGGTGAGGTTCTTGTGGACAATACCGATGCCGCCTTCCTGCGCCATGGCGATGGCCAGACGCGCCTCGGTGACCGTGTCCATCGCGGCGGACACGACCGGCATGTTCAGCGAGAGACCGCGGGTGAGCTGCGTGCGCAGATCGGCATCGCGCGGCAGGACGGCGGAATGCGCCGGGAGCAGGAGTACGTCGTCGAAGGTGAGCGCTTCGTCGATGATGCGCATTGGACCTCGGGGCCGGGACGGTTCCAGCACCCCTCGAACGGCGCCGGAAAGGCGCATATTATAGGCGCACTCACCCGCCCGGTAAACGCTCACATGCCGCCTTCGGACGCTTCGGGCCCCGTCGCCGAGCCACACGTCTTCACCGTCTCCGAGCTCAACCGCACCGTGCGCGACGTGCTCGAGGGCGCCTTCGGTGCTGTATGGGTCGAAGGCGAGCTGTCCAACCTCGCGCGCCCACGCTCGGGGCACATGTACTTCTCGCTCAAGGATCGCGACGCCCAGGTGCGTTGTGCGATGTTCCGCGCCCGCAACCGGATGCTCCACTTCGAGCCCGAGGCCGGCATGCTGGTCCGCGCCCGCGTCCGCGTCGGCCTGTACGAGCCGCGCGGCGAATACCAGCTGATCGTCGAGCAGCTCGAGCCCTCCGGCGCCGGCGCGCTGGCGCGCGCCTTCGAGGAACTCAAGCAGCGCCTGTCCGCGGAGGGCCTGTTCGCGGCCGAGGACAAACGTCCAATTCCGGCCACGCCGGCGCGCATCGGCATCGTCACATCGGCCACGGGTGCGGCGATCCGCGATGCGCTGCATGTGCTCGCACGGCGCTTCCCCGGCATCCCCGTCGTGCTCTACCCCGTGGCTGTCCAGGGCGATCAGGCGGCGCCGGGCATCGTACGCATGCTGCAGACCGCCGGGCGGCGCGCCGAGTGCGACGTGCTGCTGCTGATCCGCGGCGGCGGGTCGCTGGAGGATCTGTGGCCGTTCAACGAGGAGTCGGTCGCCCGCGCCATCCGCGCCTGCCCGATCCCCGTCGTCAGCGGTGTAGGTCACGAAGTCGATGTCACCATCGCCGACTTCGCCGCCGACCAACGCGCCCCGACACCTTCCGCCGCGGCGGAGCTGGTCAGCCCGGACGCCAGCGCCCTGCGGCGGCACCTCGCCGCCCTCGAACAACGCCTCCGCTACGCAGCGCAAAGCCGTCTGCGCCAACGGCGGCAGGGGCACGAGGCGCTCAACCAGCGGCTGTATCGCCAACACCCCGAACGCCGACTGCAGCAACTGCAACAACGCCGTGACGAACTCACTCTGCGCCTGCAACGCTGCACCGGGCACGCCCTACTGCAGCGAGAGGGGGCGCTCGAACGCGCCGAGGCGCGGCTACGTTACAACGCGCCGACGCACCGGATCGCCCGCCTCGGCGATCGCGTGGCGCGCGCGGAGCGCGGCCTGCGCGCGGGCCTGCTCGCCCGACTGCAGTCGCAGCGCGCGCGCCTCGATAGCTGCGCCCGTGCGCTCGACGCGGTCAGCCCCCTGGCCACCCTCGGCCGCGGCTATGCCCTGGTCACACGCCATGAGGACGGCCAGCCGCTGACCACCAGCGCACAGACCGCGGCCGGCGAACGCGTGGACATCCGTCTGGCCCGTGGCCAGCTCGGCGCACGGGTTGAGTCGATCCATCCGGAAGAGAGCGAGTGATCCGCGGGCTGCGTTCAGCGGTTCTCTGCGAGCTGACGCGCGGCCATCGCCGGGCCATCCTCCGGGCCGAGCACGTAGCGCCCCACGGTGCTACCCCGCCCCGCCAGCAGATCGCTATACATGCGCCAGACCTTGCGCCCGTAGCGCCGCGAGCGCGCCTGATCGACCCAGGCGTGATAGCGACCGACACCGAGGACCGGGTCGCTCGTGGATTGCACGGCCCGCGCGAGAATTTGCGCCGCAACCTCGAGGTTGTAATCCAGGTCGAGCAGGCGCAGCGGGTCGTCGATAATATCCTCATGCCAGCCGACGTTGATCTGCGCAGCACCGACATCGATGCGCTTGGCCGGCCACCGTTCGAGCATCTCGGCCAGTGCCGCGCGAGCCTCCTCCTGGCTGTCGAACCAGCGCCCGCCGCCGGGGCCGTGAATCGTCCAGGGCCATGGCGACACCCGGTCGGGCCCGCTCCGATGGCGGCTTTCGACCAGCGTCAGCGCGTACAGCAACCCAGGCTCGAGCCCGTGGCGATCGGCCGCGGCCGCCCACGGCGTGCCGCGAAACTCAAGTGCCTCGGTTTCGCCCTGAGCCGGCTGCAGCGGTGCAAACAACAATGCCGCGGCCAGCAGCCAGCCGCGGCGGCCGCATCCCGCGGCCACATTCGGTTGGTCCATCAACCGTCCTCCCTCGCCAACTTGCGTTCCATGCGCGCGGCACCGCCGGGCTGCCCTGCCCGTGCCGGCCCCCCAGCAAGGCGCTATCGTCCGACAGCGCCGTTGTTTTTGCCGATGGCTCACCCGAGTATGGGTCGGGTGCCAAGCCGTTGCCACATGATGCGCCGACGATCCGCACCAACCGCATGACCGAAACCGCGCCCCCATACGTCGGACGCTTCGCGCCCTCTCCGACGGGCCCGCTCCATTTCGGCTCGCTGGTGGCCGCGCTGGGCAGCTATTGCGCGGCGCGAGCGGTCGGTGGCCGGTGGCACCTGCGCATCGACGATCTCGATACGCCGCGGCTGGTTCCGGGGGCCGTCGAGCAGATCCTGCGCCAGCTCGAGGCCTTCGGCTTCGATTGGGATGGATCGATTTACTTCCAGAGCGACCACGGCTCCCGTTACGAGGCCGCGCTGGAAGGACTTCGTCGGTGTGGAGCCGCCTATACCTGCTCCTGCACGCGTAAGGAAATCACGGCCCACGCGGAGCGCGGGGTGCTGGGGCCGATCTATCCCGGCACCTGCCGCGACGGCATGATCGAGCCTGAGCGCGAACCGGCCTGGCGCCTGCAACTTCCGGCCGGGAGTCTGCAAGTCCATGACCTGGTGCACGGCGATTACCGCCTGCACGCCGCACTCGAACTCGGCGACCCCATGCTGCGTCGGCGCGACGGGGTCTGGGGCTATCATCTGGCGACCACGATCGACGACGCGGCGCTGGGCGTAACGGACGTGGTGCGCGGGTCGGATCTGCTGCCGGCAACGCTGATTCAGTCCGCGTTGCAAACGGCGCTCGGCCTGCCATCCTCACGCTGGGCTCACCTGCCACTCGCCCGCACCCGTGCCGGCGAGAAACTGAGCAAGCAGACCGGTGCCGAGGCGCTCGATAGTGACCGGCCCCTACCGGCCTTGCTCGAGGCCTGGCGTCTGCTGGGCCAAGCCGAACCGCCCGACGCACCTGCGAGCATCGCCGAGTTCCATGCCTGGGCGCGGGCGCATTGGTCGCTGGCGCGCGCACCAGCGGACGGCGACCCCTTTGCCGATGGCTTGCCACACATCGCGTAGCTGTAGGGCCGGGCGATGTGCCCGTGATGGCACTATGCTGCAAACGAATGAGCTCGCAAGATACGACCTATGCCAGGATGTTGCGCCAACGCCGGTAGCCGCTCAGGAATCGCGGGCCGCAGAGAGTTCGCGAATTAACCACGCAGGACACTAGATCGAAGGGAGATTGCGATGGCTGACTATCTCGAGTCGCTGCTGACCGAGAAACGCGTGTTCGAGCCGGACGCCGAGACGTCCAGGGCGGCGCGCATCCAGCCGGCCGATCTGGACGCGCTGTATCGTCAGGCCGAGTCCGATCACGAGGGCTTCTGGGCGGAGCTGGCCCACCGCGAACTCGACTGGCAGAAGCCGTTCACCCAGACGCTGGATGATCGCGAGGCGCCCTTCTTCAAGTGGTTCACCGACGGCGAGCTCAATGCCTCGGTCAACTGCCTCGATCGCCACCTCGAGTCCCGAGGCGAGAAAACCGCGATTGTATTCGAGGGCGAGGACGGCGACGTCGCCCACTATAGCTATCGCGACATGCACACCGAGGTCTGCCGCTTCGCCAATGCGCTCCTCGTCCAGGGCGTCGGCATGGGCGACCGCGTGATCATCTATATGCCGATGATTCCGCAGGCGGTGATGGCGATGCTCGCCTGTGCGCGCATTGGGGCGATCCACTCGGTCGTCTTTGGCGGCTTCTCCGCGGGGGCGCTACGCGACCGTATCAACGACTGCGGTGCCAAGGCGGTGATCACCGCCGACGGCGGCACCCGCGGCGGCAAACGTCAGCAGACCAAGCAGGGCGTGGACGACGCCCTCGCCGACGGCTGCGATTCAGTCGCGAGCGTGTTCGTCTATCAGCGCACCGGCGACGACGTGCCCATGACGGCCGGACGGGATATCTGGTGGCACGAGGCAGCGGCGGATCAGCCGAGCGAATGCGAGCCGGCGCGCATCAACGCCGAGCATCCGCTGTACCTGCTGTATACCTCGGGCTCGACCGGCAAGCCCAAGGGCATCCAGCACTCGACCGCGGGATACCTGCTCGGTGCCGTTACCACCTGCCGCTGGGTGTTCGATCTGCGCGACGATGACGTGTTCTGGTGTACCGCCGATGTTGGTTGGGTCACAGGACACACCTACGTGGCCTATGGGCCGCTCGCCTGCGGCGCGACCCAAGTGATCTACGAAGGCGCGCCGACGGTGCCCAATGGCGGTCGCTTCTGGAAGCTTTGCCAGGATCACTGCATCTCGGTGTTCTACACCGCGCCGACGGCAATCCGCGCCTTGATGAAGCTGGGCGACGAACTGCCGAAAAGCTATGACCGATCGTCGCTCCGTCTCCTCGGTACGGTCGGCGAGCCGATCAACCCCGAGGCTTGGATGTGGTACTACGCCGTCATTGGCGAACAGCGTTGCCCCGTAATCGACACCTGGTGGCAGACCGAAACCGGCGCGCACATGATCGCGCCGCTACCCGGCGTGACCCCCCTCAAGCCCGGCTCCTGCACGCGCCCATTGCCGGGCATTGCCGCCGACATCGTCGACGAGGACGGCCACACGGTCACTGAGCCCGATCGCGGCGGCTATCTGGTGATCAAGAAGCCCTGGCCTTCGATGCTGCGAACCATCTGGGGCGACCCACAACGTTACGTCGACACGTACTGGCCCAAGTTCAACGGCAAGTACTACCTGTCCGGCGACAGCGCGCACAAGGACGCCGATGGCTACTTCTGGATCATGGGCCGGATCGACGACGTGGTGAACGTGTCCGGCCACCGCCTGGGCACGATGGAGGTCGAATCCGCCCTGGTGGCGCACGAGCGGGTGGCCGAGGCGGCCGTCGTCGGCGTGCCCCACGAGGTCAAGGGCGAGGGCATCCACGCCTTTGTCGTGCTACGCGGGGAGCGGCCATCCGGCGGACGCGACGACGCGCTGGCGAGCGAGCTGCGCGAGTGGGTTGACCAGCAGATCGGGCCCATCGCCCGCCCCGAGGATGTCCGCTTTGCCGACAACCTGCCCAAGACGCGTTCGGGCAAGATCATGCGCCGGCTGCTGCGTGATGTGGCCCAGGACAAGCCGATCGAGGGCGACGTCTCGACCCTGGAGAACCCCGCCATCATCGAACAGCTCCAGGGCAAGACCTGAGGTCCTTCGCCCGCCGGTCAGCCGAGGCCGGCGGGGATCTCCACGGCCCGTGCCGCGGCCTCGATCCGAGGCGATATGACCCACCGGCAGGTCATGCTCGCGCGCACCGACGAGCACGATCGCGGTACCAGGACCGAGGCGCGCTCCCTCCCCGCGTGCCGGGGCGGCCTGACACGTGAACACCGCAAGCCGAGTTTCGCGGAAACGGTCACGACGAGTTCGTCATAGCCGGCTTCGGGAGCATCCAGCGCGGGCTGCGCGGCGCGTGCAGGTTCGACCCATAGGCAAAGTACAGGCCGGCATCGTCGGCGTTCACGCCTCGCCGTCTTGCACCTCGAGCTCTAGCGAGGCCGAGTTGATGCAGTAGCGGAGGCCGCTCGGCTGCGGCCCGTCCGGGAATACATGGCCCAGATGCGCCCGACAGCGTGCGCAGTGCACCTCGGTGCGCTCCATGCCGAGGCTGCGATCGGTCTCCGAGCCGACCGCCGATTCTCCCACCGGCGCGTAGAAACTCGGCCACCCCGTGCCCGAATCGTACTTCGTGGCCGCGTCGAACAAGGGCTCGCCGCAGCACACGCAGCGGTAGGTTCCCGCACGCTTCTCGCCCACATGGGCGCCGGTGAACGGGCGCTCGGTCGACCCACGCTGGGTGACGTCATACTGCTCGCTACTCAATCGCGCGCGCAGTTCCTCGTCGCTCACGATCGCGTCCTGTTCGATTTTCGAGTGTTCCATGCGTCTCCCCGATTCGATTCCGTACCGATGGTAACCCCCGCCTCAGTCGCTGCCAACGGGCTCGCTCGCGCCGCGCCCAACAGCGACGGGGGCCGCATGTCGTGCCATTCGTCCATCGCAAGTACGCCTCGCAAGCCACTCATTCCGGGCGTTGGACCCGCCTCCGCTACAGCCATTCGAGGCGGCGGGGGATCGTCCCAGTGCGACGCCGACTGGTATCCGCATCCACCTGCGGGGGAACGGCACGCGGACCGTGGTGTCCATCCTTGCCGGGGCCTACACCGCTAAGTTAAGTCCACCAAATGCCCGAATCCTGCGCTGAGTTCATACTGGACGCCCTGCCCGAGGCGATCGTCGCCCTCGACGGGCATGGTGTGGTCCGCCACGCCAATAGCGCCGCAGAGAAGCTGTTCAGGTACGGGCCAGGCACGATGGGCGGGCTCAACGCCGATGACCTCGTGCGTGCCTGGCCGCGCGGCAGGCTCCGCCACGGCCTGGCACGCTATCTGCAGTCGCGGCGCACACGACCGAGCGGACGCCACCGCATGGAGGGGATACGCAGGGATGGCAGCCGCTTCGCACTCCATCTAACGCTGCGCGAAATCGATGGATACGACCCGCCCGGGTACATCGCGGTCATCGGCGAGCACGATGCTGCGGGGTGGCGCGAGCGCGCGGACAACAATCGCGTGCATGAGATCCTGGAAGGCACCAACGCCAGCATCTGGGACTGGGATCTGCGCACGGACGAGCTGGTACTCAGTGAGCGCTGGGGCGGCTTCGTCGGTTCTCCGGCTCACGGACCCGAACATGTCCAGGGCAAGCATTGGTGGGAGCGAATCCACCCTGACGACCGCGCGGGGATCGAGCGCCAACTGCGACGGCACGAGTCGGGCCGGCTCGACTACTTCGACGCCGAGTTCCGTGTACCGCATGCCGAGGGCGGTTGGGTATGGCTCAACATGCGCGGGCGCATTGTCGAACGCGACGACTTCGGGCAGCCACTGCGAATGACCGGCACCCATCTGGATGTGACGCAGCGCAAGCGCGCCGAACGGGCGCTGGTTCATAGCGAGGCGCGCTACCGCTCGCTGATCGAGAGCGTACGGGAGGTCGTATTCCAGACCGATGCCAGCGGCCGCTGGAGCTTTCTCAATAGCGCCTGGGAAGAGATCACCGGCTTCGAGGTGGAAGAGGCGCTGGGCCGCGACGCGCTCGACCAGGTACACCCGTACGACCAGCGCGTGACGCGCGACGAGATCAACGAGATGCTCGCTGGCCGCAAGGACGCCTTCCGGCGCGAGATCCGGTTTCGCGCGCGCGACGGCCACTTCCTCTGGCTCGAGATCCACGGCCAGGCAGCGCTCGACGGTGAGGGCAATTTCCGCGGCCTCTCCGGCACCCTGCGCGATGTGACCAAGCAACGCGAGGCGGAGCAGGAAACCTTGCGATTGGTGTATTACGACGCCCTGACGGGGCTGCCCAACCGCGCGCTTGCGCTCGACCGGCTGGCCGAGCTGTTACTCGGCACCGAGCGCCGCGAGGACCGGGTGGCAGTGGTCTTCGTGGACCTCGACGATTTCAAGAAGGTCAACGACACCCTTGGCCACGAAGTCGGCGACCAGCTACTGCCGGAGGCCGGCCGTCGCTTGGCCAGCGTAGTTCGCAAGCAGGACACGGTGGCCCGCCTCGGGGGCGACGAGTTCCTGGTACTGCTCGCCGGGCTTGGCCGGGACCAAGACACCCAGCTCGGACTACGCAAACTGCTGCAGTGCTTTCATACGCCCTTCTCCGTCGATGGCCGCGAACTGACCCTGACGGCCAGCCTCGGTATCGCCATCGCACCGAGCGACGGAGATACCCCTCAGGATTTGCTGCGCAATGCCGACATGGCCATGTACAAGGCCAAGTCCGAGGGCCGCAACACCTATCGCTATTTCACCGAGGCCATGAACCGCGAGATGGCGCGGCGCTTCCGCATCGAAGGCGAACTGCGCTGCGCGCTCGACCGCAACGAGTTCCGCCTGTTGTTTCAGCCGCTAGTCGATCTCGAGACGGGCGCCGTCGTGGGCGCGGAGACGCTACTGCGCTGGCACAGTGCCGAACTCGGCGAGATCGCGCCCGCCGAGTTCATCCCGATCGCGGAACAGACCGGGCTTATCGCGTCCATCGGCGCCCACGTCGCGGAACATGCACTGGAGCAGGCGGCGCACTGGATCGAACAGCGCGACGGGCGCTTCTTCATCTCCATCAACGTCTCGCCGCAGCAGTTTCGCGAGCCGCATTTCACCGCCCAGTTGCAGAATCAGCTCGAGCGCAGCCACGTGCCACCGCACGCACTCGAGGTCGAGATTACCGAGGGCGTACTGTTCCGCGATCGCGAGCACGCCGGCCAGACACTGCGCGTTCTACGCAATCTCGGCATCGGTATCGGCATGGACGACTTCGGCACCGGCTACGCCTCACTCAGCTACCTGCGCGAGTACCCGTTCGACACGCTCAAGATCGACCAGAGTTTCGTGCGCGACTGCACCGAGGACACCAACGACCGCGAGCTGGTGATCACCTCGTTGCGTCTGGCCAGCGGACTCGGCCTGCGGGCGATCGCCGAAGGCGTGGAGACTCGCGCTCAGGCGAACTTCCTGCGCGAGCAACACTGCCAGATGGCGCAAGGCCACTTGTTCAGCCCGCCGATCACCGCCGAGGAGTTCACGCAGTTGATCGCCACCGGTATGCCTGAGCGCATACTCGACGGGACGAGCACCTAAGAAAGCCTGATTAATCCATTGTGGCCTTGATCAGATACGGAATCCGAAAGATACCGTTTGCGGATTCCTTCATTTTCAGCGAGCTACGCTCACCGAAAATGGCGGCACCTCCTTGGAGCGCATCGCCCGCCGGCCTGTGCGGCGCTACACTGCCCGTATTTGGGCACACGCGCGCTCTCCGATTACTGGCAGTTTCTCCCATGGCGCACGAGGTAGCACTCGACCGAGTCGCCGCAAAGGCGGCGACGGCTGCATTCGTGCCGCCGCGCTGGCTGCGCGGCCCACACGCGCAGACGCTATACGCGTTTACCCGCCTCAAGCAGCCTGTGCCCGCATGGGCCCGAGAGCGGCTTGAGCTGCCCGACGGCGACTTCGTCGATCTATGCCATTTCGGTGGCGGCGACGGACCGCGCGTATGCGTATTCCACGGACTGGAAGGCCGCGTCCAATCGCATTACATCGGCGGTTTGATCGCGGCCCTGATCGCGACGGGCCATCGCGTCAGCTTCATGCATTTCCGCGGCTGCAGCGGCGAACCGAACCGGCTGCCACGCGCCTACCATTCCGGCGACACCGGCGACATCGGGTACCTGATCGATACCTTGGTCGCCCGCGAGCCGGGTACGCCGCTCGGCGCCGTCGGTTTCTCGCTCGGCGGCAACGCCCTGCTCAAGTATCTCGGTGAACGCGGCGCCGCCGCACCGCTGCAGGCCGCCGTCGCCGTGTCGGTCCCCTTCGACCTCGACGCCTGCGCCCGGCGCATCGATCAAGGATTCTCGCGGCTCTACCAGGCGCATTTGGTGCGCCAGATGAAGGCCTCGACGCGCGCTCGGGCCGAGCGGCTCGGCGGGTTGGGGATCGACCTCTCCGGGCTGGATCACATTCGCAGCTTCCGCGAGTTCGACCACCGCGTGACCGCGCAGCTTCACGGCTTCGACTCGGGTGCGGATTACTATGCGCGCGCGAGTTCCGGTCCCTGGCTGGGCTCGATTGTCCGGCCCACGCGCATCATCCACGCACGCGACGATCCGTTCGTCGGCCCTGAGCCGGTACCGGGATCCGGCGACGTCTCCCGTTCGGTCGAACTGGATATCAGCGCGCATGGCGGACATGTCGGTTTCATCGCCGCCGGTCGGCGCGGCCGGCCCTATCGCTGGCTCGACGGGCGCATCGCCGGCTGGTTGGCAGCGCAACTCAGGCACGGGTGAGTCTCCCTGCTCGATCGGCGGCGAACTTACTAACTCAAGGCTAATCCACCGGTCATGCGTTCATGAGAACGGCACATCCTTGGGCCGTTTGTTCAGGAGTGGTCGGCTGAATTCAAGGGCCCTCGGCACGACTGGCCGCCCCGCGCTATCCTCCTCGCCGACAGCGTTAACCGAGTGGACCGCATGGACGTGCAGGAGCAACACCGCCTGGTAGAGGCGCTTCGCGATCCGGGCCGCTACCCGCACCCGGCCGACCACATCGAGCACTGCGAGACCCATATCTCGCACGTACTGCTCGCGGGCGACTTCGCCTATAAGCTCAAGAAGCCCCTCAACCTGGGGTTTCTCGATTTCACCGAGCTAACCCAGCGCGAGCACTACTGCCGCGAGGAGCTGCGGCTGAATGCGCGCCTGGCCCCGATCTATCTCGATGTCGTCGCCATCACGGGCACGCCCGATGATCCTCAGGTCGCCGGCGCGGGCGAGGTGATCGAATGGGCGGTCAAGATGCGGCGCTTCGACGAGTCATCCCGCCTCGACCACCAACTGGGCGCAGGAAGGGTCAGTGTGGCCATGATCGAGGGACTGGCCCGGCGCGTAGCGGCCTGCCATCACGAGGCGCACGCGGCCGACCCGGCCCGCGGCTATGGCACACCCGAGGCCGTCGCCGCCCCCATGCGCGAGAACTTCGACCAGATTCGCCCGGCCCTCGCGGACCCGAGCGAGCGCGACCGTCTGGAGCGGCTGGGGCAATGGACCAAGCAACGCCTCTCGGCCCTCGAGCCGATCTACCAGCAACGGCTGGCAACCGGCCACGTGCGCGAGTGTCACGGCGACATGCACCTCGCCAACATGATCGCGCTCGACAACGGCGAGGTCGCCGTCTTTGACGGCATCGAGTTCAACACGCAACTGCGCTGGATCGACGTCGCCAGCGAGATCGCGTTCGCGGTCATGGATCTCGACTGCCGCGATGCGCCGGCACTGGCCAGCCGCTTCCTCGACCAATGGCTCGCGATCACGGGCGATTACGCCGCGCTGAGCGTATTCCCCCCGTACGCGGTCTATCGCGCGATGGTGCGCGCCAAGACCACCGCCATCCGGCTCGGTCAGGATGACACCACGCCCGAAGAGGCACGCGCTCTCGGCGCCGACCTGGCGAGCTACCTGCACCTGGGCGAACGCTACGCCCGGGCCTCGGCCCCTGCGGTGGCGATCACGCGCGGCATCGCCGGGACCGGCAAGAGCACGGCTGCAGCGGCACTGATCGAACGCCACGGTGCGATCCGGCTACGCGCCGACGTGGAACGGCGCCGGCTCTCCCCCGATCCGGACCCCGCCGTGCGGTATTCGCAACAGGCCCACGATCGCGTGTACACCCGTCTCGAAGACCTCGCGAGGCAGATCACCGAGGCGGGGTTTCCCGTGGTCATCGACGCGACCTTCATCGAGCATCACCGGCGCGTACCATTCGAGCGCCTGGCCGGAGAACACGGCCTGCCATTTTGCATCCTCGACATGCACGTCCCGCTCGAAGTCCTCGAGCAGCGCATCGTGCAGCGGCAACAGACGGGCAACGATCCCTCCGAGGCGGATGTCGCGGTCATGCACCGCCAGCGCGAGCGACTCGAGCCGCTGAGCGCCACCGAGCGCGAGGCGGCCGTGACTGTCGACAACAGCGGTGAGTCACCGATCGTCCCCGCGCTCGGGTGGCTCCATGCACGCGGGCTGGATGCCGCGGAGTAGCGGCGCCGGCAGTGCGGCCGTCCGGGCACACGCCCGGAGCGGCCTGTACCTATCGGATGGCCGATGGCTGGCATGGCGCGAGTTCGGTGCCCCCGCCGGCATCCCGGTGATCTACTGCCACGGATTCCCCGGGTGCTCGGCGGAGGCGGGCATCCTCGCCCAAGCGGCCGGGCACGTGGGCATCCGGCTGATTGCGCCCGATCGCCCCGGGTTTGGCCAGTCCAGCCCGAGTAACGAGGCGCGGCTGAGCACATGGCCGGCCGACGTGGACGCATTGCTGCGCCATCTCGGCCTCGAGCGTTGCCGGATGCTGGGCATGTCCGGCGGCGGCCCATACGCCCTCGCCTGCGGCGCGGCGCTCGGGTCACGGGTAGAGGCCATCGCACTACTCGGGGCACTCGGACCGCTCGATACGCCTGAGGCACGCCGCGGGATGTCCCCGATGGCGCGCGCGAGCGTCTACCTGGCGCGGCGTCACCCGTGTCTGCAGGCGGCGCTGTTCCATGCCCTCGCAGCGCTCCTGCGGCGCGCGCCGGCGGTAGTCCTGCGCCTGATGCTCGCCGGGGAGGCGGCGGCCGACCGCGCGGTGTTGGCCGAGCCCGCCCTGCGCGACACCCTGCTCGGCGGGATGCGCGGCGCCGTGCGCCAAGGCGCGCGTCCGGCAATCGCCGAACTGCGCGCATACGCCGCCCGATGGCCCTTCACGCTGGCCGATGTCTCGGTCGACGTGGTGCTCTGGCATGGTGAGGACGACCCGGTGGTACCACCGCAACACGCGCACACCATGGCGGGGGAACTGCCGCGTGCCTCATGCCGCTTGCTGCCCGGCGAGGCCCACTTCTCGCTGCCGATCGATTGGGGTGGAGAGATTTTTCGCGCGTTGGGGAGCGTACAGCCGAGACCGGAATGAGACCGGCAGATGGGCTGGCCATGTTCGAGCACCTCGGTCGAGGCGGGAACATTCGCAAATCGCGTTTCCGGGGCCGCCTTCGAGCGTGCGGCGGGGTCGCTCTGGGCCCACGTGAACCTACAGTAGTGAGAGGTCCTCGACGTCCTGGCTTGCCCAGGGCGTGAAATCGCCGGGCCGATTCGCGAGTTCCTCGCCCAGCTCGGCGAGCGTGACGAAGCGGACCTCGGCCACTTCCTCCGGATCGGCGGCAATCGCGCCGTCGTAGCGCGCCTGGAAGGTCTGCTGGAGCTCGTAGTCACGGATGCGCACGTCGGGCAACTCCAGCCGCATCTGGCGGACGCCTCCGAGCGGCTCGAGCATCAGCCCGACGATGCCCAGCTCCTCCGCCAGTCCGCGCGTGGCGCCCTGTAGGTAGTCCTCGCCGGGCTGGAGATGCTCACCGACGCTCAGGTCCCAGCAGCCGGGACAGACATCCTTCGTATCCAGCCGGCGCTGCAGCAGCACGCGCCCGGAGCCGTCAAAGAGCCAGACATGCGCGGCCCGATGCCACAGTCCGGTCGCATGGATCACCGCGCGCTCCACCAACCCGGCCGGATGCCCCTGATCGTCGAAGGTCTCCAACGGCTCGCCCATCGGCTTACCGTTCTCCAACCCGGCAGGATTCACGACTGCCCGCGCAGGGACGCCCGTCCGTCCAGACCGCACCGGTCAGCCGCGCGCCCCGTAGCTGGGCACCCGATAGCTTGGCCCCACGCAGATCGGCATAGCTCAGGTTCGCGTCGACCAGAATGGCACCACTGAGGTCGGCATCGCGCAGCGTAGCGCCTGATAGATCGGCGCCCGACAAGTCGGCCTCGTACAGCGCCGCGCCGGACAGATCGACATAGGCCAGCGAGGCGTCGCTCAAAACCGCTCCCGCCAGTTGCGCGTCACGTAACAGCGCGTTGACGGCGTGCACGCCGCGCAAATCGCTTCCCGGCTCCACGGCCATCCCGTTCTTGCGGCAGTAATTCCAATTGACGCCCGCGACCGGCTCCGCGTCGCAGTCGCTCGCGGCGACCGACCGCGCGCCGAGGTTGCCATAGACGCCGATCAGGACCAGGGCGACCGCCACCGCGACCGCCAACAGCAACACGGACCAGTGCCGCGAGGCGCGCTTCTCGGGGGTGTCCTCCGCACGCTCCCCGCCCGGCATGGGGTCGGGCGCCGCAGCCGGCTTTTCGCGCTCGTCCACGGCCTGACGCGCCGCCTCGAACCGAGCTCGCCCCTCGGGCGACTCCAAGTCGCGCATTTCCTCAGGGATCAACTCGCCGCATTGCGTGATGGCATACCAATGCTGACCGTCGCGACTGACACGGTCGGTCAGGCGCACACGGCCAAGTAAGAGGTAACGCCGGAGTTGATCGGCCTCATAGGGTCCCTGAATGGTGGACCCGCGGCGCACATACCAGAGTTCTTTTTCTTGCTCGTCTTCCGTCACCACGGAGCCTCGATATCGGAACCCGCACGTCCGACCAGCGGCGGTTGCCGCGCAACCATACCCCGAAGCCGCACCGCCGGGCCAACCCCCGCAAGCGAATGGGCCATGCGGGAGGTTCGGTTACCCTCTGCGGGTGCTGTACGCGCGTGCCGCAAGGCGCGAGGAGCGCGTGTAGCGTCCACACAAGTGGCGTCCGCTCGGCTTGGACCACGACGCCATTCGGCGCAGACTTCGCCCTGCTCGCGTCGGAAACACCGCGCGCGATGCTATACACGATCCACACACGATAAAGGACCGCACGTAATGATGACCAAGGCCATCGCCCTAGTTCTGGAGATCAGCGCACTGGTCGTGATGCTCGGCGCGTTCGCGGCTACGCCCATTCGATGGGATTTCGTAGCCGGAGGCATCGCCCTGGCCGCCGTGGGACTGGCCGTGCGCAAGCGCTTCGGCATGCAGTCGTGATGCCTAGGGAAGGTCAGGGGGTGTAAGTCGAGGGGGCACATCGGGCGGGGATAAGGTGGTGGAGCCAGGCGGGATCGAACCGCCGACCTCCTGCATGCCATGCAGGCGCTCTCCCGGCTGAGCTATGGCCCCACGAACGAGAATGCGAAGGATACTGACGGCCCTCGGGCCAGTCAAACGTTCGGCTCACATGCGTGGCATGCCGGGCCGCGGCTCACCCGGCGGCGCGGGCATGTTCCAGAGCGCGGTCGATGCGTCGAAGGCTGCGTTCGCGGCCGAGCAGCGCCAGCGTGGCATCGATCGGCGGCGAGACCGCACAACCGGCGGCCGCGACGCGTAGCGGCTGCGCCACCTTGCCCATCTTGAGTTCTTGCTGCTCGGCGACGCCCTGCACGACGGCGTGAATACGCTCGGCCTCCCACTGAGGCAACTGCTCCAGCGCCATCCGGCAAGCCTCTAACGGCTGCAGCGCATCCGCGGCCAGGTGCTTGCGCGCGGATTTCTCCTCGTAGGTATCGAATTCCTCGAAGAAGAAGCGGCTGTTGTCGACCAATTCGACCAGCGTCGAGCAGCGCTCGCGCTGGGCCAGGACCAGCGCACCGAGATCCGGGCCCGTCTGCGGATCGAGTCCGGCACGCTCGAGGTAGGTCACCAGCCGCGCGGCGACCTCCCCCGGTTCGAGGCTGCGCAGGTATTGCTCGTTGAGCCACTTGAGTTTGCCCGGATTGAACGCGGAGGCCGAGGCGTTGACTTCGCCGAGATCGAACAGCCGTAGCATCTCCTCGCGCGAGAACACCTCTTGGTCGCCGTGGGCCCAGCCCAGGCGCACCAGATAATTCATCAGCGCCTCGGGCAGATAGCCCTCCGTCTCGTATTGCATCACGGAGACCGCACCGTGGCGCTTCGACAGGCGCTTGCCGTCATCCCCGAGGATCATCGGGACATGGGCATAGGCGGGTGGCTCGACCCCGAGGGCGCGCAGCATATTGACCTGCCGCGGGGTATTGGATAGGTGGTCGTCGCCGCGCACGACATGCGTGATGCCCATGTCGTAGTCGTCGATCACCACGCAGAAGTTGTACGTTGGCGAGCCGTCGGCGCGGCAGATCACCAGGTCGTCGAGCTCCTCATTGGCCACCCGCACGCGTCCGCGGATCAGGTCGTCGAACACGACCTCGCCCTCGAGCGGGTTACGGAAGCGGATGCACGGCGTCACGCCCGCCGGCGGGTCCCCGTCGCGGTCACGCCAGTACCCGTCGTAGCGCGGCTTCTCGCCGCGCTTCATCTGTGCCTCGCGCAGGGCGTCGAGCTCGTCCTTGCTGCGATAGCAATGATAGGCCTGCCCGGTTTCCAGCCAATGGTCGAGCACCTCGCGATACCGGCCCATGCGCTCACTCTGGAAGAAAGGACCATCGTCCCAATCCAGGCCGAGCCAGCGCAGGCCGTCGAGGATCGCCTCGGTGGCCTCTTCGGTGGAACGCTCGCGGTCCGTATCTTCGATACGAAGAACGAAGCGCCCGCCGCTCTGGCGGGCGTGCAACCACGAGAACAGCGCGGTGCGCGCCCCACCGATGTGGAGGTAGCCGGTGGGACTGGGGGCGAAGCGGGTGACGGCACTCATCGCCGAGGGCTCCAGGAAGCGCGACAAAGTCGGCCATTCTAGCAGCCTGTCGGTTCAGTGGCCGAAGCGCGCAATATCCCGGGGCACGAAATCGCTCTCGAGTTTGCTAGGGTGAAGATCAGACGCGGCTCGCGCGCGATGTCGCGTTCGCAAACGGACAAGGGAGACCGCGATGCTGCTCGGCGTACCCAAGGAGATCAAGACCGACGAGCACCGTGTGGGCCTGACGCCCTCGTCGGTGCGCGAACTGGTCGAGCACGGACATACCGTCCTCGTGGAGACCGGGGCCGGGAGCGGCATCGACTTCGACGACGCGGCCTATCGTGCCGCCGGCGCGCAGATCGCCCGTGAAGCCGGCGAGGTATACGAGCGCGCCGAGATGGTGGTCAAGGTCAAGGAACCGCAACCGAGCGAAACGACGCTGCTGCGCCCCGACCAGATCCTGTTCGCCTATCTCCATCTCGCACCCGACCCCGAACAGACCGATGGGCTTCAGCGCTCGAGCTGCATCGCCATCGCGTACGAAACCGTAACCGACGTGCGGGGCGGCCTGCCGCTGCTCGCGCCGATGTCCGAGGTGGCCGGTCGCATGGCGGTCCAGGCCGGGGCACGCTGCCTGGAGAAGATCATGGGCGGACGCGGACTCCTGCTCGGCGGCGTACCCGGCGTCGGCCCGGCGAGCGTGGCCATCCTCGGCGGTGGCGTCGCGGGCGGCAATGCGTTGCAGATGGCCGTGGGCCTCGGCGCCGAGGTGACCGTCGTGGACAAGTCCCTGCACCGTCTGGCCGCGCTGGATGCGAACTACCGCGGGCGCTGCAAGACCCTGTATTCCACGGTGGAAGGGGTCGAACAAGTCGTGCTCGATGCCGACCTGGTCATCGGCACCGTTCTGGTGCCGGGCAGCGCGGCCCCGAAGCTGGTCACGCGCGACATGGTTCGGCGTATGAAGGCCGGCTCAGCGATCGTCGATCTCTCGGTCGACCAGGGCGGTTGCTGCGAGACGACCCGGCCGACGACCCACCGCGAGCCGACGTACGAGGTCGACGACGTGATCCATTACTGCGTCGCCAACATGCCGGGCGCCGTGGCGCGCACGTCGACCATGGCGCTGAACAACGCCACGCTGCCGTTCGTGCTCCGCTTGGCCGATCAAGGGGTATGGCGCGCACTGAGCGATGACCGGCATCTGCTCAATGGGCTCAACGTCTGTCGCGGTCACATCACCTTTGCGGCCGTAGCGCGCGATCTCGGCCGTGAGTACACCGATCCGCAACACCTACTGGACGCGTCGCCAGCCGCAACGGAGACCCGCCCGTGACCGCGCGCAGGCCGCGTCCCAGTGCGCCCTGCGACGACGCACGGGGCACACGGAGCACGGCAATCGCTACTGGCTCGTGTACCGCATCGCGCGCGACACTTACGCTGAGCACAGGCACAATCACTCGCCGGTTCTGAAAAACGAGCATGTGGAGAATGCAATGGTGACGGCCATCATGCTGATGAACGTCGAGCGCGGGCGCATCCATGCCATCGCCGAGGCGCTTACCGAACGCCCCGGCGTTTCCGAGGTGTACTCGGTCAGCGGGAACTACGACCTCGTCGCCACCCTGCGGGTCGCGACCAACGAAGACCTCGCACGACTCGTAACGGAGGAGATCGCGTCGGTCGAAGGTATCGAGCATACGGAGACGATGCTCGCCTTCCAGACGCACTCGCGCCACGATCTCGAGGCCATGTTCTCAGTCGGACAGGACTGAGCGCAGTGAGTCGGCGTCCCCCGGCGCGGGACGCCGGGGGTGCCCGCGACCTCAGGTCGATCGCCTCAGCTTCGTGGAAACAGCCGTGACATACACGGCGGATAGGCCCACCAGGATATAGATCACCCGGCTGAACCCGCTCATCTCGCCGAAGATGGCCGCCACAAGATCGAACGCGAACAGTCCGACCAAGCCCCAGTTAACTCCCCCGACGATCACCAGTACCACGGCGATCCAGTCGAGCACATTGAGTCGATGCATCCTTGCCTCCTATTGCGCTAGCGGGCCATGCGGGATACTCGCGTCGTTGCGACCGCGTCGCACCCTGGACGAATTCGTGCCAGATACGCACAGATAGAAAGAACAAAGGACCGGCTTCCTATCCGTGTTGTTCTGGATCCATCTGTGATGTTTGTTGCCTTTTCAGCCGGCGAGGCGGTCCAGGCTAAGCCCCGACGCGCTGTGGTCCCGCAAGCGCGATCGTGAGACGAGCATGGTGGTGGCCCTGTGAGTGGCCCCATCGTCGAAACATGCCGCTGTGGTACGCGCGCAGTAGGCGCCGGATTTCTCGGACAGGCTCCAAGCGTCCATGCGCGCTGGGCCACGGCGGAACCGGTCCCGTTGCGAGCATAGCGGTCCGCCGCTCGATTCGCTTTCGGGCAAGTCCTCAGGAGGGAACGGCCGGCGGTTCGGGCCGCCGATGACTACTGCCCCAAATTCACGGCGCGCCACCGGTCAGACACACGGTTCGGGGTCTTTGGAATGGCACGGTCTCGAGAGGGCACAAGATCGTGGCTTGGCCGCAGGCGCTCGAAGGGAGATCCAGAGAAGTCCGCCTGCGGTTGCATGCGGACTTCTCCCCGGCAAGGCTTTTACCCGGGTTCGGGTGAGCGAATCAGCTCTGGGCGGCCTCGGCGCCCTCGGCGGCCATCTCCGAGACCGCGTCCGCGCCGAGCAGGTCGCGCAGGATCGTCTCCGCGGCCTGGCGCCCTTCGTACACGGCGGTGACCACCAGGTCGGCGCCCCGGACCATGTCGCCGCCGGCGTAGATGCGCGCGTTCGAGGTACGGAAGGCATCCTTGCCGAGCCCGACCAGAGTGCGGCCGTCGGCGTGATAGGCGATGCTCTGATCCTCGTACCACGGCGCCACGTCAGGGGTGAACCCGAAGGCGATGATCACGCGGTCGGCGAGGATCACCTCCTCGCTGCCGGGCACGGGCTCCGGACGGCGGCGACCCTGGGCATCCGGTTCGCCGAGCTGAGTCTGCACCACGCGCACACCGGTTGCGCGGCCGTTGGCGTCGGTCTCGACGGCGACCGGCTGGCGGTTGAAGCGGAAATGCACGCCCTCGTCGTGCGAATTCTGCACCTCGCGCCGCGAGCCCGGCATGTTCGCCTCGTCACGCCGGTAGACGCAGGTGACCGAGCGCGCGCCCTGGCGGATGGCCGTGCGATTACAGTCCATCGCCGTGTCGCCGCCGCCGAGTACGACCACGCGCTCGCCGTGGACGTCGATGGACCGACCACCCTGCGCCTCGGTACCCAGCTGATCGTTCATCAAGCCGATCAAATAGGCCAACGCCGGCACAACGCCCTCGGCGTCCTCACCCGGGAGATTGCCTTTGACCGCGTTATAAGCGCCCATGCCGAGGAACACCGCGTCGTACTCGGCGAGCAATTGCTCGATGGTGATGTCCCGGCCGATCTCCGTGTTGAGCACGAACTTCACGCCCATGCCCTCGAGGACTTGCCGACGCGTCTCCACCACCTCCTTGTCGAGTTTGAAGCCCGGAATACCGTAGGTGACGAGACCGCCAATGCGGGGGTAGCGATCGTAGACCGTCGCCTCGACGCCGTTGCGCGCGAGGACGTCGGCACAACCCAGGCCGGCCGGCCCGGCGCCGATGACGGCGACTCGGCGGCCGTTCGGCGTCACGTCCGACATGTCCGGACGCCAGCCCTGAGCCAGCGCGGTATCGGTGATGTACTTCTCGACCGCGCCGATACTGACCGCGCCCAGACCGTCGTTGAGCGTGCAGTCACCCTCGCACAGCCGGTCCTGTGGACAGATGCGGCCGCAAATCTCCGGCAGCGTGTTCGTTCGGTGCGAAAGCTCGGCCGCCTCGAACAGGCGATCTTCCTCGATCAGCTTGAGCCAGTTCGGGATGTAGTTGTGCACTGGGCACTTGAACTCGCAGTAGGGATTGCCGCAATCGAGGCAGCGTCCCGCCTGCGCGGAAGCCGTATCCGCATCGAACTGGCCGTAGATCTCCTTGAAGTCCTCGACGCGTTCGCCGACCGCGCGCTTCCCCGGATCGGTCCGCGGGACCTCAAGAAACTGGAATGGATTTCTTGGCATAGCGTTATCCGCCCTGAGCCGTGGCGTGGCCCGAAAGAGCACCACGGATGAACACGGATGAACACAGATAAGCGCGGTGGCCATCGAGCTGCGCCATCCGGCGCGGACCGTCGAGTGCGCTACTGCATGCGTGCGTATTCGTGGTCATGGGTTTCCCCGATGGCGCGGACTATCGCTCGCGTCCGCGTTGTCGTTCCACGTGTGTCGTGCGGCCGCTCCATCCGTGTTGATCCGTGTTCATCCGTGGTTGCATCAATGCGCCGGCCTTAGGCAGCCGCGCGGGTGGCCTGCAGCATGCGGGAGAGATCGGCTGCCTTCGGCGTGACCAGCCAGAATCGCGGGAGGTAGTCGGACAGATCCTCCAGAATTTCGGCGGCGAAGGCACTGCCGGTCGCCTGCACGTGCTCGGTCAGCAACTCGCGCAGGTGCTGCACGTTCGCCTCCCAACGCTCGGCCGTGACCCGGTGGATCTCGATCAACTCGCGATTATGCCGGTCGACGAATTCGCGATCCAGGTCGAGCACATAGGCGAAACCGCCCGTCATGCCGGCACCGAAGTTGAGGCCCGTCCGGCCAAGCACGACCACGGCGCCGCCCGTCATGTACTCGCAGCCGTGATCGCCGCAGCCCTCGACCACCGCGATGGCGCCGGAATTGCGCACAGCAAAGCGCTGTCCCGCCGTGCCAGCCGCGAACAACTTGCCGCCGGTAGCGCCGTACAGGCAGGTGTTGCCCATGATCGGCGTCGTGCGCGTGTTCAGGGTGCTGCCCTCCGCCGGCCGCAACACGATACGCCCGCCGGTCATGCCCTTGCCGACGTAATCGTTGGCGTCGCCCGCGAGCACGATCTCGAGCCCACCGGCGTTCCAGGCGCCCAGGCTCTGGCCGGCGGTGCCATTGAGCTGCAGCCGCAGCGGCGCGTCGGCCATGCCCTGGTCACCGTGATGCTTGGCGATGAGGCCGGACAACCGTGCCCCGACCGAGCGGTCGTGATTGCGGATGCGGTACTCATAAGAGCCGCCCGAGCGATTGACCACTGCGTCGGTGGTATCGGCCGCGATCCGGGTTGCCAATTCGCCGCGATCGAAGGGCCAGTTGCGCTCCGTCACACACACGCGCGGCTGATCCTCGTGTCCGCCGCTCGTGAGCATCGACGAGAGATCCAGGGCCTGTTGGCGCGGCGTCTCCCCGGGCAGGCGTTCGAGCAGATCGGCCCGGCCGATGATGTCCTCCAGGCGCTCGAAGCCGAGACGCGCGAGCCAACCGCGGATGTCCTCGGCAACATACTGGAAGTACTGCACCACCATCTCGGGCAAGCCGTGGAAGTGGTGCTTGCGCAGGGTCTCGTTCTGCGTCGCGACGCCCGTGGCACAGTTGTTCAGGTGACAGATGCGCAGGTACTTGCAGCCCAGCGCGACCAGCGGCGCGGTGCCGAATCCGAAACTCTCGGAACCGAGCAGCGCCGCCTTGATCACGTCCAGGCCGGTCTTCAAACCGCCATCGCCCTGCAGGCGCACGCGCCCGCGCAGGCCATTGGCGCGCAGCGTCTGGTGCGCCTCGGCGACACCCAGCTCCCAGGGGGATCCGGCATACATGACCGATGTCAGCGGGCTCGCACCCGTGCCGCCGTCGTATCCGGAGATGGTGATCAGGTCGGCATAGGCCTTGGCCACGCCGGCGGCGATCGTGCCCACACCGGGCGCGGCCACGAGCTTGACCGAAACCAGCGCCTGCGGATTGACCTCCTTGAGGTCGAAGATCAGCTGCGCCAGATCCTCGATCGAATAGATGTCGTGATGTGGCGGCGGCGAGATGAGGCCCACGCCGGGCACGGCAAAGCGCAGCTTGGCGATGGGGCCGTCGACCTTGTGGCCCGGCAGCTGACCGCCCTCGCCCGGCTTGGCGCCCTGCGCCATCTTGATCTGGATGACCTCGGCCGCGGCCAGATACTCCGGCGTCACACCAAAGCGGCCCGAAGCCACCTGACGGATCTTGGAGGCACGCTCGGTACCGGTGCGGGCGCGGTCCTCGCCGCCCTCGCCCGAGTTCGAGCGCCCGCCGATCCGGTTCATCGCGACCGCCAGGGCCTCGTGGGCTTCCGGCGAGAGCGCGCCCAGCGACATGCCGGCGCACTCGAAGCGCGGCATGATGCTCTCGATCGACTCGACCTTCTCCAGCGGCAGCGGGTTCTCCACCTCCTTCGGCTTGAGCAGATCGCGCAGCATCGCCACCGGGCGTTCATCAACCGTGCGCGCGAATTCCTTGTATGCCTCGGGGTCGCCTTTCACCGCCTTCTGCAGGTTGTAGACCACGGACGGATGCCAGGCGTGGTACTCACCGCCATTGATCCAGCGCAGCAGACCCCCGACGTCCAGCGGTCGATCGGGATCGGCCGCCGCCATGGCCAGCGAACGCTGATCGTGATCGAGTTCGTTGAAGTCGGCCCCGCCGATGCGGCTGGTCGCGCCCGGGAAGCACCGCTGCACGACCTCGTCGGCCAGCCCGACCACCTCGAACAACTGGGCACCGCGATAGCTGCGGATGGTCGAGATGCCCATCTTCGACAGGATCTTGCCGAGCCCCTTATTGATGCCCCGGCGCCAGGCCCGCAGTGCCTCCAGCGGCGTTACCTCGCCCTCGATATGCCCGGCGCGGAACAGGTCGAGCACCACGTCATAGGCGAGATACGGGTGGATCGCGGTCGCGCCGAAACCAAGCAGGCAGGCGACATGATGCGGGTCGCGGACGGTCGCCGTGTCGACGACCAAGTTCGCGCGACAGCGCAGACCGGTCTCCGCGAGGTGATGATGCACCGCGCCCACGGCGAGCAAGGCATGCACCGGCAACTCGCCGGATTCCGGCCCGGGTCCTTCCGTCGGCAGGTTCGCATCCGCCTCGCGGTCGGACAGGATGACGATGATGTTACCCGCGCGCACCGCACGCTCGGCCTCCTGACACAGGCGCGTGAGGGCCGCGTCCAGGCTTTCTCCGGCCTCGCGGTGCAGCGAAATCGTGCGGTTGTACCAGCCTTCGTTCTCCAGGCCGCGCAGCTCGTCGAACTTGCGCGTGGAGATCAGCGGCGAGTCGAGCACGATGCGGCGGGCATCGGCCTCGCCGGCCGCGAACGGGTTGGCCTCGGGGCCAAGACAGCTCTCCAGCGACATCACCACACGCTCGCGGATCGGGTCGATCGGCGGGTTGGTAACCTGGGCAAACTGCTGGCGGAAAGCGTCGTACAACGCTCGCACACGATGGGACAGGACCCACATCGGCGTGTCGTCGCCCATCGAGCCGATGGCCTCGGCGCCGTCCTCGGCCAGTGGCCGGATGACCTGCTCGCGCTCCTCGAGGCTCAGCCCGAAGAGGCGTTGGCGACGCCCAAGCCGCAGCGGTTCGGGCATGTTTGGCGGTGTCCGGTCCGAGGCGTCGAGGCGACGCACACCCTTGCGCAGCCAAGACTTGTACGGCGCGCCCTGCTTGAGGCGCTCGCCGATGCGGTCGGGCATCAGGATCTCGCCGGCCTCGGTATCCACGGCCAGCATCTCGCCCGGACCGAGGCTGCCGCGCGCAACGATCTGCGACGGCTCGGCGTCGACCACGCCGGACTCCGAAGCCAGCGTGATCACGCCGTCGGTCGTCTGACTCCAGCGCGCCGGACGCAGGCCGTTACGGTCGAGACTGCAGGCGGCATAGCGACCGTCGGTCAGCACCACGCCCGCCGGCCCGTCCCACGGGTCCATGTTGAGCGACCAGAACTCGTGGAAGGCGCGCATATCCGGATCGATGGCATCGACGTTCTGCCATGCCGGCGGCATCAACAGGCGCATGGCATGGAACACGTCCATGCCACCAGCCAACATTGCTTCGAGGATGCGATCGAGACTAGCGGAATCGGACTCGTCGAAGTCGACCACGGGCGCGATCGACTCGAAGTCGAGTCCATTGGGCGCCTTGAGGCCCTTCAACCGTGCCCGCGCCCAGCGGCGGTTACCCGCGATGGTATTGATCTCGCCATTGTGCGCCAGGTAGCGGAACGGCTGCGCCAGGCGCCACTGCGGCCAGGTGTTGGTCGAGAAACGCTGATGGAAGACGCACACCCCGCTGGCGAAGCGCGGGTCATTGAGATCCGTGAAGAAGGTTGGCAAAGCCGCGGGCATGACCAGCGCCTTGTAGCCGATCACGTCGGGCGACAGGCTCACGACATGGAAAGACGTGTGCTCGGCCAGTTCGCGCTCGGCGCGGCGGCGCGCGACATACAGACAGCGGTGGAAAGCCGCGTCGTTGGCGTCCTCGGACGACCCGGCGGGCGCGTGCACGAACACCTGCTCAATGTAGGGACGGGTGGCATCTGCCTGCTCGCCGCATACAGATGCATCCACCGGAACCGCGCGCCAGCCCGCGACACCCAGGCCCTCGTGTTCCAGCGCCAGGGTCAATGCCTGTTTCTCGCGCTCGGCGGTCGCCGCATCCGCGTCGAGGAACACCATGCCGACGGCATATTCGCTGGCGAGTTCGATCCCTTCATCCGCGGCGACGGCACGCAGGAAGGCATCCGGGCACCGTACGAGCAGGCCACAGCCATCGCCGGTCGCGCCGTCGGCAGCCACGGCCCCGCGATGGGTCATCCGTGCCAGCGCCGCGAGCGCGTCGCTCACCAGTTCGCGCCGCGGCTCGCCGTCGAGCCGCGCCATCAGGCCGAAGCCGCAGGCATCGCGTTCGAAGTCGGGGCGCCAAAGCCCGCCCTGCGGCGGTGCCAGCACCTTGGTTGAGTCACTCATAGGCTTGATTCTACGCCGATCCGGTGATCCCCGTCGATTGCGCGCGCGGCTCGCCAAGCCCGCCATGGCGCCATTCTCGGCCTCGTGCGCGGCGGCGAGCGTGACGATCTCGCTAGCGGCGTGTCGTCAAGGAACGCGCCGGCGCAAGCGTCATGCGGGGGGCCATACGCCCGCTCGGAGCGCGGACCCACTAGCGTACCGCAGCGAACGCTGCCTGGGAACGGGAGACGACCGCGGCAGGCCACGATCGCGATGGGTCGGGAGCGTTAATGAGATCAAGCTGGGACAGCAAGGGCCACCGGAAATCGCTGGCTCGCAGGCCCGGTGACGACTGGCGCCGAGTCCGCTAAGGCGCCCCTGCGGAAGCGACCGTTCTCGACCGGAGCGCCGGAGTGCGGAGCTGGTTCATGGCCGCCGTGGCGACCATGAACGGCAAGCCGATCACCACCGGCGGTAAGGCAAGAACTTTCCGTCCATCGTGATCACGACGCGATCCCCCTTCGGATCGTCCTTGCGATCGATGTCCATCTGGTAGTCGATCGCGCTCATGATCCCGTCGCCGAATTTTTCGTGGATGAGTTCTTTCACGGTCGCGCCGTAGACCCCGACGATCTCGTACATACGGTAGATTACCGGGTCCTGCGGAACCGTGTAGTCCCAAGTGCGGTACGGGCACCGCACGAGGTCGTCGACCAAGGCCGGATCCAGATCGAGCAGGTTGCACAGGGCTTGCGCCTTGTCCTCGCTCATCGGATTCATCCCTAGGCATACCGAAGTCGTATACACCTCACTCATGCCCACGCCCTGGGCGATATCGGCCCAGTTCAGCTTCAGGCGCGCTTTGGCTGCGAGAATCTGCCGGGCGGTTTCGCTGCTGCTCATGCGATTTGATCTCCGAAGTTCATGCGGGGGCGCGCCGGTGGCCGAGCGCGAACGTTCACCCTGGCTCACCGAACGCTCGACTGACTCGGAGCAAGTGACATGCCACCGACGCCCGAACGCCCCGTCGCGACACCTTTACTCGAGAAATCATGTAGTTGCGATACACATCCAAGATTAACTCCCGTCTCGGCGTCGCCCCAACGCACCATGACCGTGCCGGTCTCGATGCGCTCTGCACGCTGACGAAGCACCCGAGTGGTGCATTGCGATCAAAACCCGCGGTGATGGAGACCTCGCGGCGGATTTGGTCCGGCTGGCCGCTTACCGTTACAATGCGCCGCCTTCGGGGCCGTAGCTCAGCCGGGAGAGCGTCGCGTTCGCAACGCGAAGGTCAGGGGTTCGATCCCCCTCGGCTCCACCAA
>JBBEEB010000034.1:0-1123 GCA_040880995.1 Halofilum sp. (in: g-proteobacteria)
CGCTCGGGCTGCAAACCGGCATCAACGCCGCGGCGCTGAACGAGCGCACCTGGCGGGCGCCGGTGATCTCGGTCGCAATTCAGTCCGTGTTCCGCTACGCGCGCAACTTCGGTCCGGTGACGATGATGCTCGGGGACGAGGCGCACCTGTGGCCGCACTCCGAATCGGGCATGTACCGCGAGCTGGTGCGCGGCCTCGGTCACGTCCGCGTCGCCGGTGCCAGCGGGACGGTGTTCCGCCTGCAGGGCGGCTCGCTGATCGAGGGCGAGGGCGCCCCGTTCGATCAGGTCGTGTTCCGCTACACCATCCTTGACGGCATCCGCGACGGCTATCTCTGCCCGGCGTTTTCGATCGGCGCCACTGAGGTTGTCGACGCCAGCAAGCTGCGCACGCGGCAGGGCGAATTCACGGCCGAATCGTCCGATGCGCAAATGCTGGCGGCGATGGATAATCACATTGCGCAGATGGTCCACCACGGGGCCGAGCGGCGGGCGTGGTTGGTATTCGAGGCCGGCACGAAGGCGGCGCACGCGATGGCGCAGCGGATGGGCGAGTGGGGCATCCCTACGGGCCTGGTGCTGGGCGAGACGGCCGCCGGCGACCGCGCGGCGACGGTGCAGGCGTTCCGCTCGGGGCGGCTGCGTGCGCTCGTCAACGTCAATGCGCTTTGTATAGGCTTCGACGTGCCGGGCGTGGATATGCTCGTGATGCGCCGGCCGACTAAATCGCTCGGGCTGTACATCCAGCAAGTTGGACGCGCCCTGCGTTGCGTCGGCGGCAACATCGAATCGAGCATTGCGGCCGGCAAGGCCGATTGCGCAGTGATTGACTTCGCGGGGAATATCGATCGCCACGGGCCGCTCGATTTCATCCGGCCGAAAGAGACCGCCGTTCGGTTAGTGAGCTGCGAGGCGTGCGGAACGCGGAACGCCGGCGCCGCGGTACGGTGCTGGTCGTGCGAGGAACCGATGTTCAAGCTGTGCCCTGCGTGCCTTGGGAGCGTCCAAAAGGGCGTGCTCGATTGCCCGCATTGCGCCTTTGACATGCGGACCGGCGGGACCGAGGGCGCGGCGCCGAAGCTCCTGGATACGCCGTCCGGGGCGGCGTTGATCGCCTCCTGGAA
>JBBEEB010000035.1:0-1104 GCA_040880995.1 Halofilum sp. (in: g-proteobacteria)
CGCCGTCGAGGAAGGCGTAGGGCCGGGCGTTGACGACTTCCTCGGCCAGCGGCGAAGGCGCGGCGAGATCGCGCGCGCTCACCTGGATGTCGCCGGTCTCCAGGCGTTGGATTAGCGCCAGGAAGCCGTCGACGTCCATGTTGTCCGTCAGGCAGTCGTGCAGCGCCTGGTTCACCAGCGGGTGCTCCGGGATCTCCGGCGGGCCGGAGAGGTTCTCCGGGCAGGCGAGCTGGTCCGGCGAGACGACCGACAGCAGGTCCTCGGCGTCCTGGCGCTGCCACTGCGCGGGGCGCTTCTTGCCGTTGCGGTTGCGCTGGACGGCGAGCGCGATCGAGGCGACCCAGCGCCAGCGGGTGGCGAACATGGGCACGTCGATCAGCGCCTCGATCAGGATCTCCTTGGCCGTGGCGCTCTTGAGATAGCTCGCGACTTCTTCGAGGGGGAAGCTGTGCGTGGGCCCGAGAGACAGAATGATATTGTCTTCCAAAGCAGAGGCTTGCAGCTCGAAGTTGAAGCGCCGGCAGAAGCGCTTGCGCAGCGCCAGGCCCCAGGCGCGGTTGATGCGCGAGCCGAACGGCGAGTGCACGACCATGTGCATGTCGCCGACCTCGTCGAAGAAGCGCTCCAGGACGATGTGGTCCTGCGTCGGCAGGGTGCCGAGCGCGACGCGGGCGACGGCGAGGTAGGTCGCGAGCTGTTCGGCCGCGCCTTCGGGCAGCCGGTATTCGGCCAGCAGCCATTCGCGCGCGGCGGCCACGCCGCCCTGTTCCAGGTGCCCGTCGGCGCCGGCGAACAGGCGTGCGACCGCCTGTGACAGCTCCTCGGTGCGCCCCGGTGCCTCGCCGAACCAGAACGGCAGCGAGGGCGGCGCGCCTTTCGCGTCCTCGACCAGCACCTTGCCGGACTCGACCTTGAGGATGCGGTACGACATGTTGCCGAGCTGGAAGACGTCGCCCGGCATCGACTCGAAAGCGTAGTCCTCGCCGACCGTGCCGATGCGGTAGCCGGCGGGTTGGAGCTGGACGTCGTAGTCGAACTGGTCGGGGATGGCGCCGCCGTTGAGCAGGGCGGTCAGGCGTGCGTTGCGGCGCGGGCGCAGGCGGC
>JBBEEB010000036.1:0-2915 GCA_040880995.1 Halofilum sp. (in: g-proteobacteria)
GGTCACCTGCCGATCCTTATACCAAGTCTTCTGGCCGGCGCATCGGGACTTTCGGTGCGCTCGGCCAGGGGTTGCCGAAGGGCCAGGGCTTGGCGTCGCTGGCCCAGGTTGCGTATTCGATTGCCTGGCGCACCCACGCGCCGGCGCGCGAGCCGAAGTCGCGCAGCCAGGCGTTGGGCGTGCCGGTGAACAGCGTGGTCACGAACTGGACGACGATCGTGATCGCCAGCGCGATCTCGGCAATCTGCACCATGAGCGCGTAGACCACGATCAGCAGCAGGCGTTTCCACTTCTCGCGCGAGGTCAGCTCGGCCTTGAGCTTGGGGTCCATGCTCAGCTTCGCTCCCCTCGGGCCGCGGCGAAAGCGGGGTCGGCGGCGGTGAGCGTCGCCTCGATGGCCGCGTCGTCATGGGCCGACGACATGAACCCGGCCTCGAAGGCCGAGGGCGCCATGTATACGCCGTGGTCGAGCATACCGTGGAAGAACCGGGCGAAGCGCTCGACGTCTGCCGTCTGCACGGCCTCGAACGAGTCGATCTGTTCGCGCTCGCTGAAGAACAGGCCGAACATGCCACCGATATAATTGGTCGCCAGCGGTACCCGGGCGGCCGCGGCGCGCGCGTGCAGCCCGGCGATCAGCCGCGCAGTGCGCGCCTCGATGTCCTCGTAGAAGCCGGGCTCGCTGATGAGTTCGAGCGTCGCCAGGCCCGCCGCCGTGGCCAGCGGATTGCCCGAGAGCGTGCCGGCTTGGTAAACGGGCCCGAGCGGGGCCAAGTGCTCCATGATGTCGCGGCGGCCGCCGAAGGCGCCCACCGGCATGCCGCCGCCGATGACCTTGCCCAGCGCGGTCAGGTCGGGCGTGATCTCGAAGCGACCCTGGGCGCCGTGCAGGCCGACGCGGAAGCCGCTCATGACTTCGTCGAAGATGAGCACGGAACGGTGGGCATTGCACAGCTCGCGCAGACCGGCCAGAAAACCGGGGGCGGGTGGCACGCAGTTCATGTTGCCGGCGACCGGCTCGACGATCACCGCGGCGACCCGTTCGCCGACTTCGTCGAACAGCTTGGCGGCGGCATTGAGGTCGTTGTAGGGCAGGGTGAGCGTGTGCTCGACCACGTTTTCCGGTACGCCCGGCGAACTCGGGGTGCCGTGGGTGAGCGCGCCCGAGCCGGCCTTGACCAGCAGGGCGTCCACGTGACCGTGGTAGCAGCCCTCGAACTTCACGATCAGATCGCGGCCGGTGTACCCGCGCGCCAGGCGGATGGCGCTCATGGTCGCCTCGGTCCCCGAGTTGACCAGGCGCACCATGTCGAGCGACGGCACGAGTTCGCACAGCCGCTCGGCCAGCGTGACCTCGTTCTCCGTGGGGGCGCCGAACGACAGGCCGCGCGCGGCCGTCTGCTGGACGGCCTCGACCACCTTGGGGTGCGCGTGGCCCACGATGGCCGGGCCGAACGAGCCAACGTAATCGATGTAGCGGTTATCGTCGCTATCGAACACGTACGGGCCTTCTGCGCGCGCCATGAATAATGGCGTGCCGCCGACGCTCTTGAACGAGCGCGCGGGCGAGTTCACGCCGCCGGGGATCCGTTCGCTGGCGCGATGGAAGAGCGAGTCGCGTGTGGTCATGTCGGTCGGTGTCGCGGGGTCTGGATAATCCGCCAGTGTATCAGCTCGCCGGTTCCGCGCGGGCGCGCGTCGGCCAGGATCGGGCGTAGGCGCGGGCGCGGGCGGTGATGTCGGGGGCGGAAAAGACGTCGTCGATCACGGCCAGCAGGTCGGCCCCCGCGGTGACCAGCTCCGGCGCACGTGCCTCGGTGATGCCGCCGATGGCGCACACCGGCAGGCCGGTCTCGGCCTTGGCCGCGCTGAGTAGGCTGAGGGGTGCGTATACCGCGTCCGGTTTGGTCGAGGACGGATACACGCTGCCGAAAGCGATGTAGTCGGCGCCCACCGCGGCGGCCCGCCGAGCGCGCTCGAGTTCGTTGTAGCAGGAGACACCCACGATGGCGTTCGCGCCGATGCGCGCACGCAGCGCCGCCGGATCGGCGTCGTCGCGACCGACGTGAACGCCATCGGCGCCCGAAGCCGCGGCGAGTTCGGGGTCGTCGTTGATGATCGACACGGCCCCATAACGCCGGCAGAGCCCCACCAGCGTCTCGGCCTGCGCGGCCCGGCGGACGTCGTCCTCGGTCTTGTCGCGGTACTGGACCATCACCGCGCCACCGGCGAGGACCGCTTCGACGGCGGGGGCGAAGGCGTCCGGCGCGAGGCGCGCCGTGTCGGCGATGGGGTAGAGGCCGGGCCGGATCATCGCGGCGCTCCCGCGGCGGCATCGGTTCCGCCGCCGCGCACCGTGTGCCAGAATCGCGCGCTCGCCGCGCCGGCCAAGCGCCTTGGCGTAGTACCGGCCCGTCGCTTCGGCCGTTGGTTTGCTGGAGGATTCATGGAATATCGCAAGTTCATGTGCATCGTCTGTGGCTACATCTACGACGAGGCTCAAGGTGACCCCGACGAAGGTCTCGAGCCCGGCACGCGTTGGGAGGATATCCCCGCTACGTGGGCCTGCCCCGATTGCGGCGCGAGCAAGGAAGACTTCGAGATGATGGAGATCTAGACCCGGGACCCGATCACGCCGGCGGCCTGCGCCCCGCTGGCCGCCGTGTTCTCCCGCCTGTTCAGTCGCGTCCGTCCACTCCCGTCGGATCGAGCCGCGCCAACCAGAGAATCCGCGCCGAGGCCTCCAGCGCGCAGTTCCATTGATACGCCTTGTCGAGTGTCTCGCCCCGGGCGTAGACGCCGTGGCCGCGCACGACCGCGACCGGGTACTCGGACAGCGCCGCGGCGACCCGTGCCGGCGACTCGCGCACGTAGTCCGCGTAGGCGATGTCGATGACGGGGACCCGCGGGAAGAA
>JBBEEB010000036.1:3015-36169 GCA_040880995.1 Halofilum sp. (in: g-proteobacteria)
ACTCGCGCACGTAGTCCGCGTAGGCGATGTCGATGACGGGGACCCGCGGGAAGAAAGCCGCGCCCTCGAAGTCGATGGGTTCGATGAACTCGCCCGCGGAGAAAGACAGCGCGATGGCGTGCGGACCGTGGCTGTGCAGCACCGCCCCGGCGTCGGGATTGGCCGCGTATACGGCCAGATGCAGGGCGGCGTCCAGCGAGGCGCCCGGCGCGGGTTCGCCGCCGATCGGGCAGGCGATCAGCGACCCGGGTTCGAGCGTGTCGCCACAAGCGCCGGATGGCGTCACCCAGGCGCGCTCGCCCGTGCGCACCGAGCCATTGCCCGAGTGCGAATCGTTGAGACCGTGTTGCCGCAGCAGCCGGTAGTAATCCACCAGTGCGCGCCGCGCTTCGTCCATCGAGTGCTCCCCGTACGTCGCGGCGCAGTATACGTGCTCCCTGCATACGCCCCAATCCCGGCGCGCCGCTCGGCTATGCGGGTGCCAGGCAGTCGCGCAGGGAGTCGGCCAGCCCTTCGAGCAGCTCGAAATAGAGCTCGGGACCGGGCTCGAGCGCCGCCCCGAGGGGGTCGAGCGTGCTCAGGCGCACGTCGAGATCTTCGGCGACCACTTGCGCGATGCGTGGCTCGAACTGCGGCTCCGTGAACAGGCAGCCGATGCCACCTTGGGTAATGCGCGCGCGCAATTCACTGAGGTGGCGGGCGCCGGGCGGACGTTCCGGATCGATGGCGACCGAGCCGGTTGCGGCGAGGTCGTAGCGCGCCTCGAAGTACTGATAGGCGTCATGGAAGACAAGATAAGGCCGATCCGCGACCGGGCGCAGCCGTTCGCGCAGCCGCGCGTCGAGCGCGCGGAGGCGCTCCACCTGGCGTTCGGCCCGGGCGTGGTAGCGCTCGGCGTGGGCCGGGTCCAGCTCGGCCAGCGCTTCGCCCACGGCCTGCGTGAAGGCGATGGCGTTGCGCGGATCCAGCCATAGATGCGGATCGATCTCGGTTTCATGGCTGGGGCCATCGTGGCCGTGGCCGTCATCGCCTCCGCCGTGCTCGTGGCCATCCTCGGCGCGCCAGCGTTCGCTCGTGCGCGCGGGCAGGCGGCGCGCGCCATCCGCCTCGGCCATGCGCACCACGCGCGCGTCGCCGGCGAGGGTGGCCAACGGCCGCTCGAGGAAATCGTCGGCGCTGCCGCCGGCGGTGAATACCGCATCGGCATGCGCCAGTACGCGCGCATCCGAGGGCGCCAGCGAGAAGGTATGCGGCGACTGGCCGCCGGGCACCAGCAGATGCGGCTGGGCCTGCTCACCGCTGACGGCTGCCACGAGCGAGTGGATGGGCGGGGTCGAGGCAATCAGTTCGGGAGCGCTGGCGGCCGGGGCCGGCAATCCGAGCAGGAGCGCTAACCACAGCAATGATGGAAATTCGCGGACGCGCATGAGGCCTCGATAGCGACGGAAAGGAACTGGAAATGTTATGCTATAACAATACAGTCCACAAGGTGTGCCATTGACGTCAACTCACTCCGAATCGGATCGCGCCGGGCCCGATGGGGCGCTCGAGCGTGCCGAGCGGCTCTGCCGGGCGCGCGGCGCCCGGCTCACGCCGCAGCGACGGCGTGTGTACGAGCTGTTGATTGGCGCCGATGGGCCGCTCACAGCGTATGAACTGCTACGCCGGTTGGCCGGGGACGGCGGCAATCCGGCGCCGCCGACGGTTTACCGCGCGCTCGAGTTCCTCCAGGCGCACGGCCTGGTCCATCGGCTGGCCAGTCACAATCGCTATGTCGCCTGCGATCACCCCGGGCACGGCGCGCATGGCGGCGTGTTCCTGGTCTGCGAGCGCTGCGGCCATGCGCTCGAGTGGAGCGACGAGGATGTCGCCCGTGTGCTGACGCATTCGGCGCGCGCGGCGGGCTTTCAGGTCGGCGAGGACGTGCTGCCCGAGGTCGAGGGGCTGTGTCCCGGGTGCGTAGAGGAGGCGGGAGAATGACAAATGCGGACGAGGCACTGGTCGAAAGTCGCGGTGTCTCGGTGCGCCTGGGCGAGCGTTGGGTGCTCGAGGACGTCGATGCCGCCGTGGCCCCGGGCGAGATTCTCACGCTGATCGGCCCGAACGGCTCGGGCAAGACCACGCTGGTGCGTGTGCTGCTCGGCCTGCAGCGGCCGGACCGGGGCCGGATTCGGCGCCGATCCGGCCTGCGCATTGGCTACGTGCCCCAGCGCGTCCATGTTGAGCCCACGCTGCCGCTGACCGTCGCGGGCTTCCTGGCGCTCGGCAGTCGCGGCGAGCGCGAACGCGCCCGCGAGGCCTTGGCCGAGGTCGGCGTGGCGCGGCTGCTCGACGCGCGGGTGCAGCATCTCTCTGGGGGCGAGTTTCAGCGCATGTTGCTCGCCCGTGCGCTGCTCCGCGAGCCGGATCTGCTGGTGCTCGACGAGCCCGCGCAGGGCGTCGACGTCGGGGGCCAGCGCGAGCTGTACCGGCTCATCGGGCGCTTGCGCGAGCGGCGCCAGTGCGCGGTGTTGCTGGTCTCGCACGACCTGCATCTGGTGATGGCCGCGACCGATCGGGTGCTGTGCCTCAACGGCCATGTCTGTTGCCGGGGCGCGCCCGCGGCCGTCTCCGCCGATCCGGAATACCGCCGCCTGTTCGGGCCGCTCGACCGCGAATTCGCGGTCTACACGCACGGCCACGACCACCATCACGACGTCGATGGCAGCGTGGTGTCGCACACGGACCAGTCCACGTGAGCGCATGGGGTGACGCATTCGTCTGGCGCGCCCTGGCGGCGGGCGTGGGGGTGGCGCTGGTCGCGGCGCCGCTGGGCTGTTTCGTGGTGTGGCGGCGCATGGCCTATTTCGGCGACACGCTGTCGCATGCGGCGCTGCTCGGCGTGGCGCTCGGGGTGGTGCTCCATCTCAACCCGGTCCCGGCGGTATTGATCGCTGCTCTGGCCACTGGGGCGCTGCTGGTGGCGCTGCAGCATCACGGCGAGTTCGCCTCCGACACCATCCTCGGGATCCTGGCGCACTCGACCCTGGCGCTCGGTGTGGTCGTGCTGGCCCTGGTCGAGTCCGTTCGAGTCGACCTATTTTCCTACCTGTTCGGCGATATTCTCGCCGTTTTCGGTACGGATCTATACTGGATTGCTGGTGGCGTCGTAGTGGGGCTGGCCGCGCTGGCGTTCTTGTGGCGGCCCTTGCTGGCGGTCACGGTCCACGCCGATCTGGCGCGCGTCGAGGGCGTGCCGGTGACCGCGGTGCGCTTGGCCTTTGTGGCACTGCTGGCGATCGTGGTCGCCGTCGCCATGCGCATCGTCGGCATCCTGCTGATCACGTCACTGTTGATCATTCCACCGGCGACCGCGCGGCACTTCGCGCGCACGCCGGTGCAAATGGCCGTGATCGCCGCGGCTGTGGCCGTGCTCGCGGTCGCGGCCGGCCTCGCGGCTTCGCTCACCTGGGACACGCCGGCGGGGCCTTCAATGGTGGTCGCCAGCGCGCTCCTGTTCCTGCTGAGCCTTGTTGTGTCCCGTGGACGCGGCTAGCGGGGCGGCGGCCTCATCCGGCGTGGTCGGCGGCGGCATGCCGCGCACGACGTCGCCCACGGCCTGCTCGGCCAGTCGCGCCAGCGCGCGGCGCTGCAGACCCTCTGGATAGATCGGCGGTAGCAACCAGATATCCAGGGTGATCCGCGGCGAGCCCAGCACGCGCCAGACGTGACGCATGAAGGGCTCTTCGTCGACGAACGCGGCGACCGGGTCGTCGTAGCGCAGTGCCACCGGCTGGACCGGCGCGTTGGCTTCCCGCGCCGGCTCGAACAGGCGTGGGTGAAAGCGCCGGATGTCCTGACCGTGGCTGGTCGTGCCTTCGGGGAACACGGCCACTCGGTCGCCGCTGTGTAGCCGCTCGGCCATGCGCTCGGCGACCCCGGCGGCGGCACCCTGCTCGCCCCGGTCGATGTAGATCGTCCCCCCGCGGGTGATGATGTAGCCGAGCAGGGGCCAGTTCTGTAGCTCGCGTTTGCCAATGAAGGCCGCGTCGATCACGGTCGCGAGCCCCGAGATGTCCAGCCACGAGACGTGATTCGCCGCGAACAGCACCGGGCCGCGCGCCACGGTGCCATGGATGCGCACGTCCACGCCGGCCAGTTCGAGGGCGCGGCGGTGCCATTCGCGCACGGTGTGCAACTCGAACTCCGTGCGCGGCGGCGGATTCTTGGGCAGCCGAGTGGCTGCGTGCCACATGCCGCGAAACAGGTGCGGGATGAGGCGGGCGAAACGATAGAGTCGGCGGATTAGGTGCATGTGAATCACGGTAGTTAAAAGGCGGGCGATTGTATCCGACCAAGTGGGTTCAGGTCCGGTAACAATTGTCATGACACTGTGCGGCAGTTTGTGACGGGCGTGGGCGCGTGGTACAAGAGCCGTTCCCCGAGACCGGGAGCGGGGCTTGGTCGCAGCAATAAGAAAAGCAAAAAACGGCATCTCCCCGGCGGCCTGTCAGGCGTTCATCGCCACGGCGCGGGCCGCCGACGCGATTGAGGATATCCACGACCTCTGCGGGGAACTCTGCGAGGTCGCGGGCTTCGACTACTACGTGTACGGGGCGAAGTTCCCCGTGTCCTTCGTGCATCCGGAGACGTTCGTCGTCAGCGGCCTGCCACAGCGCTGGTGGGATCGCTATTGCGAGCGCAACTATCTCGCCGTCGACCCGGTCCTCCACCAAGCCACCACCCGCTGCACCACGCCGATTCTGTGGGACGAGATCCGTCCCGAGCATGGCCCCGAACCCGTTCGCGTGCGTCCCTTCATGGAGGAGGCCCGCAGTTTCGGGCTCGTCAGCGGTGTCTCCTTCCCGCTGCAAGGGCGCAGCGGAGAAACCGCAATCCTGAGCCTGGCGAGCCGCGGTACGCACACGCAAATTCAGGGACGTATCGTGCGGACCTTGCCGGCCGGTCAGTTGTTGGCGGGATTCATCCATGAGGCCGGACGCCGTATCGCCGTAGCCGAAGGCCCCGGCGCCGGCCGCGCCGAACTCACTCCGCGCGAGCGCGAATGTCTGCTGTGGGCGGCCGAAGGCCATACGACCCACGATACGGCGCGCCGACTGGAACTCTCCGAACGGACCGTGGTGTTCCACCTCCATAACGCGGCACGCAAGCTTGGCGTGCGCAACCGCGCCCAGGCCGTCGCCCGTGCGATCGCTGAGGCGCACATCCTTCCGCAGCATCGTTCCTGACGGTCACTCGCCGCCCTCGTCGGTACACCGACACGCGACGTTTCGGGGCCGCTCGATTCAGCGCCCGCATGAGATGCTGCTCGCATGGGGTGAGCTGCGGGCCGGAAGCCGAAATCAGGCGCGCGCGGGCGGTGGGGGGGGGGGGCGGCGCCCCCCCCCCCCCGGCCGCGACAGGCTCGTGGCGATGGGTGGCACGCGGTTTGCACTGACCCGGACCATGAGAACGGCCAGGAAGGCCGTGCCGTGAAGCAAGACGGGTCCGCTCCATCCTCGCGGTGAAGCGTACCGGCCCGGGAGCGCCGCCGATGTATTTTCGCCGCTTGAGCCTCTACAAGGTCGTGGCACTCAGTATGCTGGGGATGAGCCTGGTGGCCTTGGCGCTGGTGTTCATCTCCGCTCAAATCTACCGGGAGGTCTCGCACGACAATCGTGCGAGCGCCATGCATGACCTGGTACGCCAAGAGGCCCAGAGTCGGTTGGCGGAGCTCACCGGCGAGCAGCGGATCCGTGCGCTGGAGCTGGCGAGCGATGCGCGCTTCCGCGATGCCTGGGCGAGTCAGGACCGCGCACAGCTGTACTCAACATTGGAATCGGCCCTCGCCAGTGGCTACGCCCCGGAGCGCGGTCTGGCCATCGAGCGGATCCGTCTGCTCGATGGCGCGCTCACACCGATGCTCGCTGCGGGCGAGGGGCCGAGCGGCCAGATGATCGGCTGCCCGACGATGAGCAATACCGGCCGGCGTGCGGACCAGGCCGGCGCGATGAGTTGGACCTGTCTGAACGACGATGGGTTGTCGGTCACGGTGCTGCTGCCGCTGACCGGGTTGCAGCCGGTCGGCTACATCGAGATCGTGGGCGATGCGCTGCCCACGCTGCAGAACATCGGCCAAAACGCCGGGCTGGCGCTGCGAATCGAGCGGCCCGCTGGCAAGGCGCTGTACGAGTCGGACGACTGGCAGACGCTCGAAGCGCGCGAGGGCGAACTCCAAGCGCGGCACCTTGCGCTTTCCAGCAAGGGCAATCCCATCGTCGCCGTGCGCGCGGCCGCCGATGTCCGCCAGCTCAATGAGCAGCTGGGCGACGCGCGCGATTTCGCGCTGCTGCTGGCCGGCGCGATCGTCGCCGCCGCGCTGCTGCTCGGCCTCGTGTTGCTCCGTCATCTGCTTAATCCACTGCGTGCCTTGCAGCAGGCTGCCGAACGCCTGTCCGCGGATGGTCACGCCAGCGTCGAGCCCATATCCGAGCGCGGACCCGCCGAGGTCGCCGGGCCGATACGGTCGTTCAACCAGATGGTGGCGCGGATCACGGGCTTGGTGACCGACCTGGAAACGGAGGTCGGTCAGCGGCGTGAGGCCGAATCGGAGGCGACCGCCGCGCGCGAGTTGGCCGAAGAACACGCCGCGCGTGCCTCGCAGGAAAAGGAGTTCTCCCAGATCACGCTGGAATCGGTCGCCGACGCGGTGATCGCGACCGATGTGAACGGCCGCGTCGAGTATCTCAATGTGGTGGCTGAGGATCTCACCGGCGTGGTCGAAGCCAAGGCACTGGGCCAGGACGTCGAGTGCGTCGTGCACCTGCGCGAGATCGAGGGTGGCGCGACGCGTTCCGGGCTGGTGGCCGATTGCTTGCGCGAAGGCCGCTCCGCCCCCCGCGAGATCTTCCGTATGAAGCATGCCGAGGGGCATGTGGTCTACGTCGAACATGCCGTGGTACCGATGCGTAACGCGGCCGGCTCGATCGTCGGCGCCGTAGTGGTGTTCCACGACGTGACGGAGGCGCATCTGCTGACCGAACGTCTGACCTACCAGGCGACGCATGACGCGCTGACCGGCCTGATCAACCGCTACCAGTTCGAGTCGAGCCTACGTCAGATCATCGACGAGGTGGGTGCGGCCGGACGCAGCGGCGTGCTGTGCTACCTGGATCTCGACCAGTTCAAGTTGGTCAATGACACCTGCGGCCACGTGGCCGGCGACGAGTTCCTGCGCCAGTTGGCCGAGCTGCTCACCGACACTCTGGGCGAGCGCGGCATCCTGGCTCGCCTCGGCGGCGACGAGTTCGGCCTCCTGCTGCACCCTTGCTCCATCGTGGCAGCGCGCACCATTGCCGACGAGCTGCGCGACGTGGTCCAGCGATTCCGCTTCGCCTGGGCGCAGCGGATCTTCACCATCGGTGTGAGTATCGGTCTGGTCGAGATCTCCAGTAAGGAGACGGTCAGTCCCGAGGCGCTGCTCAGCGCGGCCGATACCGCCTGCTACATGGCCAAGGATAGTGGCCGTAACCGGATCCAGGTCTATCAGAGCGACGATCAGGAGCTGCTCGACCGCCAGGCAGAGATGCACTGGGTCTCCGAGATCAATCGCGCGCTCGAACAGGATCGCTTGTGTCTCTACGTCCAGGACATCGTCGCCACGGGCCAGGAAACGGCGCGCCACTACGAGATCCTGGTACGCATGCTCGACGATCAGGGCCGGGTATGGACACCGGGAGCGTTCCTGCCCGCGGCCGAGCGCTACAGTCTGGCGCCGGCCATCGACCGATGGGTCATCCGCAACGCCTTCCAATGGCTGTCCGAGAATCCCGTCGCCCCCGACGAGATCTACTCGATCAACCTCTCGGGGCGCTCGCTGACCGGTGAGGACTTCCTCGGGTTCGTGTTGGGTGAGCTCAACGCCCATGCCATCCGCCCCGGCAATGTCTGCTTCGAAATCACCGAGACCGCCGCGATCTCGAACCTCGCATTCGCGCGCAGCTTCATGGAGACGCTGCGTCGGCGCGGCTGCCGCTTCGCCCTGGATGACTTTGGCAGCGGGCTTTCGTCGTTCACCTACCTCAAGGATCTCCCGGTCGAGTTTCTCAAGATCGACGGCGCGTTCGTGCGCGACATCCACCGCGATCGCGTGCATTACTCGATCGTCCGTTCCATGAACGATGTCGGCCATGCCATGGGCATGACCACGATCGCCGAGTTCGTCGACAGCGCTGCCGTGCTCGAGTGCCTGCGCGAGATCGGCGTCGATGGATTGCAGGGCTTCCGCTACTCGCGCCCCCATCCGCTCGGCGAGAACGAACTGCCGCTGGCCATCGTCGCCGAGGCGGGGCGCGACTGAAGCCGCCGCCCCGACGACCGCCTGCGCGGCGGATTCTGGTAGGGTTGCGGTCCTATGCTCGAGTATCCCCGCATCGACCCCGTCGCGATCGAGATCGGCCCGCTCGCCATCCACTGGTACGGCCTGATGTACCTGGTCGGATTTGCCGGGGCCTGGTGGCTGATGCGCCGCCGGGCGCGCGCCGGTGGTCCCTGGCAGCCGCAGGAGGTTGACGACCTGATCTTCTACGGCGCGCTCGGCGTGCTGATCGGCGGTCGGCTCGGTTACCTGCTGTTCTACAACGCGGCCGAGTGGCTTTCCGACCCGTTGCTGCTGTTGCGGGTATGGGAGGGCGGCATGTCCTTCCACGGCGGCCTGATCGGCGTCATCGTGGCGCTGAGCTGGTTCGCTCGCCGTCGGGGCCGGGGCGCCTTCGACGCGCTCGACTTCGTCGCGCCGGTCACACCCATCGGACTCGGGGCCGGGCGGCTGGGCAATTTCATCAATGGCGAGCTCTGGGGCCGGACGACCGACGTCCCTTGGGCCATGGTCTTCCCCGGCGCGGGCCCGCAGCCGCGTCACCCGTCACAGCTGTACGAGTTCGCGCTCGAAGGCGTCATCCTGTTCGCCGTATTGTGGTGGTTCTCGGCCCGCCCGCGGCCGCGCATGGCGACATCGGGCCTCTTCTTGACCCTGTACGGCACATTCCGTTTCAGCGTCGAATTCGTGCGCGAGCCCGATCCCGGCCTAGGCACCATCGCCTTCGACTGGCTGACCATGGGCCAGCTCCTCTCGCTTCCCATGATCGTCGCCGGCGCCGTGCTGCTCTGGTTGGCCTACCGGCGCCCAAAGTCCGCCGCGCCGGCTTGAATGACCAACACAGATGAACACGGATAGACACAGATGAAGTTGTACCCGTGGTTGATTTGAGTAAACGAAGGGCGCTTTTGCCGTCGTTCCCGCCCGTTCTTTTCATCTGTGTTCATCTGTGTTCATCTGTGTTGGTCTTTTGCTCGCCTAGCCTGAATCATGAACGTTTATCTTGATCTTATGCGCGACGTGCTGGAGCACGGTGCCCAGAAGGGTGATCGCACCGGGACCGGTACGCTCAGCGTGTTTGGGCGGCAGATGCGCTTCGACCTGGCCGAAGGTTTTCCGCTGCTGACGACCAAAAAACTGCACCTGCGCTCGGTGATCCATGAGCTGCTGTGGTTCCTGGCCGGAGACACCAATGTGTCGTCGCTGCAGGCGCGGCGCGTGAGCATCTGGGACGAGTGGGCCACCGAGGATGGGGATCTCGGCCCGCTCTATGGCGCCCAGTGGCGCAGCTGGCCCACGCGCGACGGCGGGACGATCGATCAGATCGCGCGACTCATCGAGGGGCTGAAGAACCGCCCGCATTCGCGCCGGCATATCGTCAGCGCCTGGAACGTCGAGTATCTCCCGGACGAGTCGATGAGTCCGCAGGAAAACGTACGCCAGGGCCGCATGGCGCTGGCCGCCTGCCACACGCTGTTCCAGTTCTATGTGGCCGAGGGGCGGCTCTCCTGCCTGTTGCTGGCGCGCTCGCAGGATCTTTTCCTTGGCACACCGTTCAACATCGCCTCCTACGCGCTGCTCACCCACATGATCGCCCAGCAGTGCGACCTGGAGCCGGGCGAGTTCGTTTGGACGGGGGGCGACGTGCACCTGTATCGCAATCACCTCGATCAGGCGCGGACCCAGTTGGCGCGCGAGCCGCGTCCCTTGCCGCGGCTGGCGATCCACCGCAAGCCCGCTTCGATCTTCGATTACGCCTTCGAGGATTTCGAGATCATGGGCTACGACCCGCACCCGGGGATCAAGGCCCCCATCGCGGTGTAGTACCAGGGCCCGGCATTTCGCACGGGTGCGCTTGCCGCTACACTGCGGCCATGTCACACGAGATCAGCCTAGTCGTCGCGATGGACCGCAATCGGGTCATCGGCCATCGCGGAGGCATGCCTTGGCATCTGCCCAACGACCTTGCGTGGTTCAAGCGTTGCACGCTCGGTAAGCCGATCGTGATGGGGCGCAAGACCTGGGAGGCGATCGGGCGGGCGCTGCCGCAGCGGCAGAACATCGTGCTCACGACGCGCGATGACTATGAGGCGCCGGGCGCGACCGTCGTGCGTAGCCTCGAGGCCGCGATGACGGCCGCGGGCGACGCCCCGGAGATTGCCATCATCGGCGGCGGGGTGTTGTTTGCCGAGACGGTAGTCTTCGCTAACCGCATGTATCTCACGGTGATCGACGCCGAGTGCGAGGGCGATACCTGGTTTCCGTGCATCGAAACCGGTGAGTGGCAAGAGACCTTCCACGAGTCGCATGCCGCCGACGAAGACAATCCCCTGGCGCACACCTTCCTGATCTGGGAACGCCTGCAGGACTAGTGTCCTGTCTCACACGACGTCGGAATTTTCGGCGAGGAATTGGGCCGACTGGCAAGACGCGCCGACGAGTCATAGCGCGCCCTATGGTGAGGAGGCGCAACGCCGCCAGGCGCCTCAAGACCCGGCGAAAAACCGAACGTTGTGTGAGACAGGCACTTATTACTCGCCCGGCGTGAGTGCGCCTGCGCAGTTTACCTGCACCACCGTATCCGGATCGTCGAGCGACAGCGCCGTCAGGCACCCACCCCAGAGACCACCCGAGTCCAGCGCGAAGACGTTGTCCCGCGCGAGATAGCCGAGCGTGGACCAATGCCCGAAGACGATCCGCTGGTCCGCGTTGGCGCGGCCGGGGACGTCGAACCAGGGCATCAGATCCGCCGGCTGCGTGCCGGGCGTGCCGGTGGGGGCGAAATCCATCGATCCATCGGCCCGGCAGTAGCGCATGCGGGTGAAGGCGTTGATGGCGCAGCGAATGCGCTCTTCGCCGGTCAGTTGCTCCGACCACCGGGCCGGCTCGTTGCCGTACATGTAGGCGAACACGCGCCCCTCCGGCCGCTGCAACTCGGCCTCGACCTCACCGGCCAGCCTTTGCGCGGTCGCCAGATCCCAGCTGGGGTGCAGGCCCGCGTGGACCAGGGTAAAGCCGAGTGCGGCATCGTGGTGCAGTAGTGGGCGCGTACGCAGCCAGTCCAGCAGGTCCGCTCGGTCCGGCGCCTTGAGGATGGGGTCGAAGGTGTCGCGCGGGTGAGCGCCGCGGGCACCCTCGGCGGTCGCCAGTAAATGCAGGTCGTGGTTGCCGGGCACGCATACGGCGCGATCGCCCAGCCCATACACGTAGCGCAGGCAGGCGAGCGAGTCGGGTCCGCGGTTGACCAGATCGCCGACGAACCAGAGCCGATCGCGCTCGGGTGCAAACTCGATTGCCTCGAGCAGCTGCTGGAGGTCGTCGTAACAGCCGTGCAAATCGCCGATTGCCCAGGTGGCCATACGTGCCCGCTCGCGTTTGCGTTATTCGTGGTTCACTCGGCACTCCGACGCGCACGCATAGCCCGGCCGAGCGCAGACCGTCGGCAGCGTAGCGCGCTAGTGGAGCGTGCGCGGGGTGGTCAGCAGAAACTCGGGAATGCCGGCCTCGAAGGCATCGCCGTGGGCGTCGATCATGCCGTAGTGGCCGGTCATCGTCCCCATCGAGGTCTCGAGATGCGTGCCGCTGGTGTACTGGAAGCCCTCGCCGGGCTTGAGAAAGGGCTGCTCGCCGACCACGCCCTCGCCGTGGACTTCCTCGACCTTGCCGTTGGCGTCGGTGATGCGCCAATGGCGGGTCAGCAATTGCGCCGAGACGTCGCCCTCGTTACGGATGGTGATGGTGTAGGCGAACACGTAGCGGCCCTCGTCGGGGGTCGACTCGCCGTCGAGATACGCAGTCTCCACGTCGATGTGAATCCCGTCGCCGGATTCCTCGTCCATATTGCCCCCTGGGTGTCATGTCTGAGGACTGCATGATACCGCATCGTTCTTGGCTCGTCGGGAGGAACGGGCCCTCGAAACGGCGCGCGCGGCCTGGCTTGAGGTATACAGGGGCGAGCGGGTCGCGCTGCGCTACGGGCTATTCTCGGCCCGCGTACGCGGCAGCCGCGAGCGCGGCGAAAGCGGAGACGGGCAGGCTTTCCGGCCGCGCGGACGGGTCGACGCCGGCTGCGCTCACGGCCTCCGCCGAGAGCCGCGAGCGCAAGGTGTTGCGCAGGGTCTTGCGGCGGGCCCCGAACGCCAGCCGCACGATCTCCGCGAAGACGTCGACGTGCTCCGGCGGCACCAGCGGTGTACGCGGAACCAGCCGCACGACGGCCGACTCGACCGCCGGCGGCGGCCGGAACGCTCCGGGGGCGATGCGGAACAGCGGGGTCACCACGCAATACGCCTGGATCATGACGGACAGTCGGCCGTAGACCTTGTAGCCGGGTCCGGATGCCAGGCGATCGACCACCTCGCGCTGCAGCATGAAGTGCATGTCGGCGATCGATGTGCGCTGTGCGAGCAGATGAAACAGCAGCGGTGTGGAGATGTTGTAGGGCAGGTTGCCCACCAGCCGTAACGGCCGATCCCGCGCCAGCGCGGCGAAGTCGAAAGCCAGCGCGTCGGCCTCGTGCAGCTCCAGCGTCCCGGGCCAGTCGTCGCGCGCGCGCAGCGCCGCCGCCAGATCGCGGTCGATCTCGACGGCATCGAGCCGGCCCACGGCCTCCAGCAGCGGCCGGGTGAGCACCCCTTCGCCGGGTCCGATTTCGACCAGGTGATCGCCGGGTTGAGGAGCGACCGCGGCGACGATGCGCTCGATCGTCGCCCGCTCATGCAGAAAATGCTGCCCAAACCGCTTGCGCGCCTGTGCGCTCATGCTGGCGAGATCGCCTTGGGGGGCAAAAAGGGCACATCACAGATGAACACAGATAAACACAGATGAGAAAAGAAAGAACTTCGGCGAAGGCTTGTCGTGCGCGGCGTACCGAGGTTTTCGGTCGCGCTCGGGTGTCCCTTACCGCTCGGAGGGTTCCCGGTTCGTAGCCGATGGGCAGGATGAATCATCTGTGTGAATCTGTGTTCATCTGTGATGGTCAAAAGAACGGCTGTGTCGTTTCTAAGTATTACGTGGCGCCATCCGGGCGGCGAGGGTGAGGGCGGCTTCGAGGCTGCCGGGGTCGGCGTGGCCGGTGCCGGCGAGGTCGAGGGCGGTACCGTGGTCCACGGAGGTACGCACGATGGGCAGGCCCAGGGTCACGTTGACCGCGTGGCCGAAGCCGGCGTACTTGAGCACCGGAAGCCCCTGATCGTGGTACATCGCCAGGACCGCATCGGCGCCGGTTAGGTGGTGGGGCGTAAACGCCGTATCGGCCGGGAGCGGGCCGGTGAGGTCGAGACCGGCCGCCCGGAGCTCCGCGAGCGCCGGTTCGATGAGGTCGCGCTCCTCCGTGCCCAGATGTCCGCCCTCGCCGGCGTGCGGGTTGAGTCCGAGCACGCGGATCGCGGGTCGGGCGATGCCGAAGTGGCGCCGCAGGTCTCGGTCGAGCGTGGTCGTCGCACGGTAAAGGTTCTCGCGGGTAATCGCGTCGGGCACCGCCCGCAGCGGCAGGTGGGTGGTCACCAGCGCCACCCGCAGCTCGCCGGCGACCAGCATCATCACCGGATCGCCGCCGGTGCGCTCGCCGAGGAATTCGGTATGGCCGGTGAACGGCACGCCGGCATCATTGATCACGCCTTTGTGTACGGGCCCGGTGACCAGTCCCCCGAACACGCCCTGCAGACAGCCGTCGATCGCGCGGGCGAGCGTTTCGAGCACGTAGCCGGCATTGGCCGGATCGAGTCTGCCGGCCTGGGTCCGACGGGCGACGGGTGTGTGCAATACGGCGATTTCGCCGGGGCCCTGCGCGCGTGGTGTGGCGGCGGGGTCGAATGGATAGGGTGCGAGGGCGAGGCCGAGCGTTGCCGCGCGCTCGTTCAGCAGTTCGCCGTCGACGACGACCACGCGTTCCTCGGTGCTGGCGCTCGCCGCGAGTTGGGCGACCAGGTCGGGGCCGATGCCCGCCGGTTCGCCGGGCGTCAGCGCGAGCCGAACCGGCGGGCTCATCCGAAGCGGGCCGGTCGCCTCATTGTTCGAGACGGGTTTCGACGTAGGCGCCATCGCGCAGCTGTTGCAGCCATCGCTGGCTTTCCTCCTGCAGCTTGCGCTGATACAGCGCCTGACGCGCCTCGGTGCGGCGCTGCTGCTCGGCATCGCCTTCTTGCTCGCGCCGTTCGAGCACTTCGACCAAGTGCCAGCCCATGGGACTCTGGAACGGCTCGCTCAGCTCGCCGGTGGGCAGGCTGTGGATGACTTCATGGACGACAGTCGGCAGGTCGCCCGGGCCGATCCAGCCGAGTTCGCCTCCCTCGGGAGCCGACGAATCGTCCTCCGAATGGGCCTGGGCGAGATTGGTGAAATCAGCGCCGGACTGTAGCCGCTGGCGCAGCTCGGACAGGCGCTCGCGCGCGGCATCCTCCTGCGACTCTCCTTCGCCCTCGTCATCGCCGCTCGTCTGGTTGCCGCGTAGCAGGATGTGGCGCACGCGTGCCTGCGTCACGGTTTGCGAGGCGCCGTCGCCGCCACGCTGATCGGTGAGCTGGAGAACGTGAAAGCCGTTAGGGCTGCGCAGGGGGCCCACGACATCGCCCAGCCCGGCGTCCCCGAGTGCGTCGGCAAACAGTTCCGGCAACTGGCTCAACTGACGCCATCCCAGGTCGCCGCCCGATAGCGCTTGCGGTCCGTCCGAGATGCGGCTGGCGACGTCGGCGAAGTCGGCGTCGTCCTGAAGCTGACCCACGGCCGCCTGTGCCCGCTCGCGCGCGTCCGCGACTTCGGCCGTGGATGCGTCGCTGGGCAGGCCGACCAGGATGTGACGTACGCGAACCTCGCGGCGCTGATCGCTGCTGCGCTCGGCACGGTCGAGGTAATCGTCGATCTCCTGGTTGGAAACCTCCACACCGCTGCCCACCGTGCGTTGGCGTAGCCGCGAGATCGTCAACTGCTCGCGCACGTCGGCGCGTAGCTGCTCGACGCTTCCGCCCTGGCGGCGAAACGCTGCGCGTAGGCCCGCCAGGTCCGTGTCGTTGTCCGAGGCCATGTTGCGCAGCGCCTCGTTCACCTCGGCATCTGCGATCTCGATGCCGCGCTGGCGCGCCTGCTGCATCTGCAGCTCCTGCAGAATCAATTCGTCGAGCACACGCTCGCGCAGCACCTGGGGGTCGGGCAGATTGCGGTCCTCGCTGCGCAAGCGCTGGCGCACCTGGGCGATTTCGGCATCGAGTTCGCTGGCGAGGATCACGCCTTCGTTGACCACCGCGGCGATGCGGTCAAGCGTCTGTGCCGACGCGTTCGCGCCGAACGACGCGGCCGGGGCCAGTGCGGCGAGTAGGCAGAGCAGTCCGGCTAGGCAGTGTTGGCGCAGGGGCATGGTTACAAGCGGTCGCGCGGCATAAGGGGAGCGAGGGGCTACGCGCACGGTTGCGCGGCCGGTTTCATCAAGGTGCCAGGTCCGAGTCCGTGGACTCGGGATCGCGGTAGCCGAGGATAGCACGCTCGAGCAATCCACCGGTGTCGTCGCCGACACCGCCGAGGCCCTTGAGAACCAGTTCGAGATAGATGCCGCGCGAGGTGTCCTCGCCGTTATTGGTGATGTGTTCACGCGCGACCGTGCGCAGGCGCCAACAGCAACTGTTGTACTCGGCGCCGACCACCGATTCGACACTGCGCTCGTCCAGCAGCGAGTAATTGTTGCCTGCGACCAGCTGCCAGCGCGGACTCACCGGCCAGGCAAACGAGACGTCCACCTGCTCTTGCTGGGGCTCGTCGAGGCCGTCGCGCCGCTCGCGGTAACCGACGTTGGCCACGCCGCCACCCGGGCCACGGTAGCGCAGGGCGGTGTTCCACTTGGACACGATATCGGTCTGCGGATCCCATTGCGCGGCGATCTGGGCGCGCAATTGGGGGGTGGGACTCGCCGCCAGTTCGCCGATCAGGTCGGAGCGCTCGCCCGTCTCGGGCTCTTCGTTCGGCCGCAGCGTGACTCCGCGGTCGTCAAAGTGCCGGATGCCGCCGATGCTGCCGCGCAGGAGCTCGCGTCCGGTCTCGCGCGACAGTACGCGGCTGGTCAATGCCAGGGTGAGGCGGTTGGTGTCGCCGACGCGGTCGCCGCCGGTGAAACGCCGCTCGCGGAACAGTTGCGGAAAGGAAAATCCGTAGCGCCCGGTGTCGAATAGCGGGATCTCGTTCTGATCCTCGTCATCGGGGATGTAGGCATAGAACGCGCGCGGCTCCAGCGTTTGCTGGTAGGACTCGCCGAAACGGTCGAGTACGAGCCCGGTGTCGACCGAGGCGATCGGCAGGGTGCGTTGAAAGTCCTCCGGGATCCCGGTGTCGACCTGCTCGAGCCGGTAACTCGTGTGGTCGACGGCCAGCCGCGGGCGGAAGAACCAACCGGGGGTTTCGGCCGCCCATGTGATCGCGGGGGTCAGGCGCAGCCGCGTGGCCGCCGGATCGCCCGGCTCGCGCTCGAAGCGCACCATCTCGCTGTCGAGTTGGGTGCGCCACCAGCCCCAGCGGCCGCCGCTGGTGAAGGTCGCTTGCGGTACTCGCTCGTACGGGCGGTCGTCGTCCTCAATGTTCTGGTCCAGCGTCTGGTAGGCATCGGCACGCAGTCGGAAGCGCCCGGCACCCCCACGCCAGTGCAGGTCGGCCCGTTGGCGCAGATGAGTCTGGCTCGAGACCGACAGGCCGGTGCCGAGGTCGTCGAAGTAGTCGGGATCGGACGCGCGGGCCGCGTCGATCTCGGTGCGCCAGGCGCCGAACTCGCCCTCCTGGTAGAGCTGCGTCAACACGCGGTCGTCGCCGTAGAGGTCGTCGTCCGGCAGGTACTCGTTGTTGAGCTGCCAACGCCCGATCGGCCCCAGCCAGCGCCATTCCGATTGCAGCTGCGTGCCGCGGCGCTCGAGCCAGCGCGGGGCAAGGGTGGCATCGAAGTTCGGGGCCGCGTTCCAGTACCAGGGCACGGACACCTCTGTGCCGGAGTCATCCGAGCGGCCAATCGTGGGCGCTAGGAAGCCACTCATGCGCTCGTCACCGAGGGGAAAGCGAAACCATGGCGAATAGAACAGCGGCACACCTTTGAACCAGAGCTCGACGTTGCGCGCCGTACCCTGCTGGGTGTTGGAATCGAGCCGAACGTGTTCGGCCGAAAGGTGCCAGGCCTCCGCCTGCGCCGGGCAGGTCGAGAAGGTGCCGTCGGCGAGTGTGGAGATGCCGGTCTCGTCGCGCGCCAGCCGCTCGGCCCGCCCTTGGGCGGGCACCGGGGGCAGGCGATAGCGTGCCGCATCGACGTCGAAGGTGCCGGTGTTCATGTTGGTACTGCCCTCGCGCGCCCGCAGTTCCAGGCCGGGCGCGGTCAGTACGACGTCGCCGCTCGCCTCGGCGCGGCCGCTTTCGCGGTCCAGGCGCACGCGCTCGGCACCGAGCGCTCGCTCGTCCCGGCGCACGGCGGCGTTGCCTTCGAGAATGGTGATCGCACCGGCCGAACGTGCGCGGTCTCCGGCCGCACTGAGTTCGCCGGGGCGTTCGGGCGCGGGCGCGGCGACTTCCGGGAGCGGCGCCGGCGCCGGGCACAACGGATGCTCGTCGGCGGCTTGCGCGGCCGAGGCCGCGGTCGCGGTGGCGAGCATGATCAGGCGGATCCGGCGCAAGTATTCGGGCCCGTGGCTGCGAAGCGATGCCGCCGCCCGCTGGTAGGCGTTCGCCAGCGAACGGCCGCGCCCGCGGCGCGGCGGCCGCGAAATGGTACCAGCCCGCCATGCGAGTGCACGGACTCGGGATGGGCCGTGCTCCCTTTGGGGGATATAATGTACGGTTTCGCCCGCCATGCGGGTGGCCCACCCCAGACGGAGAACAACATGAACATCAACGAGATCGCGATCGGCAAGAACGTCCCCGATGACGTCAATGCCATTATCGAGGTGCCTACCTTCGGCGCGCCGGTCAAGTACGAGATGGACAAGGACAGCGGCTCGCTGCATGTCGACCGCTTCCTCGGAACGGCCATGCATTATCCCTGCAACTATGGCTTCGTTCCGCACACGCTGGCCGAGGACGGTGATCCGCTCGACATTCTGGTGATTACGTCGGTGCCGCTGCTGGCGGGCGTGGTAATCTCGGTGCGCCCCGTAGGCATGCTGCACATGGAAGACGAGGCCGGCGGCGACGCCAAGGTGCTCGCGGTTCCGGTCCAGAAGCTGTCGCCACTCTACGACAACGTCAACGAATACACCGATGTGCCGCAGTCGATGCTGGATGAGATTGCCCATTTCTTCGAACAGTACAAGGCGCTTGAGCCGGGCAAGTGGGCGCGTGTCGACCACTGGAGCGGCGTCGAAGAAGCCAAGGCCGAGATTCGCGCGAGTATCGAACGCGCCAAGTAAGGCCGCGTGCGCCCTCGGGCTCACGCCCCCGCGGGCCCGAGGCGCCATGCGTGTCCCATGCGACCGGGCCGATCCGTCCCGGCCGGCGCGCTGTGTGCCCCGGGGCGCGGGCGTGACGGGGGCGGGCGGCTGAATGCGGGCCTCCGATCATCTGCGCGATTACGGTCGCGAGGGGCAGCTGTTTCGCAGCCGCGCGCTCGTCGCGGGCCTGGGCGCGCTTCTGCTGGTCGGTGTCCTCGCCGGCCGCTTGTTCTACCTGCAGTACTACGGTTACGAGCACTACGCCACGCTGTCGGATGACAATCGCCTGCGCATCGAGGCGATCGCGCCCACGCGCGGGTTGATCTACGACCGGAACGGGCGCGTCCTGGCGGAGAATCTGCCCAGCTTTCACTTGGAGCTGGTGCCCGAGCGGGTCGAGGAACTCGATGCCACACTCGATCATCTGCGTGAGCTGATCGACTTCAGCGACGGAGACGTGCAACGCCTGCGCGCCGCCTGGCGTCATGCCCGTCCGTTCGAAGGCGTTCCGCTGCGCTTTCGATTGTCGCGCGAGGAGGTCGCGCGCGTGTCGGTGCAGCGCCACCGCCTGCCTGGCGTGGAGATCGCCGCCGGGCTCACCCGTCATTACCCCTACGGCCGCACGGCCGTCCATGTCCTCGGCTATACCGGTCGTATTTCGCGCGGCGACCTGCGCGCACTCGACGCCAGTAAATACCGTGCCAGTACGCATGTCGGCCAGACCGGTGTCGAGGCCACGTACGAACAAGTGCTGCACGGCGATCCCGGCTTCCGCCGCGTAGAGGCCAACGTACAGGGCCGCGCCCTGCGGGTGATCGAGGAGAAATCTCCGGTGCCCGGCCAGGATGTGCGCCTCACCATCGACCTCGAGTACCAGCGCCTGGCGGAGGAACTGCTGGGCGACCGCGACGGTGCCGTGGTCGCGATCGATCCGGACAACGGCGAACTGCTGGCCATGATGAGCGCGCCTGGATTCGATCCGAACCTGTTCACGCGCGGCATCAGCGGCAGTGAATACGGCGCCCTGCGCGATTCGCCGCGCCGACCGTTGTTCAACCGCGCCATCCGTGGGCAGTATCCGCCGGGCTCGACCATCAAACCCGTGATCGCGCTCAACGGCCTGGATACGGGCACCCAGGATCGTGGCGATCACATCAACTGCCGCGGCTACTACCAGCTCAATGACAGTGGACGCCGCTACCGTGATTGGAAGGAGCATGGTGATGGGATCGATCTTGCCGACGCGATCACGCAGTCCTGCGATGTGATGTTCTACGACCTGGCGCTGCGGTTGGGTATCGACGAGCTGTCGAGCTTCCTGCGCGACTTTGGATTCGGTCAGCGCACCGGCGTGGATCTGCCCGGCGAGCGCCCGGGGTTGGTGCCCGACCCGCAATGGAAACGGCGGGCCCGCGGCGAGTCATGGTATACCGGGGAGACACTCATTCATGGGATCGGTCAGGGGTACATGACCGCGACCCCGCTCCAGTTGGCCACGGCAACCGCGATGATCGGAAATCGGGGCCGACCGGTGCGGCCACATGTATTGCTCGATAGCTCGGAGGAGCGTCCGCCCGCGCTTGTGAACGATGCGACGGTGGAACCGCTCGAACTGACGCATGCCTCCGATTGGGAGTACGTCATCGATGCCATGGTGGGCGTGACCGAAGGTGAGCGTGGGACCGCGCGAGCGGTTGGCTGGCAGACGCCGAATACCATCGCGGGGAAGACCGGTACGGCCCAAGTTTTCTCGATCGCCCAGGACGAGGAATACGATGCCGAGACCGTTTCTGCCCAATTGCGCGATCACGCACTGTTCATCGGGTTCGCTCCGGCGGACGAGCCCGAGGTGGCCGTGGCGGTTCTCGTCGAGAACGGCGGTAGCGGCTCCAGTGTGGCGGCGCCCGTTGCACGGGCGATGATCGATGCCTGGCTCGAACCGGGGCCGGTGACGGCGGAGCATGTCGATGGCTGAGACGACGCTCGCGGCGAGTTCGCAGAATAGTCCGCTCAACCGGCTGCTGCTGGCGTTGCGGCTCGATCCGCCGCTGATGTTCGGTGTCGCCGCCATCTGCGCCGTAGGGATGCTGGCCTTGTACAGCTCCGGCGGCCAGTCGTTGTCCTTGCTCACGCAGCAGGGCGTGCGCCTCGCGCTGGGTCTCGGGGCGATGCTGGTGGTGGCGCAGATCCCCCCGCGAAATCTCTGGCTGTTGACGCCCTGGGCCTATATTGGCGGGATCGCATTGCTGGTCTGGGTGCTGGTCGACGGTGCTGTCAGTGGCGGTGCCCAGCGTTGGCTCGACCTCGGTTTGGTGCGGGTGCAGCCCTCCGAGGCGATGAAACTGGCCGTGCCCATGATGGTCGCGTGGTACCTGGGTGATCGCGCCATGCCGCCATCGCTACAGCGCGTCTTCGCGGCGCTGGTGCTGGCGGCCATTCCGGTGTTGTTGATCGCGCGCCAGCCGGACTTGGGCACGGCGGTGCTCGTGGCTTCGGCCGGGTGCTTCGTGCTTTTTCTGGCGGGAATCGGCTGGCGCCTGATCGGGACGATGGCGGCAGTGACGGCGGCCGCGGTGCCCGTCATCTGGCACTTCATGGCGGACTATCAACGCCAGCGGGTGCTGACCTTTTTTCATCCGGAAAGCGACCCGCTTGGTTCCGGCTACCACATCATCCAGTCGAAGATCGCGATCGGCTCCGGTGGACTGTACGGCAAGGGTTGGCTCAACGGCACCCAATCGCATCTGGACTTTCTGCCTGAGCGCTCCACCGATTTCATCTTCGCCGTGTTCGGCGAGGAGTTCGGCTTCTTCGGCGGTGTGTTGCTGTTGCTGCTGTATCTCTTCGTGGTCGCCCGCGGGCTGTACATCGCCACCCAGGCTCCGGATGCGTATGGCCGGCTACTGGCCGGGAGCCTGTCGCTGACCTTCTTCGTCTATGTCCTGGTCAATATCGGTATGGTGACCGGGCTGCTGCCCGTCGTCGGGCTGCCCCTGCCGCTCGTTAGCTACGGTGGAACTTCGATGGTCACATTGCTCTGCGGGTTCGGCATAATCATGTCCGTTCACTCGCGCAAACGGCTGCTCGCCCCATGATTCGGCCCGTCGCACGCCTCGTCTCGCTGGCCCTGTCCCTGTGGGTCGTTACGGCCCCGCCGGCGCTGGCCTCCTTTCTCGAACAGGACGGGGTGCGCGATTTCATTGCCTCCCTGGCCGAGCGCGAGGCCTTCAATACCGCCGAGCTCCGCGGACTTTTCGAGGAGGTCGAGCGGCAGGACGCCGTGCTCGAGGCCATCGCTCGTCCGGCCGAGGGGCTGGCCTGGCATCGTTACCGGCCCATCTTTGTCACTGAGGAACGTGCTCGGGGCGGTGCGGAATTCATGCGCGCGCATGCCGATGCGCTCGCGCGCGCCGAGGTCGAGTACGGTGTGCCCCCGGAGATCGTGACGGCGATCATCGGCGTGGAGACCTTTTATGGTCGTCACAAGGGTCGCTATCCGGTGCTCGATACACTGGCGACGCTGGCCTTCGCCTACCCACCGCGCGCCGATTTCTTCCGTGATGAGCTGGAGCAGTTCCTGGTGCTCGCTCGCGAAGAGGGGCTCAACCCCCGGGGGGTCGACGGTTCCTACGCGGGCGCGATGGGCATGCCGCAGTTCATCTCCTCGAGCTACCGCCATTACGCCATCGACTTCGATGGCGATGGCCGGCGCGATTTGTGGGATAGCACGACCGACGTGATCGGCAGTGTGGCGGCCTACCTGTCGCGGCATGGCTGGCAGGGCGGGGCGACCATCGTCAGCCGCGTCGGGGGCGGCGCCGCGCCGGAGGGTCTGGACTCCGACTCCCTGCGCCCCGCGGTCGGGCCAGCCGAGTTACGTGATGCCGGAATCGATGCCGCACCGTGGCCAGCGAACGGTGAGAAGGTCGCATTGATCGAGCTGGAGTCCGCGGACGGCCCCGAACTCTGGCTCGGCTGGCAAAACTTCTACGCGATCACCCGGTACAACCATAGCGCGCTGTATGCCATGGCCGTGTTCCAGCTCGCCGAACGCATCGGCGAGTTCGAGCGCGCTACCGCCGAGCGATGAACACCGCGCGGTTGCGGCGGTGCCGTGCATTGTTGGCGTTGGCGGCAGCCGCCCAGCTGGCCGCTTGCAGCGGCCTGGGCGGTGGGCCGGCGGACGGACCCGGCACCCGTGTCGATCCAGATTCCATCTCGCCGGTGGAGCCGCGGGCGGAGCCGAAGAGTCGCTATGGCAATCCGAAATCCTACGTGGTTCACGGTCGCCGCTACGAGACGCGCGACGATGCGACCGGATACGTCGCGGAGGGAGTTGCCTCCTGGTACGGTAGCAAGTTCCACGGTCGCCGGACCTCCAGCGGCGAGACCTACGACATGTACGCGTTGACCGCCGCGCATCGGTCACTTCCGCTACCGACCTATGTGCGAGTGACTAATCTGGACAACGGTCAAGAGACGGTCGTGCGAGTCAACGACCGCGGGCCGTTCCACGACGAGCGCATCATCGACCTGTCGTACGGAGCGGCGCTCAAGCTCGGCTTTGCCGATTCCGGGACGGCTCGCGTGCGCGTGCGCGCGCTCTCGCCTGGCGGGGGCGAGGCGTCCCGGCAGCCAGCATCAGCCAGTGGCGGCGCCGAGCCGGAGCCGGAAGCGGGCGATGTCTTCATTCAAGTGGGTGCGTTCGCTCAATTGGTCAACGCCCAACATCTGCGCGCACGTGTGCATGGACTGGACATTCGGCCGGTGGAGGTCGCGCGCGGGCAAAATACCGGCGGCGAACGCGTCTACCGCGTGCGTGTCGGGCCACTGGCGGCCGGGGAGCAGGCCCGGGTGCTGAGCGAGCTGGAAGGCGCCGGCCTCGGTTCGGCGCAGGTCTTGCGCGAAGAGTGAACCAGTAACGAACAAGGCCGGGCGTGTCCGGCGCGTGGGCCAGACACGGTCAGCGCCTCGCGGATGGTTTCCCAGGGACGGGTACGAGATCGGCTGCGGCGCGCGCGCTCCGTGGTGCTGCGCCACGCGCGGCGCGTGCGGCCGGCGATTGCGAATAACCCGATACCCGAGGGTATGTCTTCGATGAATCGATTGTTGCTCCTTTTCTGCTGTGCCTGTCTCTGCGCGATTGCCCCGGCAGCCGCCGCGGCGCCCGTACCCCAGTCGCCCTCGATCTCGGGCGCCAGTCATATCCTGATGGCTGCTGAAACGGGCAAGGTGCTGGCGGCCGAGGATGCCGACGAGCGCAGGCCGCCCGCGAGCCTGACCAAGATCATGACCGCCTACGTCGTCTATCGGGCGCTGGAGGACGAAAGCATCACGCTGGAGGACGAGGTCACCGTCAGCGAGGCGGCCTGGCGCATGGGCGGCTCGCAGATGTTCCTCGAGGTCGACACCCAGGTATCGGTCGAGCAGTTGCTCGATGGCCTCGTGGTGCAATCCGGCAATGACGCCGCGCTGTCGTTGGCCGAGCACGTGGCCGGCAGTGAGGCCGCCTTCGTCGAGCAGATGAATCACTACTCCGGCGAGCTGGGGCTGGAGGACACGAATTTCGTCAATGCCGAGGGCATGCCGCACGAAGACCATTACTCCACGGCTCGCGATCTGGCCGAGTTGTCACGCGCCTTGATTCGCGAGTTCCCTGAGCACTACGAGCGTTACTCCAAGCGCTCGTTCACCTACAACAACATCAAGCAGTACAATCGCAACGATCTGCTGTGGAGCGACTCCGACGTGGATGGCCTGAAAACGGGCTATACAAGGGCGGCGGGTTACTGCTTGGCTTCGTCGGCGAAGCGCGACGGCATGCGGCTGATCAGCATCGTGCTCAACGCGCCCTCGGACGACCAGCGCAGCTCCGACACCCGCTCGCTACTCTCCTGGGGTTTCCGCTTCTATCGTACCCACCAACTCTACGCCGCGGATGATGTGCTGCAGGAAGCCCGCATCTGGAATGGCGCTCATGACACCGTCGCGCTCGGGCTGGATCACGATCTGCTGGTCACGATCCCGCGCGATGCCTATGAACAGCTCGATGCCCGCATGTCCTTCCCCGGTCGGCTGATCGCGCCTGCCGACGAGGGCGCGGAGCTCGGAGAGGTTCAGGTCGTCCTTGGCGAGGAGACCGTCGCCCGCGCGCCGTTGGTCGCCCTGGAAGCCGTGGGCGAGGGCACCTTCTTCCAGCGCATGGCCGACACGGTGGTGCAGTGGTTCCAGTGAAGCCCGCCATTGCCGGCCGGCGCCGGTACAACGCGCGCTCGATCCTGTAGCCTAGCCTGTACGCCCGTCACGCGGACCGGTTGCCGCGTGGCGGGTGCGCCATACCTATAGGCTGACGCCCCGATGAACGACGAGTCGCCGTTCGAATTCCCCTGCGATTTTCCGGTCAAGGTCTTTGGCCATGACGCCGGCCACTTCCTCGACCATGTCGTCGACCTGGTCCAGCGGCATGCCCCCGAGGTCACGCGCGACGCGGCGCATACCCGTGAGAGCCGCGGCGGGCGCTATCTCGCGGTGACCGTGACGGTACGTGCCACCAGCCGGGAGCAACTCGACCGAATCTACCGTGAACTGAGCGCGGACGACGGGGTATTGTTCGCCCTGTGAGCCTGAACGATCCGATCGTCCGCCGCCGGGGCCGACTCGACTACGAGGCGGCCTGGATGGACATGCGCGTATTCACGGATCGGCGGGATACCGAGACGCCGGACGAATTCTGGCTCGTCGAGCATCCGCCGGTGTTCACCCTCGGGCGCGCCGCGCGCCGCGAGCATGTACTCGATCCCGGCGACATCCCAGTGGTGCAGGTGGACCGCGGGGGACAGGTTACCTATCATGGGCCCGGTCAGATCGTGCTCTATGCACTGGTGGATCTGCCGCGCCGACAGATGGGCGTGCGCCGGCTGGTGACGACGCTGGAGGACGCGATCCTCGGCCTTCTGGCGGCCCGGGGCGTCACCGGCCATACCGTCATCGGCGCGCCCGGGGTTTATGTCGAGGGGCGCAAGATCGCGGCACTCGGGTTGCGCGTGCGTCGGGGGTGCAGTTTCCATGGACTCGCGCTGAACGTCGATTGCGACTTGCAGCCTTTCAGCCGCATCGATCCCTGCGGCTACCCAGGCCTTCCAGTCACTCGGACGCGCGACGAGGGGATCGAGGATGGCTCCACGCAGCTGGGCGATGAGCTCGCCGAACGCATCGCCGCGGGCCTTGGCCGCGGCCCCGTGAGCACGGCGGCAGCCGAAAGGGAATCGCCATGAGCGACAATCAGCGCAACATCTCGCCCTCGCGCCTCGATCCCAAGGGTCACCGCCGCGCGGCGGACAAGATCCGCACCATCCCGATCAAAGTCGAAGGCGACACGCGTCCGGCGCGCAAGCCGCCCTGGATCCGCGCCCAGGCGCAGGGCCACCCCCGGGTGCAGCGGATCAAATCGATCCTGCGTGAGAAGAACCTGCATTCGGTCTGTGAGGAGGCCGCTTGTCCGAATCTGGGCGAGTGCTTCAGCAAGGGGACGGCCACGTTCATGATCCTGGGCGATATCTGCACCCGCCGTTGCCGTTTCTGCGACGTCGCCACGGGCCGGCCCGAGCCGCCCGATGCGGACGAACCGCGTCATCTGGCCGAGACCGTCGAGCAGCTCGGGCTCGATTACGTGGTCATCACCTCGGTCGATCGGGACGACCTGCCGGATCGCGGTGCCGGGCATTTCGCTGCATGCATCCGCGAACTCCGCGCGCGCACGCCGGGCACCCGCGTCGAGGTCCTGGTGCCGGACTTTCGCGGGCGCATCGAGGCGGCGCTCGATATCTTTGAAGACAGTCCACCCGACGTGTTCAACCACAACGTCGAGACGATCCCCCGGTTGTATCGCGCGGCGCGCCCGGCCGGCGACTACGAGCGTTCGCTCGAACTGATCCGCGAGTTCGGCCGGCACCATCCGCAGGTGCCGACCAAATCCGGGCTCATGGTTGGTCTGGGCGAGGAAATCGCGGAGGTCGAGCAGGTCATGCGCGACCTGCGTGCGCATGACTGCAACATGCTGACCATCGGGCAGTATCTCGCGCCCAGCCAGGCGCATCTGCCGGTGGCACGCTATGTCCACCCGGACGAGTTCGATGCGCTGCGCGACACCGGCTACGCGCTCGGCTTCGACCATGTGGCCAGCGGCCCGATGGTGCGTTCTTCCTACCATGCCGACGAGCAGGCCGCGGGGATCGTAGGACAGGCCCTAAACGCGGCCGGCGCCTGAGGCGTCGCCGGGATCGCGCTGCGATCCCCTGGAGTCCCGTGATGCGATGGCTGATGATCCCCGTTCTGGCGCTGGCCTGCGTCGGCGTGGTGGCCGATCCCGTGGGACCGCCGCCGGAGGGACGCGCGGTCGCGACCTTTGCCGGCGGCTGCTTCTGGTGCGTCGAGGAGGCCTTCGATCCGGTCGACGGCGTCGAGCGCACGACCTCCGGTTACACCGGCGGAGACGTGGCCGATCCAAGCTACTATGAAGTCGCCGGCAGCGACACAGGGCACGCCGAAGCGGTGCGTATCGTGTACGACCCCGAGCGGGTCAGCTATCGCGAGCTACTGGACGTCTTCTGGCACAACATCGATCCAACCCAGAGCAATCGCCAGTTCTGCGATCGCGGCCCGGAATATCGCAGCGCCATCTTCTACCACGGCGACGAGCAACGTCAGCTCGCCGAGCAGACGCGGGACCGCATCGCCGCGAGCGGGGTGTTGCCGGGACCAATCATGACCGAGATCGAGTCCGCCGGCCCGTTTTACGCGGCCGAGGAGCGCCACCAGAATTACTATCAGAAGAATCCCGAGCGCTATATGTTCTACAAGGCGTCCTGTGGCCGCGAGGCACGTCTGCGCCAGATCTGGGCCGACGAGTCCGGTTAGCCGCCCCAGCGGCACGAATGGCCGTGCCTGCTATACCCATGACAGGGCCCCAGGACGGGACAGGAGGGCCGCGCTGCGCACCACCGGCGTGCGGCGCGGGGCCGTCAGCGATGGATGCAGGTGCATGCCAAAAACGCCGCGAAAGCGCGGCGGCGCGCGGGTTTGGGGCCCTCACGCGAGGGCCACGGCGCGATGTTTGCTTGACCAGAGGCCGGTATCCTTTGCTATGTTTCCGCGCCGGTTCCCGGCGCTCGCCGGCGCAATCGCCTGCGGGCAGGAACGATAATATGACCGATAAGATCGTCGTCAGTGACGTGTACAAGATCTTCGGCCCCAAGCCCGAGGTGGCCCGGGATCTGATCAAGCAGGGCTACGACAAGGATCAGATATTTGAGCAGACCGGCCATACGGTCGGCGTGCAACAGGCCGATATCAGCGTCCGCGCTGGCGAGATCTTCGTGGTCATGGGGCTGTCGGGCTCCGGCAAGTCCACCATGGTGCGGATGCTCAATCGCCTGATCGATCCCACCTACGGCCAGGTCTTGATCGACGGTCAGGACATCACGCAGATGTCCGACCGCGAGCTGATCGATCTGCGCCGGCGCGACATGAGCATGGTCTTCCAGTCGTTCGCGCTGATGCCCCACCGGACCGTGCTGGACAACGCCACCTTCGGTCTCGAAGTCGCCGGTTTCGAGCGCGAAGAGCGCGAAAAGCGCGCCCTCGAGGCGCTCGAACAGGTGGGTCTCAAGGCCAACGCGGGCAGCTTCCCCAGTGAGCTGTCCGGCGGCATGAAGCAGCGCGTGGGGCTGGCACGCGCGCTGGCCGTGGACCCGAGCATTTTGCTCATGGACGAGGCGTTCTCCGCGCTCGACCCGCTGATCCGAACCCAGATGCAGGACGAGTTGATCGACCTGCAGAAGCAACAGGCGCGCACGGTCGTGTTCATCTCGCACGATCTCGACGAGGCCATGCGCATCGGCGATCGCGTGGCCATCATGGAGCAAGGTCGGATCGTCCAGATCGGCACGCCGGACGACATCGTGCTCAATCCCGCCAACGACTACGTGCGCTCGTTCTTCCATGGTGTGGACGTCACCAAGGTGTTCAGCGGCGGCGATCTCGCGCGCAGCGACCGCAATGCGGTCATCAGCGATCCATCGGCGACGCCGCAGAGCGCGCTCGATCAATTGCTCAACGAGGATCAGGACAGTGGCGTGGTGGTCGATGCGGACCACCGCTATCGCGGTATCGTGACCGTCAAAAGCCTGCAGCGGGCCGATTCGCTCGAGGCGGCCTATCTGCGCGACATCGAGGCCGCGGAGGCCGGTATGCCAATGAGCGAAGTGCTCACGCGGGTGGCCAATGCCTCGGCGCCGGTGCCGGTTGTCGACGAGCAGGGCCAATACATCGGCAGCGTGTCGCAGACCACGCTGCTGCAAACCCTCGACCGGGCGGGATAGCGCGATGGCGGATGCCGGCATTCAGTTCGATTTCGACATTGGCGGCGCGGTCGAGGCCGTCGTCGAGTGGATCCAAAACAATCTCGGTGGCCTGCTCGATGGCATCGCGGCGGTGATCGAGTTCATCGTCGACAACATCGAGGCATTCGCGCTGTGGCTTCCACCGCTGGTCATGGCCGGTCTGATCGTCCTCATCGGCTTTTGGCGCGTGAGTATCGGGTTTGGGATCTTTTCGATCGTCGCGATGTGGCTGTTCTTCGAGATGAACCTGTGGTCGGAGACCATGTCCAGCCTCTCCCTGGTGCTCAGCGCGAGTCTCGTGGCGATCGTGATCGGCTTGCCCGTGGGCATCGCCATGGCCCGTAACAACCGCGTCGAGAGCCTGGTGCGGCCCGTGCTCGACTTCATGCAGACCATGCCGCCGTTCGTGTATCTGATCCCGGCGGCCATCTTCTTCGGCTTGGGTAAGGTGCCCGGGGCGATCGCGACCGTGGTGTTCGCGATGCCGCCGGTCGTGCGCCTGACCAATCTGGGCATCCGCCAGGTCGCCGAGGAGAACATCGAGGCCGGCATCGCTTTCGGCTGCACGCCGCGTCAGCTGCTCACCAAGGTACAGCTGCCGTTGGCCATGCCGACCATCATGCAGGGTGTGAACCAGACCATCATGCTGTCGCTGTCGATGGTCGTGATCGCCTCCATGATCGGTGCCGGCGGGCTGGGTAATGTCGTACTCACCGGCATTCAGCGGCTGAACGTGGGCCTTGGCTTCGAGGGTGGCCTGGGTGTCGTGCTGATCGCGATCCTGCTCGATCGCATTACCCAGACGTTCGGTAGTACGCGCAAAGGCGGCGCGGGGACCGGCCTCGGTCCACGGATCGTGGCGGCCCTGCGTGGCCAGCGCGGGCAGTCGACCCAGACAGGGGCGGATGAGCAGGCCCGTTCGGCCTGAGGCATTCGCCCGAATGTGCCGCCCCAACGTGCGGGCGGCGGAATGGCCGCCCTGCCAGCATGCCGTGGGGGGCGGACGCCGTGTCGGAACACGCGGCACATGCAATCAAGGTAGAGGCGAGAGGAGATCGACAATGCGCAAAACCATTTGGAGTCTCGCGGGTGTACTCGCGCTGAGCTTCGGCGCAACAAACGCGCAGGCACAAGACGACGATACGATTCAGATCGGCTGGACCGCGTGGTCCGACGCCGAGTTCATCACCAAGCTCACCGCCCGTGTGCTCGAGGAGCGCATGGACCAGGACGTGGAGCTGATTCAGACCGACATCGCGCCGCAGTACCAGGGCGTGGCCAACGGCGACATCGACATGATGCTGATGTCCTGGCTGCCCGGCACGCATGCGGACTACTGGGAAGATTTCGCCGCCGAAGTGACCAACCTCGGCATCCTGTATGACCACGCCAAGCTGGGCTGGGTCGTGCCGGACTACATCCCGGAGGATGAGCTCAGTTCGATCGCCGATCTCGACAACGACGAGATCCGCGAGCGGCTCGACGGCACGATCACGGGGATCGACCCGGGCGCGGGCCTCACCCGTTTGTCCGAACAGGCCCTTGAGGACTACGGCCTCGATGGTTACGAGCTGCAGGTGTCCTCGGGCGCCGGCATGACCGCCGCGCTCGACCGTGCCGTGAACAACGAAGAGTGGATCGTGGTCACCGGCTGGAGCCCGCACTGGAAGTTCGGTGCCTATGACCTGCGCTATATCGAGGACCCGGAAGGCACCCTCGGTTCGTTCGAGCGTATCCATGCCCTCGCCCGTGAAGGCTTCGCTGGCGAGAACCACGATGCCGCGAGCATGGTCGGCCGCATCTGGATGCCGTTGGACGAGCTGCAGGCTGCGATGTTCGAGGCGCGCGAGACGTCCTACGAGGAGGCGGTTGACGCTTACATCGAGGAGAATGAGGCTCGGATCAACTACTGGGTGACCGGCGAGATCTGAAGCCCGTGCCGGGCGGCCAACCGGCCGCCGTTGCACCGGGAAGGCCCGGCCGTACGCGGCCGGGCCTTCTTCGATTTGGGGCGCCGCCAGGGGTCGCGGAGTGCTGGTGCGAGCCCTACGGGCGTGTGCAATAATGCGCCGTCCCCGCCGAGCTGGAGCGCAGTGTGAGCATCAAGCCCGATCATTGGATCCGCCGTATGGCCAGCGAGCACGGCATGATTGAGCCATTCGAGCCGGGCCAGGTGCGTGAGAGCGACGGTGCCAAGATCGTCTCGTACGGAACCTCCAGCTATGGCTACGACGTCCGCTGCTCGACCCACTTCAAGGTGTTCACCAACATCAATTCGGCGGTGGTCGATCCCAAGGGCTTCGATGCCAATAGCTTCGTCAACGTCGAAAGTGACGTCTGCATCATTCCGCCGAACTCGTTCGCGCTGGCGAGCACGGTCGAGTACTTCCGCATCCCGCGCGATGTGCTGACGATCTGCCTGGGTAAATCCACCTACGCCCGCTGCGGCATCATCGTCAACGTGACGCCGCTCGAACCCGAATGGGCCGGGCACATCACGCTCGAATTCTCCAACACCACGCCGCTGCCGGCCAAGATCTACGCCAACGAGGGCGTGGCTCAGCTCGTGTTCCTGGAGGCCGATGAGCCCTGCGAGGTTTCCTACCTCGACCGTGGCGGCAAGTACCAGAACCAAACGGGCGTCACTCTGCCGACGACCTGAGATACCGCGACCGTCCTCCGGAAGGCATCATCCAGAAGCGAAATCAGGCGGCGCATGCCTGCCGCCAATGGTCGACGGTGATCGCTGCCGTGTCCGATGGTGACGGCGGTCAGACCCTGTTACCCGGCGTAGCGGGCGGGCCCCTACACGGTCGGTACCTGGTACCGCTCCAGCAAATGGCACAGGCAGTCCTGGCGCACGATGCGCGGTTCGCGCGTCAGTAGCGAGGGCATGACCGCTCGGCGCAGGCGTAGCTCTCCCCCGGCGATCTCGAAATAGTCCGCGCTCACGTCGAATCCTGCCGGGTCGGTCGCCTGTACCGGCAGGTGCTCACTACGCACGTGTCCCAGCGACGTCCCCGGCTGCAGCTCGCGAAAGTTCATGTGGTCGAGCTCCGGATCGAGCGCCAGCTCGGCATCCGTCCCTTCGCCGAAGCGAAATGATACCTCCGGCCGGACCTCCACCAGCGCCACGCTATGAAAAAAATCGATCGGCTCCAGCGCTCCGTCCGGGATCGCGGCCAGTTGCAGGCAATGTTCCAGGTAGTCGCGCGCGTGAGCCACGCCGAAGCTCTGGCCCGGTCGCCCGCATTCGAGCAGGACGGCCGGGCACCGGCCGATGAAGGCCTGTGGTTGTACGCCGTGCGGCCGGGTGAAATACAACACAGTTCGGCCAAATAGCCGCGCAAGCTGTAGGCAGTCGGGGTCGAGCACATTGATGCAGGCGTGGTGCGGATTTTCGCCGGTGGTGTTGTGGATATCGATGCTGGCGAAGAGCGGTTGCTCGCCCACCCGTGCCGCGACTCGCGCCATCAGACGAGTTTCGGGGGCGTCCATCAGGTCGGTGCCGGGCCAGCACCGGTTGAAGTCGGGCTGATGATCGAGTCGCCTTTGCCCGTGGGCGGCGGCCGCGACATTGCCCACGAACAGGGTGAGGGGGCGCGGTAGCGGCCGGTCCCCGTAGTCGGCCAGCAACTGCTGAACGGCTCGCAGACCCGTGTCCTCGTTGCCATGCTGCAGCACCGAGACGAACAGCGCCTCGGGCCGCTCGCCCGGCAGTCGGATCAGGCTGGGGCCGGGCAAGACCTCGTGCAGCCGCGCGGACGGGGTCTCGATCAGGCCCGGGGGCAGCGCATCGTATTCGTGTAGGACTTCGCTACGGTCGTCCATGCCCTATCCTTGCGCTTGCTTCGGGATTCGGCGCGGGATCACGCCGGCTCGCGGCTCGCGGCTCGCGGCTCGCGTGGAAGTGTGGGTCCTACGGTGAGGACGTGTAACGGCGCCAGGTTCTGCATGACCCACTAGTTGTGCAATCTCATGAGGTTGTCCCCGGATAGCCCGAGGACGCTAAT
>JBBEEB010000037.1:0-1052 GCA_040880995.1 Halofilum sp. (in: g-proteobacteria)
CGCGACCTGATCGGTGAGCGCTACGGCCCGGACAACCTGCCCGAGTCCGCGCGGCGCTATCGCACCAAGTCGAAGAACGCCCAAGAGGCGCACGAGGCCATTCGCCCGACCGACGTACGACGCACGCCAGCCGCGCTGCGCCAGGCGCTGTCCAACGACCAATACCGCCTGTACGACCTGATCTGGAAGCGCACCGTCGCCTGCCAGATGATCCACGCCACGCTCGACACCGTGGCCGCGGAACTGACCGCCGGTGAGGACCACGCATTTCGCGCCAACGGCTCGGTCATGCGCCACCCCGGCTTCATGGCGGTCTATCGCGAGGACCGCGACGACGATACCGATCCGGATGCCGAGCGACGCCTGCCCGAGTTGGTCGAAGGCGAGACGCTGCCGCTCGACGATGTGCGCCTGGGCCAGCATTTCACCGAGCCGCCGCCGCGCTACACCGAGGCCAGCCTGGTCAAGGCGCTGGAGGAGTACGGCATCGGCCGCCCGTCGACCTACGCGGCGATCATCTCGACGCTGCAGGAGCGCGAGTACGTCGAGATGGAGGGGCGCCGGTTCACCCCGACCGACGTCGGCCGGGTGGTGGCGCGCTTCCTTTCAGAGCACTTCGCGCCGTACGTCGATTATGATTTCACGGCACGGCTGGAGGATCAGCTCGACGCGGTCGCCCGCGGCGAGCAGGACTGGATCCCTGTGCTCGAGGGGTTCTGGGAGCCGCTGAAGGAACGGATTGACGACAAGGAAGCCAACGTCTCGCGCGCCGAGGCCGTGCAGGCACGCGAGCTGGGCAGCGACCCGGAATCGGGCCGACCGATCTCCGCGCGCATGGGCCGCTACGGGCCGGTGGTGCAGATGGGCACCCGCGAGGACGAGATCAAGCCGCGCTTTGCCGGCCTGCGGCCGGGGCAGAAGCTCGACACGATCACGCTCGAGGAGGCCCTGGCGCTATTCCAGTTGCCGCGCGACTTGGGCGAGACCGAGGAAGGCGAGCCCATGCAGGCCAGTATCGGCCGCTTTGGGCCCTATGTGCGCTACGGCAGCAA
>JBBEEB010000038.1:0-34787 GCA_040880995.1 Halofilum sp. (in: g-proteobacteria)
GGGCTACATCCTAACCACGCCAGTCATTGCGAGCGCAGCGAAGCAATCCAGTGCTCACCGCGGCCAAGGCGCAGAACCAAGCGTTCGAGGTCGACGCTGGATCGCTTCGTCGCCTAACGGCTCCTCGCGATGACTGTGTTCCAAGCAGCACGCCCAGTAGCCCGGATGAAGCGAAGCGGAATCCGGGTTGCCCTCGACGCAGCCTCGTCCCCGGATTCCGCTGGCGCTCCATCCGGGCTACATCCTAACCACGCCAGTCATTGCGAGCGCAGCGAAGCAATCCAGCGCTTACTGCAGGCAAGACGCAGAACCAAGCGTCCGATGTCGACGGAGGATTGCTTTCCCCCGTTCGCGATGACGGCGGTCCACCTTTCGGATAGCCCGTCAGTTCGGCGTACGGGCTACTCGGGCGCGTCCGCCACGATCAGCCGCAGTTCCGCGCGTTCGATGGCCGCTTGCAAGGCGCCGTCGGGTTGTTGGTCGACGACGATACCGGTGAGTGCGTTCAGCGGTGCGATGACCTCCAGCAGGCGCGCGCCGAATTTGCTGTGGTCGACCATGAGCCACGCCTCCTCGGCCCGCTCGATCATCGCGCGCTTGACCCACACGGCCCCCCGATTCACGTCGCTCAGTCCATCCGCGGCCAGCCCACTGGCGCCAATGAAGGCCTTGTTGGCGTGGAAGCGGCGCAGGAAATCGATCGTGTCGCTGCCGAAGACGGCGGCTTCGCGCGCATCCAGCGCGCCCGGGCACATCACCGGCTGGCAGTTGCCGGCGGCGAGTTCGGTACCGACCGGGTAGCAGTTGGTCAGCACCGTCAGGCCCAGCGATTCGGCGGCGAGGCTGCGGGCGAACTGCAGCGTGGTGGATCCGGCGTCGATCATGACCACCTCGCCGGGAGTGAGCAGCGGGATCGCGGCCGTCCCGATGCGCTCGCGTTCCTCCACATGCTCGTGGCCGCGCTCGTAAGCGGGGGGTTGCAGGCCCATGGGCCGCGCCGATGCGCCGCCGTAGGCGCGCGCGACCAGCCCCAACTCGCTGAGCGCGTCCAGGTCGCGCCGAATGGTCTCGGTGGTGACGTCGTGCTTGTCCGCCAGCACGGATATGCGCACGTGCGGGCTGAGGCGCAGGTCATCGAGGATGCGCTCCCGTCGCTCCTCCATGCGCAGCTTGCGGCTCACGGCCGTTGCTCCCCGGAGCGAGCGGTGAAATCGAGCGCTGTTCTGGGCTGTGTTCCGGTATCGAGTCGCATGGCCGACATGATGCCTAGTCTTTGTAATGTGGCAACTACAACTTAGTGATTGGCATACTACCAAGAAAAATAGCTGTTCCGTATTGTCAAAACCAATTATCGCAACTATGGTTGCGGCTAGGTCGCTGCCCGAGAATCCGACCTGCAGGGCGGGTTCACGACGCGCCGGGACGGCCGAACCAACCCGAACACGAGGGGGAGGAGCGCGCGATGCATAAGCAACTCGCAAGACAGGCACGAAAAGACCATGGGCCCGTTTCGCTACTCGCGGGTGCGGCGCTGATCGCCATGTTCGGCGTCACCGCCGCTCAGGCCGCGGAGTGCCCGAATCGCGGTGCGCTGGATGAGCGGTACTGCGATGCCAACGGCGATCTGGTGGCGGATACGCCGAGCGATCCGTCGCAGCAGGTGAATCCGGACACGCTGGTGTTCGCCTATACGCCGGTCGAGGATCCGGCCATCTACGCGGACATCTGGCAGCCGTTCATCGATCACATGGAGGAGGTCACCGGCAAGGACGTGCGCTTCTTCGCGGTGCAATCCAACTCCGCTCAGGTCGAGGCCATGCGCAGCGGACGTCTTCACGTGGCCGGGTTCTCGACCGGTCCGACGCCGTTCGCGGTCAATCTGGCCGGCGCGGTGCCATTCGCTCTCATGGGCTCGGAGGATGGCCGCTTCGGCTACACCCTCCAGCTCTATACCCGAAAAGATAGCGGCATCGACGAGATGGCCGATCTCGAGGGCAAGCGGGTTGCCCACACGTCGCCCACCTCGAACTCCGGCAATCAGGCGCCGCGCGCACTGTTTCCGGAGGAGGGCGTCGTACCCGGTGAGGACTATGAGGTGACCTACTCGGGTTCGCACGATCAGTCGATGCTCGGCGTTGTCGCGGGCGACTATGATGCCGCTCCGGTCGCCTCGGAAGTCGTTGATCGCATGGCCGACCGCGATCTCTACGATCCGGAGGAGATGCAGATCATCTTCGAATCGCGCTCGTTCCCGACGACCTCCTATACCCATGCGCACAATCTCGCGCCCGAGGTGGTGGAGAAGATCAAGGAGGCGTTCCTGACCTTCGAGCTCGAAGGCACCGCTCTGGGCGAGGAGTTCGACGGCGTGGATCAGTTCATCCCGATTTCCTACAACGAGGATTGGGAGGTGATCCGGACCATCCAGGAGGCGAACGGCGTCGAGTACACGCCGGAAAACCTGGACTAGGATCGGTCGCCGCGGCCGGGCATTGCGCCCCCCCCCCCCCCCCCCCCCCCCCCCCCCGCGACTCCTTACCGTCTGCCAATGTGAGCCGCTCCATGTTGCGGATCAACGATCTGGTCAAGCGTTACGGTTCCGACAAACCGGTACTTCAGAACCTGGATCTCGAGGTTCCGGGCGAGAGCGTGGTTGCGATCATCGGTGCCTCGGGGGCCGGCAAGAGCACGCTGTTGCGCTGCATCAACCGCTTGGTGGAGCCGACCTCAGGCAGTATTGATCTTAACGGCGTCGAGCTGACGACGCTCGGCGGAGGCGACTTGCGCCGCGCGCGGCGGCGCATCGGGATGATCTTCCAGGGCTTCAATCTGGTCGATCGCCTCACGGTCATGGAGAACGTGCAATCGGGCCGGCTGGGTTACGTGCCGTTCTGGCGCGCGGCAAGCCGCCGCTATCCCCCCGCCGACATCGAGCGCGCGTTCGGCCTGATGGAACGCGTCGGCATCGCGCAGTACGCCAACAAACGTGCCGATGAACTCTCCGGCGGGGAGCGCCAACGGGTGGGTGTCGTGCGTGCGCTGATGCAGGAACCCGAGATCCTGCTCGCCGATGAGCCGACGGCATCGTTGGACCCGAAGACCTCGCGTCAGATCATGGAGTTGCTACAGGCGTTGGCGTCGGAGCTGCGCCTGCCCGTGCTGATCAACATCCACAACGTGACCGAAGCCAAGGAGTACACCCAGCGCATCGTCGGCATGCGCTTCGGCCGCATCATGTTCGACGGCAAACCGCGCGAACTCGACGATCATGCCATGGACGAGATCTACGCTGGGGTCCCGGCCGAGGATCGCGAGCAGGCCGAGGAGGGCGAGCCGCTTGCACAGGTGTCGGTCCAATGAGCACGGCGGCGGCGCCCCGCACCTGGCGTAAGCCCCCGTTCATCGCAAATCCGCTGTTGCGTTGGGGGTTGGTCGTGCTGGGCATCGTCTACCTCTGGTGGGCGTTCAGCACGCTGCCTCTCGACTGGCAGCGCATCGAGGATGGCCTACAGCGCGCGGTGCAGATCTTCGGCGGCGCGTTTCCCCCCAGCTTCGAGCGCTACAACCTGCTGATCACAGGCTTTCTCGAGAGCATCCAGATCGCCATTCTGGCGACGCTGCTCGGCGTCGGTCTGAGCGTACCCATTGCGTTCATGGCCGCGCGCAATCTCGCGCCGGTCCCCGTGTACGGACTCGGACGCGCGATCATCATCGTGTCGCGCAGCTTTCACCCGATCATCGTCGCCATCCTGTTCGTCAAAGCGGTCGGGTTTGGGCCGGTGGCGGGTGTTCTCACGCTGACGCTCTACTCCATCGGCTTCGTCGCCAAGATGCTTGCCGAGCGGATCGAGGAGATCGATTGGGGGCAGGTCGAAGCGGTGCGCGCCTCCGGAAGCAGCGGCGCCTCGACGCTCCTGTATGCCGTGATCCCGCAGATCATGCCGCGACAGATCGGGCTGTCGATCTATCAGCTGGACAGCAATCTGCGCGCTTCGGCAGTGGTGGGTATCGTCGGTGCCGGCGGCATCGGCTCGACACTGACCAATGCCTTTGGGCGCTATGACTACGACTTCGCGCTCGCCATCACGCTCTGCATCATCGCGGTCATCCTGGTGAGCGAGGCCGTGAGCGGACGCATCCGGAGGAACCTGTGGTAGGCGCCACGCAGCCCACGGGCCCCGAGGCGGTCGCCCACCGCGAATGGCGGCGGCACACACCGCAGCAGCGCTGGGGGCGCTTCGCGGGATTGGCCGGCGCGGTGATCGTGACCGTCTGGGCGCTATCCACCATCGACGTGGTGTGGCCCTGGGTGTGGGACGCGCCCCGGCAGATCGGCGATCTCTTCGCGCGCATGGTGCCGCCGGACACTACGCGCTGGCGCGACATCCTCGCCGCGCTGATCGAGACGCTGAACATCGCCACCATCGCGACCGCCTTTGCCGTGGTGCTGTCGCTGCCGATCGCGTTGATTTCGGCGCAGAACACCACGCCCAATCGGGCGACGCTGTGGCTGGGCCGCTTCATCCTCGTCTCCAGCCGCTCGGTGAACACGATCATTTGGGCGCTTCTGTTCGTCGCGGTGTTCGGACCCGGGGTGCTCGCCGGTATTCTCGCGATCGCGTTCCGCTCGCTCGGCTTCCTCGGCAAGTTGATGGGAGAGGCGATCGAGGAGATCGACCGCGCGCCCATCGAGGCGCTGGCGGCCTCCGGTGCTACGCGTGGCAAGGTGCTGCTCTATGGCGTGGTGCCGCAGGTCATGCCGACGTTCTTTGCGGTCGCGATCCTGCGCTGGGACATCAATCTGCGCGAGTCCACCGTGCTCGGGCTGGTCGGCGCTGGCGGCATCGGCATCATTCTGCAAGGCGCCATCGATACCTTTGCATGGCCCACCGTCGCGAGCATCCTGCTCGCCATCATCGCCCTGGTCGTGGCCGGCGAGATCGTCGCCGCCTCGCTGCGCCGGCGGGTAATCTGAGTTGATCGCGAGCTTCCAAGAAGCGCCGATCGAGCTGCTGCGTGACGTACGTGTCGTTCTCACGGACGTCGACGACACCCTGACACAACACGGCCAGCTATCGGCCGCCACCCTCGATGCGGTCTGGCGTCTGACCGATGCGGGCTATCAGGTGGTGCCGGTCACAGGCGGCTGCGCCGGTTGGTGTGATCACATCGCGCGGGCTTGGCCGGTCGCTGGCGTGATCGGCGAAAACGGCGCCTTCCGTTTCCGCTTGGACGATCGAGGGCGCCTGCGCTCGGATTTCTGGACCAGCCGGGAAGAGCTGGCCGTCGGCCAGCGCAGCTTGTTGGCGCTGGCGCGCGAATGCCTGGCACAGGCCCGTGAGGGCCGGCTTGCCGCGGATCAACCGTTCAGGCTGGCGGATGTCGCGATCGATTATGCCCAGGATGTGGAGCCGCTTGCTCCCGAGACCGTGCACGCGATCATCCGCACATTCGAGCGCGGTGGCGCGCAGGCGCGCGCAAGCTCCATACACGTGAATGCCTGGTTTGGTGACTACGACAAAGCGGCAATGGCCGAGCGCATGCTCACGGACGACTTCGGTCTTTCGGCAGCCGCCGCGACCGAGCAGGTGCTGTACGTCGGCGATGCGCCGAATGATTCCCCCATGTTCGAGCGCTTTCCACTCAGCGTGGGCGTGGCGAATATCCGCTCGGCCCTGCCGCTGCTGGATACTCCGCCGCGCTGGATCACCGGCGCCGCGTATGGTCGAGGTTTCGTTGAAGTGGTGGATGCATTGCTCGCCGCCGCGGCGTGCCGCAGCAACGCATCCGTATAGGTCCAGCGCGGGGCCCATCCGAAACCCACGCGAAGCTCAGTTGCCGTATTCGCGCTCGACCTTCGTGATGCGCACGCGAAACTGCGCGTACCAGTGCTCGCGCCCGAGGCGCTGCGCCTCGCGGTGCTCGCTGTTGGCCTTCCACTCGCGGATCGCCTCCAGGCTGCGCCAGTACGACACCGTGATCCCCACGCCCTCGCGCGCGGATTCCACGCCCAGGAAGCCTTCCTGCGTGGCGGCCAGCTCGATCATTCGCTCGGACATCGCGGCGTAGCCGTCATCACCCTCGGTCCGCAACGAGGTGAAGATCACGGCGTAGTAAGGAGGTTCGGGTGTGCTGGCGATGTCATGCATGGGGAATTCACAGGCGATGTGCGGATGCGGGTGTAGCCCGGATGGAGGCGGCAGCCGGAATCCGGGACGCACTTCTTCGTCGGACTCGACCGTAGCACATGCACTCATGAGCGGATAACGCGCGAGGACACACTGCAGGATCCCGTCGCCATCCGGGCCCGTTATCCCCGGGTTTCGCTGCAATCCGTCCTCAACGCAGCGCGTCGTCGCCGCGCAGCATCCAGGCACGATCGCTGTGGCTGAAGCCGAGCGGCGCGTAATAGTCGCTGGCGGCCGGTGCGGCCAACAGGACCATCATGCACTGGGGGCCGAGGGCGGCGCGGGTCTCTTCGATCAGACGCTTGCCGACGCCGCGCCGCTGATGCGACTGCGCCACGGCCAGGTCGGCCAGATACGCGGCATAGGCGAAGTCGGTGAGCGTGCGCGCGATGCCGACGAGCGTGTCGCCGTCCCAGGCGGTGATCGTCAGGCTGGCGTGGTCCTTCATCTGGCGCATGACCTCCCGGTCCTCGGCCGGGCGTCGCTCGGCCAGGGTCGAAGCTCGGTAGAGTCCGATGAAGAGGTCCAGATCCAGGGGGATGTCTCGCTTGTACTCGATCACGGCGCGGTCTCCAGCGGCCCCGACCCAGTGTGCATCAAGCCGCGTTCGCGCCATAGCGCGGGCGCACGATCAGTCGGACCTGGCGAGCGCCTGGTCGCGCGGTTCGATGTAGACGCGGCGAAATACGGTGGCGCTGGTTACGGCAAGGGGGGCGGCCATGAGGATGCCGAGCAGGCCGCCAAAGACGCCGCCGAGTAGCTGCGCGGTGATCAGTAGGGCTGGGGGTATGGCGGTGGTGCGCTGCTGCACCAGTGGGGTGAGCAGATACGTCTCCAGGACTTGTACGATCGCATAGAGCAACAGTACCCAGCCGGCGAGCGTGGCGGATTCCGCGAAGGCGATCAGCAATGCGGGCAGCAGGGCGAGCACGGGCCCGAGATAGGGCACGAACGAAAACAGGCCCGCCAGTAATCCGAGGGTGAACGCCAGCGGCACACCCAGCAGATACAGGCCGAGGGCGGTCGCGACGCCCACGGTGGCCATGGAGATGGCGCGTCCGGCGAGCCAGAAGCGCAATTCGCGGCCGAGGTCACCGAACAGCGCCTGGGCCTTCTCTCGGTGTTGCGGATGCAGTGGGTAGACGGCCACGGCCTGATACCGGTCCGGCGCGACCACCAGATACATGCCAATGAAGGTGATGACGAAGGCGTTGAAGAGCAGGTCGAACGCGCCCGAGACGACGCTGGTAGCGCGGCCCAGGACACCGCTGCTCTGCAGCCACTGGGCCGGGTCGCCGAGCCGGGCGAGCATGGGCTGCAGGAGGGCGTTGTTCTGGATGCGCGTGCGCAGCGTCTGCCAGGCCTCGGGCAACTGCTGCACCAGCTCCGGCACCTGCGTGACCAGTTGGGGCACCACCCAAAGCACAACGCCGACCACGGCGAGCAGCACCGCCGCGGACATGGCGAGAAGACCGACGGTCCGACCGCCGGGGAGGTACCGCTGCGCCGTGCCGGTAATGGCATCGAGCAACACCGCCAGCACGGTTCCGGAGAAGAACAGCAGCAGCACTGACACGACGTACGGCAGGAAATAGGCCGTTATCGTCAGCGCGAGGACGGTCAGGATCGTGCTTGCGGTCCGTGGGGTGCTCTGATTCATGACACCGCCTGCGTCCATGCCGGGTGTCGCACCGCGCGCTGCGCGGGCCCAATCGCCAGTGTAGCTTGCGCGCGGCGGATGTCGCCGTGAGCCTAGGAGCCTGCCCGGGGAACCTGCGCCGCCGCGAGCGCGTGGTACAGCGGGCGCTTCCCTGCGCGGCTGGCGCGCAACATCGCTCCCGGCGACTGAGTCGCCGATCGTGAGGCGAGCATGGCGGTTCCCATGCGAGTCGAGGCGAAGGGGGCCGCTGTGGTACGCGCGCAGCAGGTGCCGGGGTTCCCGCATGGCCCGCTGGGAAGACCATCCCGTGGGATGGCCCGTTCTGCTATCCTTGGCGGTTGCTGCGGCTATAGCGAGCTCGATCGCTTGGCCGCGGGTCCGCCCGAGCCAGGTTGGCGCTGCCGATGAACCTCAATTTCCTAGAATTCGAACAACCCATCGCCGAACTCGAAGCGAAGATCGACGAGTTGCGGCACCTCGGCTCGGACGCCGATTCCGAGGTCAACATCAACGAAGAGATCCATCGGCTCCAGCAGAAATGCGAGTCGATGACGCGCACGATCTTCGGCAAGCTGAAGTCGCAGCAGATCGCGCAACTCGCGCGCCATCCCATGCGTCCGTACGCGACCGATTACATCGAGCGTATCTTCGACGAGTTCACCGAGCTGCACGGCGATCGCTGCTTTGGCGATGACCCGGCCATCGTGGCCGGCACGGCGCGGCTCAATGGTCGGCCGGTCATGGTCATCTCCCAGCAAAAGGGCCGCGACACCAAGGAGAAGATCCGGTGCAACTTCGGCATGCCGCGCCCCGAGGGCTACCGCAAGGCGCTGCGGCTGTTGAGGATGGCCGAGCGCTTCCATCTGCCCGTCATCACCTTCATCGATACACCGGGTGCCTACCCGGGCGTCGGCGCCGAGGAGCGCGGTCAGAGCGAGGCCATCGCACGCAACCTGTTCGCCATGTCCGAGCTGCGCACCCCCATCCTGCCGACCGTGATCGGCGAGGGCGGCTCCGGCGGCGCGCTGGGTATCGGCGTGGGCGACCATCTGATGATGATGGAGTACAGCACCTACTCGGTGATCTCGCCGGAGGGTTGCGCCTCGATCCTGTGGAAGTCGGCCGAGCGTGCCGACGAGGCGGCCGAGGCCATGGGGATTACCTCCGGGCGCCTGAAGGAACTCGAACTGATCGACGAGATCGTGCCCGAGCCGCTCGGCGGCGCACACCGCGACTACGATGCGGCCGCCACGAATCTCGCCAATGCGCTCAACGCCACGCTCGAGCGCATGGACGAGGTGGATCTCGATAGCCTCCTGGAACGGCGCTACCAGCGCCTGATGTCCCACGGACGCTATCGCGAATCCGCCTGAGCCTGCCCGCGCCATGACCGAGCGCCCCTCCGGAGCAAGTGAGCCGGCCGAGGCGCTCGCGACGGCCCTTGAACAACACGCCCGCCGCGGCGCGCACCTGCTCGTCGGCTACAGCGGCGGGCGCGACTCCAGCCTCTTGCTCGCCCTTGCGGCCGAAAACTGGCCCAAGCGACGCCTGCGCGCCATGCATGTCGACCATGGGTGGCACCCGGACTCCGCCGAATGGGCCCGCCGGTGCCGTACGCGGGTGCGGGAACTCGGCGTTCGCTGCGACATCGCCGCCGTCGACGCGCAGCCGAAAAACGGCGAGGGCCGCGAAGCCGCCGCCCGCTCTGCCCGCTACGGTGCCTTTGCCGAGCGCCTCGGCCCCGGCGACGTACTCCTGACCGCGCACCACCGCGAAGACCAGGCCGAGTCGCTGCTGCTGGCGCTGTTGCGCGGCGGCGGCGTCCATGGCTGGGCGGGCATGCCCGAGTGCCGGGAGCTCGGCTCTGGCGTGCATGTGCGGCCCTGGTTGGGGGTGTCGCGCGAGGTCATCGCGGCGCAGGCACAGACCCGCGGCCTGGGCTGGCTCGACGATCCGGCCAATGCGGATTCAAGTTACGACCGCGTATGGCTGCGGCGGGAGATTCTGCCGGCCTTGGCCGAGCGCTGGCCCGAGGTGGAGTCCACGCTGGCCCGTGCCGCTGAGCAGGCAGGCGCGGCGGCCGAGGCCGTCGACACCCTGGCGGCGCGCGATTACGTCTTCTGCCGCGGCCGCATCGACGGCACGCTCGATCGCGCCGCGCTGGCCGAGTTGCCGTTGCGGCGCCAGCGGGCGTTGCTGCGTTGGTGGATCGTTCGTGCGGGCTTGCCGCGCCCGGCCGCGGCGCGCCTGGAGGAGGCGCGTCGCCAGTTGCTCGAGGCCGACCCGGAACGCACGCCCTGCATCGACTGGCCCGGCGGAGAGGTGCGCGGCTGGAATGGACTCGCCTGGGCCACGCCCCCCACGCCACCGGTGGATCCGGAGGCGGTCTTTCCCTGGCCGGACCGCAGCCGGCCACTCGATCTACCCGGACGCCGCCTGCAACCGCACACGCTCGCGCAGCTTGGCATCGATCCCTCAGCCGACGCCCAGGTGGAGGTGCGCTTCCGCCGCGGCGGCGAACGTTTCCGGCCCGCCGGGGCGCCGCGGGAAGAACCCCTCAAGGAGCTGCTCCGCCGCGCCGGACTGCCGCCCTGGGAACGCGACCGCATCCCGTTGATCTACGTCGACGGCGAACTCGTTGCGGTGGTCGGCCTGGGCCGTGGCGTGTCATAGCCCCATTGTCATCGCGAATGAAGTGACCGATCCATGCCGTTCCACAGGAGCAGCGCGGGTTCGGGAACGGATTGCGGTGCTGGATTGCTTCGTCGCCTGTCGGCGCCTCGCAAAGACCGGGTTGCTGGTGGGGCCTCGTAACCCGGCCGAAGGAAAATCCGGAATGCCGCTCCGGATTATGCCGTCGCTGCATTCGGGCTACAGCGGCTCAGGGTGCCGGAAACGCCCGCACCGCGTGCGCGGCTTGATCGTAGGCGTCGAATGCGCGCTCGTAGAATGCGTCGGCGTCGAGCTGGTCCTCGCCCCCGGCCCATTGGTCCCATTCCCGGGGCAGGCCGGCATCGCGGAACTCCTTTTCTTCGATGACCCCGTCGTTGTTCTGGTCCGCGCGCTCGAACAGGGCGGCCTGCCGGGCCGCGGAATCGAACTCTGCCCGGGTAACCGGGGGGTGGTCGGTGCGGTCCGCCCGGGAATCCGCCTCAGCGGCCCCGAATGCGAGCACGCAGCAGGCGGTGAGTATTTCCTTGCGCATGACCGTTTCCGTCCGTGGGATGAAGCGTCCATCGCGCATCTTCATAGAGTACTTTCGCGGCGCGCGCAGCACGGGATGCAGCGGAGAGCGGGCATCACCTCCGGGTGAGACAGGAATCTCCCGAACTTGCCACAGCGAAGGCGCGATCGAGCGGGTTGGGTCGCTTCAGAGCTGAAGCCACTCGGCGTCGCCGGCTTCGTCGTACTCGTCCTGGTCCCAGTTATCGTCGCTGTCTTCGTCGTAGCTCTCGAAGGTCTGCTCGTAGAATTCGTCGGCGTCGAGGTACTCGTCGTCGCCGGCCCATTCCTCCCACTCGCCATCGACCCCGGCGTCGTCGAACTCGTCCTCGTCCACGAGGCCATCGTTGTCCCCGTCCACGGCGTCGAAACGACCGGTGTCGCGCACCGATGAGTAGAACTCGCTCTTCGAAACCTGGTCGTCGTCATTCGCGTCCCAGTCCTCGAAATCGGCGTACGCGATCCCGCAGGCGAGCATCAAGCAGGCGATGAGCATTGCTTTGCGCATGATTCAATCCATCCCTGGAACATTCATGGAGTAAGCACTGGAGTCCCGAGGTTCGACCTGCCCCATGCGGTAGATTCAAACTCGGAGATGCCCCGCGCGCCTGGCTCGCCGCAGGCGCGACAGCGTGCGCATTCTGGCGCTGCGGGCGGGGGATTGCGATTGTCGCAGCAGGGGCCCTCTGCTAACCTGCGCGCTTTCCTCGCCGCGGATCTCCCTTGCCGATGGCACGCTTCGTATTCGTAACTGGTGGCGTGGTGTCCTCGCTCGGCAAGGGCATTGCCTCGGCCTCCATCAGCGCCCTGCTCGAGGCCCGCGGCTTGCGGGTCGCGATGCTCAAGCTCGACCCCTACATCAACGTCGATCCGGGCACGATGAGTCCTTACCAGCATGGTGAGGTGTTCGTGACCGACGATGGCGCCGAGACGGACCTCGATCTGGGCCATTACGAGCGCTTCACGCGCGTGCGCACGAGCCAGCGCAGCAATTTCACGACCGGTCGCGTCTACGAGAACGTCATCTCCAAGGAGCGCCGCGGCGATTATCTCGGCGGCACGGTGCAGGTCATCCCGCACGTCACCGATGAGATCAAGCGGCTGATCCGAGAGGGTGCGGGTGACGCCGACATCGCCATGGTGGAGATCGGCGGCACGGTGGGCGACATCGAGTCGCTGCCGTTCATGGAGGCCATCCGCCAGCTGGGCGTCGAGTTCGGGCGCGATAACGCGATGTTCATCCATCTGACGCTCGTGCCCTACATCGCGACCTCGGGCGAGGTGAAGACCAAGCCCACGCAGCACTCGGTCAAGGAGCTGCGTTCCATCGGCATCCAGCCGGACGTGCTGCTGTGCCGCGCGGCCGAACCGCTGCCTGAGGAGGAGCGGCGCAAGATCGCGTTGTTCACCAACGTGGCCGAGCGCGCGGTGATCACCGCGATCGACGTCGATCAGATCTATCGCATCCCGATGATCTACCAGCGCCAAGGGCTCGATGACATCGTGCTCGAGCGCCTGGGCATGCTCGACCACCTCCCGCCGGCGGATCTGTCGGACTGGGAGCGCGTCCTCGATGGGCTGGATCATCCCGAGCATGAGATCACGATCGGGATGGTCGGCAAGTACATCGACCTGACCGACTCCTACAAGTCGCTCAATGAGGCCCTGAGTCATGGCGGCATTCACACGCACACGCGTGTGAATATCCGCTACGTGGATTCCGAACAGATCGAACTCGAGGGTACGCAGCACCTTGACGGTCTCGACGCCATTCTGATTCCGGGCGGCTTCGGCGTGCGCGGTGCCGAGGGCAAGATCGCCGCCGTGCGCTATGCGCGCGAGCAGGGCGTGCCGTTTCTCGGTATTTGCCTGGGCATGCAGCTGGCGGTGGTCGAATTCGCGCGTGACTGCGCGGGCCTCGTGGGCGCCAACTCGACCGAGTTCGAGGCCGCGGCAGCGCATCCGGTGATTGCGCTGATAACCGAGTGGCAGACCGCCGACGGCAGTTTCGAGCAGCGCAGCGAGGACTCCGATCTGGGCGGTACGATGCGCCTTGGCGGTCAGCGCTGCCGGCTCAAGTCCGGCACGCGCATCCGCGAGATCTACGGCGCCGACGAGGTCGTCGAACGCCATCGCCACCGATACGAGTTCAACAACCAGTATTCCGATCGCCTAAGCGGCGCCGGTCTGGAGTTCTCCGGCGTATCCGCCGACGAATCTCTCGTCGAGGTGGTTGAGTTGCCGGATCACCCCTGGTTCATCGGCTGCCAGTTCCACCCCGAGTTCACGTCGAATCCACGTGACGGCCACCCGCTGTTCACGAGTTACGTGCGGGCGGCTCTGGAACACCAGGCGAACACGCGTACCTCCGCAGTGCAGTCGGAGACGGCCGAGCCGGAACGCGGCTGATGGATCTGTGTGGCCACGAGATCGGTCTCGATCGGCCCCTGTTCCTCATCGCCGGCCCCTGCGTCGTCGAGGGCGAGTCCCTGGCCTTCGAGACGGCGGAGGCGCTGGCGGGTATCGCCGAGCGCACCGGCATCCCGGTCATCTACAAGTCCTCGTTCGACAAGGCCAACCGCTCGTCGGCGGGCAGCTATCGCGGGCCGGGCATGGAGCAGGGCCTGGCCATACTCGAGCGGGTGCGCCGGGAGTACGGTCTGCCGGTGTTGACCGACGTGCACGAGGACACGCCGATCGACGAGGTCGCGGCGGTGGTCGACGTGCTGCAGACACCGGCTTTCCTGTGCCGCCAGACCAACTACATCCAGCGGGTCGCGGCAGCCGGATTGCCGGTGAATATCAAGAAGGGCCAGTTCCTCGCGCCCTGGGATATGGGCAACGTCGTGGACAAGGCCCGCGCTGCCGGCAACGAACGCATCATGGTTTGCGAACGCGGCGTGTCCTTCGGGTATAACAACCTGATTTCGGACATGCGCGGGTTGGCCGTGATGCGCGCGACCGGCTGCCCGGTGGTGTTCGATGCCACGCACTCGGTCCAGTTGCCGGGTGGGCAGGGCAACGCCTCTGGCGGCCAGCGCGAGTTCGTGCCGGTGCTGGCGCGTTCGGCGGTCGCCGCCGGCATCGCCGGGCTGTTCATGGAGACCCACCCGCGGCCCGAACAGGCGCTGTCGGACGGTCCCAACGCCTGGCCGCTGGATCGTCTGGAAGATTTACTGAAGACATTGATCGAGCTCGACCGGAGCGTGAAGGCGCAGCCGTTCGCCGAGAGCGAGTGGCTGGACGCTTAGTGTTCTGGGCCGGGAGTTCGGCGAAAATCGACTGAACTTCCGCATCAGGACACGCGCTGCGGCAGGCATTCATGGGCTGCGGGGGCACCGAGCGGTGCCAGGATCGCCCGGCCCACACCAGAAACGATGGGGCGCGAAATGACCAAGATCGCTGACATCCGAGCACGCGAGATCCTCGATTCGCGCGGCAATCCGACCACCGAAGCCGACGTGCTGCTGGAATCCGGTGCCTGGGGACGGGCCGCCGTGCCCTCCGGCGCCTCCACCGGCGTGCGCGAGGCCATTGAACTGCGCGACGGCGAATCGGATCGGTATCTCGGAAAGGGCGTGCGCAAGGCGGTCGCCAATGTCCATCGCGAGATACGTCCGGCCATGCTGGGCCGCGATGCCACGGACCAGGAAGGCCTCGATCGCGCGCTGATCGAACTCGACGGCACCGAGAACAAGGGACGGCTGGGCGCCAACGCACTGCTGGCCGTGTCCATGGCGAACGCGCGGGCCGCCGCGGCCGCGGCGGGCGTGCCACTGTACGAACATCTCGGCGGGGATCAGGCCACCGATCTGCCGGCTCCCCTGATGAATATCCTCAACGGCGGCGCGCACGCGGACAACAGCGTCGATCTGCAGGAGTTCATGATCGTGCCGGCCGGGGCCGAGACCTTTGCCGAGGCCCTGCGCTGCGGTGCCGAGATCTTCCACGCGCTGAAGAAGGTGCTGGGCAAGCGCGGCTTCGCCACCGGGGTGGGCGACGAGGGCGGCTTCGCCCCGGATCTGCCCTCCAACGAGGCGGCCATCGAGATCATTCTCGAAGCGATCGCGAACGCCGGCTACCGCCCGGGCCGCGACGTCTGGCTGGCGCTCGATGTCGCCAGCTCCGAGTTCTACGAGGACGGCAAGTATCACCTGAAGTCGGAAGGGCGCTCGTTCGATGCGGCCGGCTTCAGCGATTACCTGGCCAACTGGGTCGAGCAGTACCCCATCGCCTCGATCGAGGATGGCATGGCCGAGGACGATTGGGAGGGCTGGATCGAGATGACCCGCCGCCTGGGCGATCGCGTGCAGCTCGTGGGCGATGACCTGTTTGTGACCAACCCGGCCATCCTGCGCGAGGGTATCGACCGCGGCGCCGCCAACTCCATCCTGATCAAGGTGAACCAGATCGGTACGCTGACCGAGACTCTGGAGGCCATGCGCATGGCGCGCGAGGCGGGTTACGCCAACGTTGTCTCGCATCGCTCGGGTGAGACCGAGGACACGACGATCGCGCACATCGCGGTGGCCACGCAGGCCGGTCAGATCAAGACCGGCTCGGCTTCGCGCTCCGACCGCGTGGCCAAGTACAACGAGCTGCTGCGCATCGAGGAACGGCTCGGAGACCGTAGCCGCTACACCGGCGGCTCTGCCTTCCCGCGCCTGGGCTGAGGCCCGGGGTCGGCGGCCGGTGTCGGGGATGCCCATTCCTAGCGAATCCCTGCGTGTGCCGGCCAGCGTGAAGCGCGACGCCGGCCAACCGGGAGCGGATGGGTGAGAATCGCGATCGGCGTCCTGGTGGTGCTACTGGCGGGGGTCCAGTATCGCCTGTGGTTCGCCGATGGCGGCTTACTCGAGGTGCGCGAGCTGCGTCAGCAGGTATCCGAGCAACGCTCCGAGAACGCGCGCCTGCGTGAGCGCAATCGCGCGCTTTCCGCCGAGGTGCGCGATCTCAAGCAGGGCCTGGACGCCCTCGAGGCACGAGCGCGCGCGGAGCTGGGCATGGTCGGCGAGAACGAGACGTTCTACCGGGTGGTCGAGCCGGAGCCGGGGTCCGAATCGGAGGATTCCGAGCAAGGCGCAGCCGATTCCAACGACACCGATGAAGAGTAACCCGCCGACCCAAAGCAGCGCCTTAATCGGCGCGGCTGTAGATTGGACCTCAATCCGACCGGAGTCAGCGCAGGAAGGCTCGTCGGTCGGGCTGAAACCCGACCTACAGGCCCTGCTTTGCCGTCCTGCCGGGCAGGAGCGCGTGAGTCCGTTTGTAGGTCGGGCTTCAGCCCGACCGTCGACGTATCGCTCGGCGACACGGTCTCCGCTCGCTCCACCGTTCGATCCACAGTCTCGAATCCAGGGGCAGCAGTGACGAGCACTCCGTTCTGCGCCATCGTTCCCGCCGGGGGCTCCGGCCAGCGCATGGGGCGGGATACGCCCAAGCAGTACCTGCCGCTTGCCGGTGCGACCGTGCTCGAATGGGCCCTGGCGCCGCTGTTGGCCGCCGGGGGATTGCAAAGACTGGTGGTGGCCGTGCCAGCGGGCGATACGCGCTTCGCCGAACTGCCATGCGCGGCGGATGAGCGCGTGCGAACGGTCACCGGTGGCGCGACACGGGCCGATTCCGTGGCGGCCGGTCTGGCGGCGCTGACGGATCTCGACGACACGCTGCCGGTCGCCGTCCATGACGCCGCGCGCCCCTGCCTCACGGTCGACGATCTCGAGCGTTTATTGGCCGTCGCGCACGAGCCGGCGGGCGCATTGCTGGCGGTGGCGGTGAGCGACACGCTCAAACGGGCATCTGCGGTGGGTGAGGTCGAAGAGACGGTGGATCGCAACGCGCTTTGGCAAGCCCTCACGCCGCAGGCGTTCCCGCTGGCGACCTTGCGGCGCGCCCTCGTGGCGCGCGACCCGGCCGATGCCGGGATCACCGACGAGGCCTCGGCGGTGGAGCGTCTGGGATTGGCGCCGCGCCTCATTGCGGGCGACCCGGCCAATATCAAGGTGACGCAACCCGGGCATCTGGTCCTGGCAGAAGCGATTCTCGCGGCCCGGGGAGGGCCAAGCTGATGCGCATCGGGCACGGTTACGACATCCATGCCAGCACCGAGGGCGATCACGTCGTCCTCGGTGGCGTGCGCATCGCCTGCGATTTCGGTCTGCGTGCGCATTCGGACGGCGACGTGCTGCTGCATGCGCTGACGGACGCACTGTTGGGCGCTGTCGGTATGGGCGACATCGGTCGACTGTTTCCCGACAGCGATCCCACCTGGTGCGACGCGGATAGCCGCGAGCTGCTGGCCGATGTGGTAGCGCGGGTCCACGCGGCGGGCTGGATGCCGGTGAACGCGGATCTCACATTGATCGCGGAACGCCCGCGGATTGGCCCTCACGTGGATGACATGCGCGCGGTGATCGGCGAGCTGCTGGGTCTCGATCATGGTGCCGTCAACGTAAAGGCGACGACTCATGAAGGCGTCGGCGGCGTCGGACGCGGCGAGGGCATCGCCGCGCACGCGGTCGTGCTGATGGATCGCGCGTGAGGTCGAACGGATGAGCCTCGGTCCGGTCATGCTCGATCTCGCCGGAACGGCGCTATCGACCGAGGAGCGCGAGCTGCTGCGGCATCCGAACGTCGGGGGCGTGGTGCTGTTCGCACGCAACTACGCCGACCCCGATCAGATCGAGGCCCTCGTGGCCGAGATCCACGCCCTGCGCGAGCCGCGCCTGCTGGTTGCCGTGGACCAGGAGGGTGGCCGGGTGCAGCGCTTCCGCGAGGGCTTCACGACGCTGCCGCCGATGGCGCGGCTGGGCGAGCTGCACGATCGCGACACCAAGGCCGCGCTCGCCGCGGCGGAAACCCTGGGCTGGCTGCTCGCGGCGGAATTGCGTGCCGTAGGCGTCGATCTCAGCTTCGCACCGGTGCTGGACCTCGGACGCGGGATCAGCGGGGTGATCGACGATCGCGCCTACCATCGCGACCCTGAAATCGTGGCCGCGCTCGGCGCGGCGCAGATGCGGGGCATGCGCAGGGCTGGTATGGCGGCCGTGGGCAAGCATTACCCCGGTCATGGCAGCGTGGCCGAGGACTCGCATCACGAGCGCCCCGTGGATCCGCGCGGGCTCGAAGACATCCTGCAGCTCGATGGGCTGCCGTTCGAGCGGCTGGCACACAAGGGGCTGCCCGCGGTCATGCCCGCGCACGTTGTGTATCCCCAGGTCGATGCACGGCCGGCGGGCTACTCGTCCGTCTGGCTGCGCGACATCCTGCGCGAGCGGTTGGGCTTCGCCGGCGCCGTCTTCAGCGATGATCTGGCCATGGCGGGCGCAGGCGAGGGCTCCGTCAAAAACGAATGTGCCGCGCGCGCCGAGGCTGCACTGGAGGCCGGCTGCGACATGGTCCTGGTGTGCAACGACCGCGAGGCGGCGGTGGCCGTGGTCGACGGCCTCCGGGAACAAGCGCGCCCGGACGCCCAGGTCCACCTGATGCGGCTCCACGGGCATCACGTCGAGGGCATCGACCGCAACCTGACCGCCACCCCCGCCTGGCAACAGGCCGCCACCACCGTCACCGGCCTAATCGCCCCCGACGATCCGGAGCTCGACCTGTGGACCGAGTGACCCCCGGAGCTTCACAGATGAACACGGATCAACACAGATGTGGAATGGTGCGCCCGGCGGGCGGCGACTCGCGGGGTACCTCCCGTCGTTCTTCGGGCGGGTCCATGAGCCTGGGCGCGGCGGAGCATCGAATGCGCGGCACCGCAGTAACGATGCCCGTCGATCGACTCTATCTGTGTTCATCTGTGTTTATCTGTGATGTTCGTTTATGAATGGCCCACCAGACATCGAGCTGGAGTGTTTGTGCACGGTCGAGGAGGTCGAGCGTGCCTTCGACCGGATGGCGGGCGAGATCGATGCGCATCTGGCCGGGCGCGATGCGCTGGCGTTGTGCGTGCTGCAGGGCGGGATCATCCCGGCGGGCATTCTCGTGCCGCGCGTCGAGGCGCCATTACAGCTCGATTCGGTGCATGTCACGCGTTATCGCAACACCACCCGCGGCGGCGACATCGACTGGTGCGCGACGCCGCGCACGCCGGTGACGGGCCGGCGTGTACTGCTGGTCGATGACATCCTCGACGAAGGCTATTCACTCGCGGCCATCCGCGACTGGTGCCTGGCGCAGGGCGCCGAAGAGGTCCGGGTGGCCGTGCTGGTGAACAAGCTGCACGAGCGCAAGGCGCCCGGCATCCGCGCCGACTTCGTCGGCCTGGATCTGCCCGACCGCTATCTGGTCGGCTATGGCATGGATTTTCAGGGCTGGTTCCGCAACGCCGCGGGTATTCTGGCCGTCCCCGACCAACACAAGTGAGCACGGCCATGGGGCTTTTCGGCATCATCGGTGGCACCGGCCTGGATCGCCTGGAGACGCTGACCGAGCGGCGCGAGGAAGAGGTGGTCACGCCCTACGGACCGCCCTCGGCGCCGCTGGTTCATGGCTGTATCGGTCGAGGGCGCTTCGTCTTCCTGCCGCGGCATGGTCCACGGCACTCGGTCGCCCCGCACCAGATCAACTATCGCGCAAACCTCTGGGCGCTGCGCGAGGCGGGTGTGGATTCGATTCTCGCCGTCGCCGCCGTGGGCGGCATCGCCGAACCTCCGGAACCCGGCGGCCTCGCCGTGCCCGATCAACTCATCGACTATACCTTTGGCCGGACCTCGACCTTCTTCGAAGGCGATGAGGCACCCGTCGAGCATGTCGATTTCACCTGGCCGTACACATTCGCGCTGCGCGAACGCGTGCTTTGTGCCGCGCGGAGCGTCGACATTCCCACGGTCGATGGCGGCTGCTACGGCGTCACCCAGGGCCCGAGACTGGAAACGGCGGCCGAGGTACGGCGACTGGAGCGAGATGGCTGCACGCTGGTGGGGATGACGGGCATGCCGGAGGCCGCGCTGGCGCGCGAACTGGGGCTCGATTACGCCTGCTGCGCCGTGGTGGCCAATCGGGCGGCGGGGAAGGGCGCAGGCACGATCACCATGGAGGAGATTCGCGGCCATCTGGATGGTGGCATGGCGCGGGTTCGCGGGGTGTTGGCGGCCTTGGCGGACCGATAATCGCCGGCGATTCCGAGAACTTGGACGCGATGTGACAAAGTCTGGCCCAGAGTTTGCTTAGCTATCGGGCGTCAAGCGACTGACGGAGATCGTCTGATGACCACCGATGCCAAGACGGCGCAGCCAACGATTTCGCTTGCTGTCTTCCAGCGCATGCTCGAGACCATCACGCCCGAGCGTTTGCGCCTGATTCCGGTTGGGTCGCTGCCCGAAGAGATTCCTCTCGAGGTGGTCGAATCCGCCCGGCCCGAGTTGCAGCCGATCCTCGAGGAACTCGCCCTCGCGGTGGGGTCGAACCAGCTGTCGCGCTGGGGCGGGGATCGAGAACAGTACGGCGACGCCACCGCGTCTGCGCTGGAGGAGGCCGATCGTAAGCGCTCGCACGAGGAGGCCGCGCATTTCCAGCAAGCGGTGCGCGATCTCGCGGCGCATTGGCGCGAACGGCATAACGACTTCAGCGCGCGCCTGGAGCGACTTTCTCCCCAGCTCGATGGCCTGCGTGAAGAGCACGGCCGGCTGGTTCATGCCCTGCAGCGTATCGATGACGCGCTCGAGGCCAAGGGCCCGGTCAATCGACTCTCCGGCGCACGCACTCGGCTTGCCACCGAGATCGAGCATTACGAGACGGCGCTGGCCTCGTACTACGGCCTCAATCTGAACATCGCGCGCGCGGAGATGCGTGCCAAACGCGAGGAGATCGAGGCGAATGCGTACGAGGAGAAACACATCCAGGAGCGTATCGACACGCTGCATGAACGGCTCGAGCAAACGCAGAGTGCCTGGCGGCGTAAATTGCGGCCGGGTGTGGCGCGGCGCGAGCGCGAACGGCTGCAGCAGCGGATCCAGGAACTTACCCAGCAGCTCAAGGATGGCGAGGTGGTGATCGCGGAGCGCGACATGACCCGCTGGCTCGACGCCGTGGTCGACGCGAGCCTGTACATCCATGGATCGAAGGCGGAGCAGGTATTGCGGGACGGCCGCCTGCAGCTGTTCCATCTGCTCAACCTGTTCTGTGCGCAGCAGGAGCTCGCGGCGACCCAGGTGGCGCAGAACCCGTTCCTGCAGCTCGATGCCGAGCAGGCGATCGAGTTCCTGTTGGTCTCCGAGCGCTTCATCGTGCAGTACTTCTCGCGCAAACGGACCGATTTGACGCGATGGGTTGGTGGCGAGGCGCGGCGCAAGCTCGGTGAGCTCGATACAGTGCAGGATCACATCCTCGGCGAGTATCGCCGCCACCGAAAATACGAGTGACCGCCGGAGCGCGCGTTGACGCGCGCTCCGGCACCGCCGTAGGATGCGCTCACCCCGTATACATCGGGGCGGCGCCGATTTGATGCCATCAGCTTGCGGGCGCCGAGGCCGCTGTGTGATCGAACGCGCCGGTCTCAAATTCCGCTAAAGCGAGCCTGCCGTCCGCTTCGCTTTAGCCCCGTCGATCGCCGCTGCGCTGCGTGGATTCGCGCATGCGGCACGCCGCCTTCACGAGGGTCCGCATGAGCAGTGACGACTGGGCGCACTACGCGCCGGCCACGCGTGCCGTCCGCGCCGGCCACGACCGAACGCCCGAGGGCGAACACAGCGAGCCGATCTTCGCGACCTCCAGCTTCTGCTTCGGGTCCGCGCGCGAGGCCGCCGAGGCCTTCACCGGCGACCGGCGGCGCAATGTCTACTCGCGTTTTACCAACCCCACGGTGCGCATCTTCCAGGACCGCCTCGCCGCGCTCGAGGGTGGCGAAAGCTGTATCGCCACCGGGTCGGGTATGGCCGCCATCCTGTCGACTTGTCTGGCGCTGCTCCAGGCCGGCGATCACATCGTGTCCTCGACCGGCGTGTTTGGCTCGACCACGAGCCTGTTCAACACCTACCTGGCGCGCTTCGGGATCACGACGAGCTGGGTCTCGCCCACGGATCCTGAGGCCTGGCGCGCCGCGATTCGCCCCGAGACCAAGCTGCTGTACCTGGAAACGCCGACCAATCCGCTGACCGAGGTCACCGATATCCCCGCGGTGGCTGCGATCGCGCGCGAGCACGGCATCCCGCTGGCGGTCGACAACTGCTTTCTGACTTCGGCCCTGCAGCGGCCGCTCGAGCTGGGCGCGGACATCGTGATCCACTCGGCGACCAAGTACATCGACGGGCAGGGCCGCTGCCTCGGCGGAGCCATCGTGGGGGACGCCCAGACGGTGGGCGAGGAAGTATTCGGCGTGCTGCGGACCTGCGGGCCGGCGATGAGTCCGTTCAATGCCTGGGTGTTCCTGAAGGGTCTGGAGACGCTCGACCTGCGCATGCGGGCGCATTCGGCCAACGCCATGACGCTGGCGCGCTGGTTGGCCGAGCACCCCAAGGTCGAGCGGGTCCACTACGCGGGCCTGGAGAGCCACGCGCAGCACGAACTCGCCAAGCGCCAGCAGGACGACTTTGGCGGGATTGTTTCGTTCGAGGTCACTGGCGGCCAGGAGAGCGCCTGGCACGTGATCGACCAGACGCGCCTGCTGTCGATCACCGGTAATCTCGGTGACGCCAAGACGACCATCACGCATCCGGCCACGACCACGCACGGCCGGCTCTCGCCCGAGCAGCGTGCGACCGCCGGTATCGCCGACGGCCTGGTGCGCGTGGCCGTGGGGCTGGAGGCGATCGAGGACGTGCGCGCCGATCTGGCGCGGGGGCTGGATTCGCTGGGCTGAGGGCAGGGGCAGCCGCGTCGGTGGCGGCCCGAGGTCCCCATCCACATGAAGGCCTGTGGGGCAGATGTAGCTCGGACTTCAGTCCGACGTGGCTGCCCGGTTGGTCGGGCTGAAGCCCGACCTACAACCCAACGACGTGCTTTCATGGGGTGTAGGTCGGGCTTCAGCCCGACGGAACCGTGCAGCTCCGTGACTCCGCGGTCCCGCGGGAGAGGCTGAATCTAGACCCGTTTCGGGGCCGCGGTGCCCGCGGGCCCGAAGCCCGGACTGCCGACTACTGCGCGGAGGTACCGCCGTTCGCCGGCTGCTGGTCGGCCGCGGCCGGCAGCTGACTTGAATCGCCCTGCAGGCTCGAGTCGTTGATCTCCACTTCGGCATCGTCCCGCAGCGACGCGAGGTAATCCTGGATGTGCTCGCGCACCATCTCGTTGCGCAGCTGCTGTTCCATCTCCTCGAACGCGGGCGGCTCGACATCCCGGGTCTCGTTCAGCTGGATGACGTGCCAGCCGAATTGCGTCTCCACCGGCTCGCCGGAGTAGTCGCCCGGTTCGAGTTCTCCCACAGCCTCCGAGAACGGCGCCACCATCTGATCGGGCTGGAACCAGCCGAGATCGCCATCGCGTTCGGCGGTCGGGCCGGTCGAGTGCTCGCGTGCCAATTCGCCGAATTCCGCGCCGTCATCGAGCTGCGAGATGATGTCCGCGGCCTCGTCTTCGCTCTCGAGCAGGATATGGCTGGCCCGGAACTCGGTATCGCCACTGTTCTCGGTCTGTTCGCGGTAGGCCTGACGCAGATCGTCTTCACTGACTTCGAAGTCCGAGACCTCGGCGCGGATCATCCGCTGGGCCAACAGGGCCGAGCGCTGACGGGCAATCTCCGCGGCGATTTCCGGCTGCTCGTGCAGACCCGCCTCTTCGGCCTTCTGGGACAGCAGTTGTAGATCCACCAGCTGATCGAGCGCCTGCGCGGGTTGCACTGACTGGGCCTGGCCCTGGCCACCGCGCGAGGCGAGTGCCTGGATCTGGGCATCGAGCGCGACCGCGCTGATCGGCTCGCCGTTGACCTGGGCGACGACGTTATCCGGGTCGGGGGCCTCGGCCGCCTGTCCGGATGATTCAGCACCGCAGGCGGCAAGCGTGAGCAGGGCCACGCCGAGCGGAAACACGAGCAAACGATTCATGGGCTGAACAACCTTTAGCTGAGATATGGAAACGTAATCGACGGGTGTACGCGCCGCCGATTCAGCGGGGCAACACCCGCTTGAAGGGCTTGACCTCGACGCGGCGAGAGACGCCAGCATCGCAATAGGGATCGGCGTCTGCCCAGGCCTGGGCGGCCTCCAGCGATTCGAATTCGGCCACGATGAGGCTGCCGCTGAAGCCGGCATCGCCGGGATCGGCCGCGTCGATGGCGGGATGAGGGCCGGCCAGAATCAGGCGGCCCTGGTCCTGCAGTTGCTCGAGCCGGGCGAGGTGCGCCGCCCGCGCGTTCGCGCGCAGGGGCATACTATTGGGTACATCCTCGCTCAGGATGGCGTAGAGCATGGGGTCTCCCAGTCGCGTGCTGGTGCCGCAGCGTGGCGGACCAGGCGCGCCGCGGAGCGGCTTATGATACGCCCGGGCCGGAGGACTGACAAAGTGACAATCGCGTCACTGGGCGAGCGCGCGAAGCCGGACAGCCACGAAGCGGATTTGCTAGGCTTTGCGAACATCATCGGCGTAGCACCGGCATGGCGCATGCGGTGGGGAAGGGACGACTGACTGATTCAGGAATATCCGCGGCACACGGAAGGTGCCCGCATGGCAATGACCGCGGGTCGCTGAAGGTCAAGGGCGACGGAAAATCGCGTTGTGTTGCCGGCGTCTGGTCGGGTCGAGCATGACCTTCGGTCAGGCGGCATCAAGGGTGTTGCGAATGGGCTCTGTCCATTTTCAACCTGCCGGATCCGGCACATCGCCGGCTCCGGCTTGGACGAATCCGGCGCCGGCGTGCCGGATTCGCGACGAGACCTCCGAGTCCCGCATTGGCGGGTGGGTGTTCAGCCACCCGCTGGGAGAGCTGCCACATGAGTCAGTACTTCGATATCCACCCTGTCAGCCCACAGCCCCGCCTCGTGAAGCAGGCCGTCCGCATCGTCGACGAGGGTGGGGTGATCGTATACCCCACCGACTCGTGCTATGCCATCGGCTGCCATCTCGGCGACAAGGCGGCCGCCGAACGGATTCGCCGCCTCCGCGGGGTCGACGACGGACACAATATGACGCTGGTATGCCGCGACCTGTCGGAAATTGCCACCTATGCACGCATCGACAAGTCGGATTACCGTTTGCTCAAGTCGCTCACGCCGGGACCCTACACCTTCATTCTCAAGGCCACGCACGAGGTGCCGCGCCGTCTGCAGCATCCCAAGCGCAAGACCATCGGACTGCGCGTGCCCGATCACGCCGTCACGCAGGCGCTGCTGGAATCGCTCGGCCAGCCCCTGATGAGCAGCACGCTCATCCTGCCCGGCGATGAGCTCCCCATGACGGATCCCGAGGAGATCCGTCGCCGCCTCGAGCATGAGGTCGACCTGGTGATTGGCGGCGGACATTGTGGCGTCGAGCCGACCACGGTGGTGCGACTCGACGAGGATCGCGTCGAGGTCGAGCGCCACGGGCGCGGCGCGACCGAGTTCCTGCAATCCGCTTGAGCCCCCGGCGGCGGTGCGGCCCTGACGGGGTTGGCTGCGAATCGCGGCCGACTCCCGCCATGGGCGCCGTCGTGGGTGCTGACGTACAATCGCTTGTTTTACGCAGCCGCCAGGCAGCACGGGTCCGACCGCGGGCCTGGGCATGCGGGGGATACAGAGGGAGAGCGCGTGAGTTCCGTGCCGTCGCAGAACCTGCGGGTGTTGTCGGGCATGCGTCCGACGGGCCAGCTTCATTTGGGCCATTACCACGGTGTGCTCAAGAATTGGATCGAGCTTCAGCATAGCTACGACTGCCTGTTCTTCGTCGCCGACTGGCACGCGTTGACGACTCACTACGAACATCCGGGCGACATTGCCGGGCTCAGTGGGGAAATGGTGGTCGATTGGCTCGCCGCCGGCGTCGATCCGGGATCGGCGACCGTGTTCCTCCAGTCGCGCGTGCCCGAGCACGCCGAACTGTTCGTGCTGCTGTCCATGATCACGCCGCTGGGTTGGCTCGAGCGCGTGCCGACCTACAAGGACCAGCAGGCCAAGCTCAAGGAACATGACTTGGCCACCTACGGCTTTCTCGGCTACCCGCTGCTACAGAGCGCCGACATCCTGATCTACAAGGCGGGCCACGTGCCCGTTGGGGAGGATCAGGTGGCCCACGTCGAGATCACCCGCGAGATCGCCCGCCGGTTCAACCATTTCTACGGCCGCGAGACGGATTTCGAAGCCAACGCCGAGCGCGCCATCGCGAAGATGGGCAAGAAGAACGCCAAGCTGTACCGCGATCTGCGCCGTCGCTACCAGGAACAGGGCGACGACGATGCCCTGGAAGTGGCCCGCGCCTTGCTCGAGTCGCAGCAGAACATCTCGGTCGGTGACCGCGAGCGCCTGTTTGGCTATCTCGAGGGCACGGCCAAGGTCATCCTGCCCGAACCGCAACCGCTGCTCACCGAAGCCCCCCGCATGCCCGGGCTCGACGGGCAGAAGATGTCGAAGTCCTACAACAACACCATCGCACTGCGCGAGGAGCCCGAATCGATCGCGCAGAAGATCCGCACCATGCCCACCGACCCCGCGCGCGTACGCCGCCAGGATCCGGGACGCCCGGATCGGTGTCCGGTGTGGTCGCTGCATCAGATCTATTCGGATCAGAGCGCCTGCGACTGGGTTTGGGAGGGCTGCACGACCGCCGGCATCGGGTGCCTCGAATGCAAGCAGCCGGTGATCGAGGGTATCCAGAACGAACTGGCGCCGATGCGCGAGCGCGCGCGCGAGTACGAGGAGAATCCCGAACAGTTGCGCGCGGTGGTCGCCGAGGGCACTGAGCACGCGCGCGATCTGGCGCGCGATACGCTCGAGGAGGTCCGCCGCGCAATGGGGCTGGGGCAACGGTGATCCGCGTTGACGAGCGATGGGCGGGAACCGGACGTGAGTGACGATCGGCCGCAGGCGGTGCCAGCGAGTCAGGGGGAGATGCCGTTCGCGCTGGTCAATGGCGAGCCGCTCACCGATCTGCCACAGGACTTGTATATCCCGCCCGACGCGCTCGAGGTCGTGCTGGAGGCGTTCGAGGGCCCGCTGGACTTGCTGCTGTATCTGATCCGGCGGCAGAACCTCAACATCCTCGATATCCCGATCGTCGACATCACCAACCAGTACGTCGAGTACATCTCGTTGATGAGCGAGCTCCGTTTCGAGCTCGCGGCCGAATATCTGCTCATGGCCGCGATGCTCGCGGAGATCAAGTCGCGCATGTTGCTGCCGCGTCCCGGCGGCGATGAGGAAGACGAGGACGATCCGCGCGCGGAACTGGTCCGGCGGTTGCAGGAGTACGAACGCTATCGCCAGGCGGCCGAGGATCTCGACACATTGCCGCGGATCGATCGCGACGTGGCGCCGGCGGGCGCGGCCGTGCCCGAACTCCACCGGCGCCATCCCGAGCCGGAGGTCGATCTACACGAATTGCTGGCGGTATTCGCCGACGTCGTGCGGCGCGCCGAGATGTTCTCCAACCATCACATCAGCCGCGAGGCGCTGTCGGTGCGCCAGCGGATGTCCGAGGTGCTGGCCGCTCTGGCACCCGGCGAGTTTATTGAGTTTCGCTCCCTGTTCCGCCCCGAGGAGGGCCGCGCGGGCGTCGTGGTGACGCTGCTGGCCACCCTGGAGTTGGTGAAGGAACACGTAATCGAGGCGGTGCAGGCGGAGCCCTTCGCCCCGATCTATCTGCAACCGGCCGGTCATGCCGAGGTTGACCCCCAGGCGGCTCTGGCCGAAGCAGACCGCGAATACGATGGCTAACCGCCACTAGTGTCCCTTAACGTAAGTTCGTCGATGTTTCTCGTCGAGGCATCGTGGCGACTGGCAAGGCGCGCCGACGAGTCATAGCGCCTCCTATGGTGAGGAGGCGCAACGCCGCCAGGCGCCTCGAGGCCCGGCGATAACACGGCGACCTTGCGTTAAGGGACACACTAGGGAAGGTCTGATTTTCCTTTTGAGCCGTAACGCACGGCAAAGGATTGATCAGACCTTCCCTAAGCCCCGGAGAAGCGCGCGTGGAAAACGAAGCCATCAAACGGATACTCGAGGCGGCGCTCCTGGCGGCCGGCCGACCGTTGTCGCTGAACGACCTCGAGGGGTTGTTCGCCGGCGATGTGGATGCGCCGTCGCGCGATGCCATCCGTGCCGCCCTGGCCGAGCTCTCCGAGGACTGGCAGGCGCGCTCGCTGGCGCTGCAGGAGGTGGCTAGCGGCTTTCGCGCCCAGGTGCGCGAGGAATTCGAGCCCTGGCTGGCGCGGCTGTGGGACGAGAAACCTCCGCGTTATTCGCGCGCGTTGCTCGAGACCTTGGCGATTATCGCCTATCGTCAGCCCATTACGCGGTCCGAAATCGAGGACATCCGGGGCGTTTCGGTCAGCACGCAAATCGTGCGCACGCTGACCGAGCGCGAGTGGGTCCGGGTCGTCGGCCACCGTGACGCCCCCGGACGGCCGGCAATGTACGGAACCACGCGCCAATTCCTCGATCACTTCAATTTGAAGACCCTCGATCAACTGCCCGAGCTGAGTGAGCTATCCGAGGTCAGTTCGCAGCATCCGGAGCTCGCATTCGAGGCCCAACCCGAGGCGAATGGGGCGCAATCCGGCGCCGAGCAGGATGTCCAATCCCACGAGGTGGCAGCGGCCGGCGCCGACTCGGCACCGGATGCGCCAGTACACGAACAGTCGGGTGAGCCGAGGACGGTCGAGGTAGAGGTCGCAGGAGCGGACGGGGATATGGACACCGTGGAGGCCGGCGCCGAGGAACAAACGGACGATGGGTCGGAATCCGCCGCGGATATTGAGGAAGAGGCTGGCAGCAACGAGGCATCGGCTGCCTCCGACGCAGAGGATGACGCATGCACGCGTGTCTCGTGATCCGTCACGGTGCCGCTCAGGAGTTCGGGCCCACCGGACGGGATGAGGATCGAGCGCTGACGAGTGAGGGCCATGTCGACATGGAGCGGATCGCCATTGGACTCGCCGCTGCCACGCGCCCCGTCGAGGCGGTGATCACCAGCCCGTTTCAGCGCGCGCACGAAACCGCGGCGATCGTCGCCAGCGCTCTCGGTAACCTGCCGATCCGCACCGAGCCTGCGCTAGCGAGTGGGGCCGAGCCTGAGGTCATGCTCGCCGCCATCGCGGCGCATTTCGAGGGCAATGGCGGCGGCGTCGCGGTGGTGGGGCACGAACCGGACCTGGGACAATTCATCAGCTACGCACTCGCGGGGACCACGCGCAGCTTCCATCCGCTGCGCAAGGGTGCGGCCTGTCTGCTGGAGCTGCCGGCCCTGCCGCGCGCCGGGAACGCCAGCCTGGAATGGGCGCTCGACCCGGTGCATCTGCGCGCGTTGGCCCCCTGCGCGCGCGACCGGCGCGGCGCGTCTGCCTGACGGCGCTCGCGCCAAGCAACGCGGTGTTATTTCGCGGAGAGCAGCACGTACAGCGCGCCGCTGCCGCCATCGACCGGGCGGGCGGACGTAAAGGCGAGTACTTCGTTGCGCCGACGCAGCCAGTTGGCCACCGCGGGTTTGAGCACGGGCCCCTGGTCGCTCGAGCGCCGTCCCTTGCCGTGTACGATGCGCACGCAGCCCAGGCGCCGTTGCCGGCATTCGCGCATGAATTGTTCCAGTGCGGTGGCGGCCTCCACGCGCGTCATGCCGTGCAGGTCGAGTTCGGCCTCGATGGTGTACTTGCCGCGGCGTAGGCGATGCCACACACGGTGCTGGATACCAGGGCGGGCATGGGTGAGCTCCTCGGCCAGGTCCGCCTCCGGATCATCGAGCGCACCGGTGACGAGCGCCTCGCGCGCCTCCGCCTCGTCGGCCTCGCGCTGGGCCGCGCGGGCGACCGGCTTGGGGCCATCGGGCGCGCGCCGATCGGTGTTGAGCGGCGCGACCTCGCTCATGGCTTCGCGAAACAGCTCCCGGTCCTCGTCGCTGATGTCGGTACCGCGGCTCATGCAACCAGTATAAGAGCTTGCCAAGCCCACGGATATCGCCCGGTGTGCAGCCGATTGCCACTGCGTGGGAGCGCCAAGATCGCGTATAGTTTGCGCCATTCCGAGAACCCGCCACGGCTCCAGCCTTGAAGCGGGCGACCCCCTCAGAGAGGGCACCAGCATGCATATTCTGATCGCGAACGACGATGGCTTTCGGGCGCCCGGCCTCGCAGCGCTCGCCGAGGCGCTCAGTGAGGTGGCGACGTGCACGGTGGTGGCGCCCGATCGCGACCGGAGCGGTGCCAGCAATTCGCTCACGCTGTCGCAGCCGGTGCGTGCCCATACCCAGGACAACGGCTTCATCGCGGTCGAGGGGACCCCGACCGATTGCGTCCATCTGGCGATCAACGGCCTGTTGGAGACGCCGCCGGACATGGTGGTCACTGGCATCAACGCCGGGGCCAACATGGGCGATGACGTGCATTATTCGGGGACCGTGGCCGGGGCGATGGAGGGCCGCTTCCTCGGTCTGCCGGCGATCGCGTTTTCCCTCGCCGGGCCGGAGCGGCGGCACTACGACGCGGCGGCGCAGGCGGCGCGCCAGTTGCTCGTTTGGCTGCAGCAGTGGCCGCTGCCCGCCGATACCATACTCAACGTAAACTTTCCGGATCGTCCCTACGCCGATATGGCGGGCTGGCGCGTCACGCGCCTCGGCAATCGCCATAAGTCGGAGCCCGTGATCGTCGACCGCGATCCCCGCGGCCAGCGCTGTTTCTGGATCGGCCCGCCGGGATCCGAGGCCGACGCAGGGGAGGGCACGGATTTCCATGCCGTCGCTTCCGGATACGTGTCGGTGACGCCGCTGGCCTCGGACCTCACTCGACATGACACGTTGCCGCAGCTGCAGGCCTGGATGGGCGAATGCTCGGACGATTGAGTGAGTCGGAGATCGCCGGTGTCGGGATGACCTCGCAGCGTACCCGCGACCGCCTCATCGACCGGCTGCGCGCAAAGGGCATCGGCGACGAGCGCGTGCTCGATATCATGCGGCGTACCCCACGCCATCTGTTCATGGACGAAGCGCTGGCGACGCGCGCCTATGAGGACACCTCCTTACCGATCGGCTACGGTCAGACGATCTCCCAGCCGTTCGTGGTGGCGTTGATGACCGAAGCTCTATTGGCCGGCATGGCGGCCCAGCGACCGCGCGTGCTCGAGCTCGGGACCGGATCGGGCTACCAGGCGGCGGTGCTCAGCGGCTTGGTGGAGCGGGTCTACACGGTCGAGCGTATCGGTGCGCTGCTGGAGAAAGCGCGACAGCGTTTCCGCCAGCTCAATTTTGGAAATGTCGAGACCCGCCACGCCGATGGCCACGTCGGTTGGCCCGAGGCGGCCCCGTTCGACGGCATTCTGGTGACGGCCGCGGCGGAGTCGCTGCCACCGGAGCTGTTCGACCAGGTGGGCCCGGACGGCTGCTTGGTGGCGCCGGTCGGCGGCACGGGCGGACAGGAACTGATCCGTTATCGGCGCGACCCCGAATCGGGCGAGATCCGCGACGAGGTGCTCGACCAGGTCAGTTTCGTGCCGTTCCTGGGCGGACGTTCATGAGCGCGGGCACGCTGCGCCTGTTCGGGCCGCTGTACGACCGCGTGCTGCGCTGGTCCGGGCATCCGCACGCCCCGCGCTACCTGGCGGCACTGTCATTCAGCGAATCCTCGTTCTTCCCGATCCCGCCCGACGTGATGCTGGTCCCGATGGTGCTGAGTCGCCCGGAGCGCACCTGGTGGCTCGCCACGCTGACCACGATCGCCTCGGTCGCCGGCGCCCTGTTGGGATACGCTGTGGGCTACTATGCTCTAGAAGCATTGTTGCCATGGATTGAAAGTGCCGGCCTGATGGCCGAGTACCAGGAGGCGGTGACCTGGTTCGAGCAGTGGGGCCTGTGGGTCGTGCTGCTCGCGGGCTTTTCGCCTCTGCCGTACAAGGTGTTCACCATCGCCGCTGGGGCGCTATCGCTGTCCTTGCTGCCGTTCGTCGCCGGGTCGCTGATCGGGCGTGGCGCGCGCTTTGGCCTGGTGGCGGGGTTGGCGGGCACGTTCGGGCCGCGGGTCGAACCATTGATCCGGCGCTGGGTCGAATCGCTCGGCTGGGCCGTGGTGGCGGCCGCCGCCGTCGCCTGGGTGGTGCTGCGGTTCGGCGGATGAATACGCGCCCGCTGCTCCTGGCGGCATTGCTGGCGCTTACCGGTTGCGCCGGGAGCGGATTGACCGGGGACGCCTTTCGGCCCGCGGTCCATGTGGTGCGTGCGGGCGATACGTTGTACTCGATCGCCTGGCGCCACGGGCTCGATCATCGCGAGCTGGCGCGGTGGAACGATCTGGATTCGCCGGATCATCTCCGTGTCGGCCAGCGGTTGCGCCTGAGTTCGCGTGGCCCGGTGGCCGCGAGCGATCGGTCCACAAGCGCGCCGACGCGCCAGTCGCGCACGACCGCGCAGCGCGAATCGCAGGCCGAGAGCCGGTCCGCGCCGGCGGAGTCGGAGGAATCGGCCAAGGAGTCGTCCAAGCCCGTGGGAGACGAACCGGGGGCATGGCGCTGGCCGGCGGGAGGGGAGTTGATCGGCGAGTTCGGCGGCGATGGGGTCGCGGGACGGGGTATCGAGATCGCCGGCGAGATGGGTGCGGCCGTGAAGGCCTCAGCCGGCGGCGAAGTGGTTTATAGTGGCGAGGGATTGCAAGCGTACGGCCAGCTCGTCATTATTCGCCACGGAGGCGGTTTCTTGAGTGCGTACGCGCACAACGACCGTCTCCTTGTGGACGAGGGGCAGCAGGTGGTTGCCGGCCAGCAGATCGCTGGCATGGGTAGGACCAACGACGGCGACGTGCTGCTGCACTTCGAGATCCGGCGACAAGGGACGCCGGTTGACCCGCTGGACTTTCTGCCTGCGCGGGAATAGGGAGTTGCGGAACCGAGGCGACGGCAGGAGGCCCGTCGCCACAGAGGATGCGTTTTCGGGACCGCATCGCTTGGTGCTCGTGTAAGCGCCGGCGGGTACAGGGAGGTGCATGGACGCAAGCTCCATGCGTGATGGTGTGGCTCAGTGGCAGCTGATGGCCCACCGCTCACGGAATCCGGCGAGAGCCGGATAGGGAGCGCATACGCCTATGAGCGACGGGCGCCAGTCGGCGGTAGCCGACCTTAGCGAAGGATTGCAGGAAGAAGTACGGGAGCCGCAGGCGGCTGACGTGGTCAAGAAGACCCCGGCGGCGACTACGGCTAGTCCATCGAACAAGGACTTCGGTGCCCGAGAGGCCGACGCAACGCGGCTTTACCTCAAGGAGATCGAGTCCTCCACACTGCTGACCGCCGAGGAGGAACGGGAACTCGCCCGCGCGGCTCAGAGCGGTGACGATGCTGCGCGCCAGCGGATGATCGAGTCGAATCTTCGACTCGTCGTCAAGATCGCGCGGCGCTACGTCAACCGTGGCCTTTCCCTGCTGGATCTCATCGAGGAAGGCAACCTTGGTTTGATTCACGCCGTCGAGAAGTTCGACCCGGAACTGGGTTATCGGTTCTCGACCTACGCCACCTGGTGGATCCGCCAGACGATCGAGCGGGCGCTGATGAACCAGACCCGCACGATCCGGCTGCCGATTCACGTCATCAAGGAGATCAACGTCTATCTGCGTGCGTCCCGTACGCTGCAGCAGCAGCTCGACCACGAGCCCACGGCCGAGGACGTCGCTGAGCATCTCGACAAGCCGATCAGCGAGGTCAAGCGCATGCTCGGCCTCAACGAGCGGGTGACCTCGGTCGATGTGCCGGTTTCGTCGGAGAGTGAGCGTCCGCTACTCGACCTGATCGCCGACGAAAACGCGCTTGAGCCGTCCACTTTGCTGGCGGACGAGGACGTGCGCTCGCACTGCGGTGACTGGATCGACGAGCTCGAGCCCAAGCAGCGCGCCGTGGTGGTACGGCGATTTGGCCTGCAGGGGCATGAACGGGCGACACTCGAGGAAGTGGGGCGCGAACTGGGGGTGACCCGCGAGCGGGTACGCCAGATCCAGATCGAGGCGCTGAAACGGCTCCGGCGAATCCTGGAGTCGCGCGGTTTCTCCGTGGATACCCTGTTCTACCCGTGAGGGTCCGGCTCGATGAGTAGCAGGGCGGCCGCCACGCGCCGATCCTCCGACATGAGTACGTTGTAGGTTCGGCAGGCGGCCGCCGTGTCCATCGCCTCGAGGCCGATGCCCTTGCGCGCCAGATCGGCCATGAGCTGGGCGGACGGAAAGCGCTGCCTGCGCCCGGTGCCGAGCAGCACGATTTCGGGTTCGTAGGGGGCGATCACCGCCAGATGGTCGGGCGTGAGTTCGGCCACGGGCGCGTTCGCCCATTCGGTGACGATGGCCTCGGGCATCACGATCAGGTCCGAGGTGTAAACGTCCTGATTCACCGTCACGCTGCCTTCGTCATAGGCACGGATGCGGTGGCTTGCAGATCCGGTTTCGAGGCTGACTTTCATGTGCGGCCTCCGTCCGCGGTGCGGGGTTGGTTACGCGCCGGCTGACGACGCCGGGCGATTGTAGCAGCCGCTCCGGACCGCCCGGCATGCTCCATGCGTTGCCCAATTCCTCCCGCATGGCCCAACTAGCCTCCTCTTCCGCACCATCCGCGGCGGTGCGTTCTCCTGAGATGTGATCCTCATTCCGGCGAATGCGCAGCTTGCGCCCGGCGCCGCGGAGCCCCGTCGAGTGT
>JBBEEB010000039.1:0-5670 GCA_040880995.1 Halofilum sp. (in: g-proteobacteria)
GATTGCTTCGCTGCGCTCGCAATGACTCGAACATAGGAAAAGGCGCGTGGCCGAGGAGGGACGCCGCAGTCGGTGGGCAAGGCGCTGACGCATGTCGGAGAAGTGAGTGGGCGACCTCGGTCCCGAGCCTGCAAGGGTGGTATCTTTGACAGACGGTGGCGCGTGGAGCTGCGCCGACCGCGCCCGGTGCACGCTGCCGGGCGTCGACGCACGAGAATAATTCCAATGACATTTTCCCGTTTGGGGCGACCCACCAGCACGCGACTGGCCGCATTCGCAGCGAGCCCGCGTTTTCCCTTGCTCGTAGCGGCGCTGCTCACGGCCCTGCTGGGCGCGCGGCTCGGGACGCTGACGTGGACGGCACTGCCCCAGGCCGAGCCGGTCGCTCCCGCGCCCCCGTCACGGGTGTCCCCGCAGGCCACGGGCTCGAACGAGGAGGCGCCGACCATCCGGCTCGCGCGGCTCCAGCTATTCGGCCAGGCGCCCTTGGACGAGCCCGCTGAAGACGCGCTGGCGGATGCCCCCGAGACGCGACTGAACCTGACGCTGAGAGGGTTATTCGTCGCCGGCGACGGCAACGGGATGGCCATTATCGCGGCCGGCGGTGGCGACGAAGAGACCTACTCGGTCGGGGATACGGTAGTCGGCAATGCGGCAATCGCCGCGATACTGCGCGACCGGGTCGTGGTCGAGCGCGACGGCGTGCGCGAGGTGTTGTTGATGGAGGGCGTGAGCGCGCCGACCGCTAATCGTCCGCGTGCCCAGCGCGACAGCCGGCGCAAGGTCGACAGCGCGCGACGGTTACGCCAGAAGTTCAGGTCCGATCCGAGCGCACTGGCCCGGAGCGTCCGCTTTCAGCCTGCGCGTGAGAACGGCGAATTGGTCGGCTACCGGATTCGCTCACGCACCAACGAACTCTCGCTCGAGACCTTCGGCGTGCAATCAAGCGACATCGTGACTCGGGTGAACGGCGTGCCGCTGGACGACCCGCGGCGGGCAAACGAGGCGCTACTCTCGATGCGAGACGCACAGAGGATCCAGCTCGAAGTTCTACGCAATGGGCTACGACGCTCGGTGTCGATCCCCATCGGCGCACCATCGGACCAGCGCGCAAGCGGACGGCGCGGGCGCGGCTAATCCCGGGATCGGCCGCAGAACTTTACCTCCGCCTCTCCTCCAACTGGGCCAATTCAAAGCAACGGTGTTCTCATCGGCGATCGAGTCATTGCGAGCAACGCAAAGCAATCCAGGGGTTCCACGGGCATAGCGCTGAACCGAGGATCAGGGTCGACGCTGGATCGCCACTCGCCTGCGGCGCCTCGCGAAGACAGTGCTCCCTGTAGGAAACCATAGGGCCTGAGTGCGCCCAAGCGCCACGGGGAAGCGCCGCTCGCGGAGCACGTCTGAGTCAGAGCAACCGCGCTCTTCGAGGTCCGAGTCATTGCGAGCGGAGCGAAGCAATCCAGGCGCTCTACGGGCACAGCGGCGAACCGAGGAGCAAGGTCGACGCTGGATCGCCACTCGCCTGCGGCGCCTCGTCGAGGAGGAGCCCCTGTTTACGCCACTCAATCCACCGCCCTCGCCGGTCGGCGATCCGTCTTGCCGAATTGCACCAGCGCCACGCCGGCGGCCACCACGACCATGCCAACCCACTCCGCTAGCGCCAATCGGTCGCCGAATGCGAGATAGGCCATCACCGCGGTTACGGGCGGCCCCAGATAGAACAGGCTGGCCACGCGCGTCGCATCGGTCAGCTTGAGCAACTGCCACATCAACCCGTAGGCGCCGAGCGAGACCGCCACGATCAACCACGCCATGGTGACCACGAAAGTGGTGTTCCATTCGGTGGCGAACCCCTCCAGCCACCAGGCCGGCACTGCGACCACGATCGCCGTGCCCAGGCTCTGATACAGCAGCGCCGTATCCACCGGGAGATGATCCTCGGGACTGCGCAGCGACGAACGACGCTCCAACAGGGTCGCAATGGTTATAGCCACCACCGATCCGAACGGCGCCAGTAGACCGACCAGCGACGCGTCGCCGTCGAGTTCGAAGCGCGCGCCGACAGCAATGACCACGCCAGCGAAACCGACGATGAGCCCGAGCCACTGCGACCACGCGGTGCGCTCGCCGGTAACCGCGCCCGAGAGCGCGCCGGTCGCCAGCGGCTGCAGCGCGACCACCAGCGCCACCAATGCCGCGGGCACGTCGCGCTCCAGGGCGATGAACACGCAACCCAGCCAAACGCCGTGGGCGAGCACACCGACCAAGGTCGCGTGGCCCGCACGACGCGCACCCGGCCATTGCAGACGCCCGAGCGCCGCGAGGTAGAACCCCAGCAGCGCGGCGAGGGCCAGGTAGCGCCAAAACAGGAGGGTCAGCGGACCGGTGAACGGCAGGCCGTACTCGGCGCCGATGAAGCCCGAGTTCCACAGCACGACGAATGCGGTGGCCAGCAGCGCGGTTTGGGCGGTAGCGGACATCCCGCGAATTCTACACACACCGCCGGCACCCACTTCGCCTTGCGGGCCACGGCCAGTAAACTGAACGACTGGCGCGGACTGCCTTGCGGCTCCGCGCGCTTCGAGAGCCTCATGCACGATCACGCGCACGGCCATCACCACCATCATCACGGCGACCGCTGGCGCCTGCTCGCGGCCATGCTGCTGACCGGTACCTTCATGGTGGCCGAGGTCATCGGCGGATTCATCACGGGGTCGCTGGCGCTGCTGGCCGACGCCGGCCACATGCTCACCGATACGGTCGCGCTGGCACTGGCGTGGGTGGCCTTCGTCCTCACCGACCGCCCAGCCGACCACAAGCGCACCTTCGGCTATCACCGCTGGCCGGTGCTGGCGGCCTTCGTCAACGGACTCGCACTACTGGGTATCGTCGTCTGGATCTCCTTCGAGGCGGTGCAACGGCTGCTGGACCCGCAGCCGATACTTGGCGGGACCATGCTGATGATCGCGGTCGGGGGACTGGTGGTGAACATCGTCGCCTTCGCCCTGTTGCACGGCGGCGACCGCGACAACCTCAACCTGCGCGGCGCCGCGCTGCACGTGCTGGGCGATCTGCTGGGCTCGGCCGGCGCCATCATTGCCGCCGGGGTGATCATGACCACCGGCTGGACGCCCATCGATCCGCTGCTGTCGCTGTTCGTGGCCCTGCTGCTGGTGCGCAGCGCCTGGTATCTGTTGCGCCAGTCGGGTCACGTGTTGCTGGAAGGCGCGCCCTACTGGATCGACCCACACACGGTCGAACGCGAATTGCCGGCAGCGGTCGCCGGCGTCTGCGACGTGCACCATGTTCACGTCTGGTCGCTGTCGCCGGAGCGCCCGATGATGAGTCTGCATGCGCGCGCCACCGGCGAGGTCGATCACGATCGCGTGGTCAGCGGCACCAAACGGTTCCTGCGGGAACGCTTCGGCATCGAGCACACGACGCTACAGGTCGAGTACACCGAGGAGTGTGTCGACCATGCCCCACCGCCCGAGAAGGAGCACGGCTGATGGCCATTGCCGCCGAGATCGTTGCCGAGGATGTGCGCCGCGCGCTGGCCGAGGATGTCGGCACGGGTGATCTGAGCGCGGACGCCATTCCCGCCGGACGCCATACGCGGGCGACCGTCGTCGCCCGAGTCGACGGCGTCGCCTGCGGCCGGCCCTGGTTCGATGCCGTGTTCGCAGCGGTCGATGCGTGTATTGCGGTCGACTGGCACGTGGGCGAAGGCGACCGTCTGGCCCCCGGCACCGTGCTGTGTTCGCTGGCCGGCCCGGCGCGCGGGCTATTCACGGGCGAGCGCTGCGCGCTCAACTTCCTGCAACTGCTCTCGGGCGTGGCCACGGCCACCCGCGCCCACGTCGATGCGGTAGCGGCAACCGATGCGGTGATCCTGGACACCCGCAAGACACTGCCCGGCCTGCGCGCGGCCCAGAAGTACGCCGTCGCTTGCGGCGGTGGACAGAACCACCGCATGGGCCTATTCGACGCGGCCATGCTCAAGGAGAACCATATCCACGCCGCCGGCGGCATCGCCCGGGCGGTAACCGCGCTGCGCGCCGCGCACCCGGAGGCGGATCTGACCGTCGAGGTCGAGACGCTGGCGCAGATGCGCGAGGCGCTCGCGGCCGGCGCCGACCGGCTGCTGCTGGACAACTTCGCCCTGGCCGAGCTGCGCCAGGCCGTGGGCGAGAACGCCGGCCGCGCCCGTCTGGAGGCCTCCGGCGGGGTCGACCTCGAACTCATCGGCGACATCGCGGACACCGGCGTGGACTGCATCTCGGTCGGAGCGCTCACCAAGGACGTGCAGGCGCTCGATCTCTCGCTGCGCTACTTCGAAGGGCCACCCGCCGACTGAACCGGCACGACCGGCGGCACTGGCCAGACGCGCGGTGCGGCACACCCCGGAGCAGCGCGGTAGACTGGCGTCGGTCTCACTGGAGTTCGCGATGATGTCGAGCCTGCGCGAGCGCATGACGGAGCACGGCTTCGAGTCGAACATCGACTACGGCTATCACCTGCGTTGCCTGCTGTCGCAGGCGGCCGAGCAGATCCCGGCGCTCAACGTCGAGGGCGATTCCGGGCGCCGCCGCACGGCCTTCGCCAACGCCCTGGCGGCGGCGCTCGAGTATCCGCGCGTCGTTTATCACGACTTCACCCAGGGGCACGACCCGGCGACCGCGCTGGCGCCCGTCCCCGCGCCCGACGAGGAAGGCCGACAGGAGCCGCCCATCCCTGCGTTTGAGCGGGCCATGAGCGACGCCTGCGCGTACTCCGAGGGCGAGAAGACGGTGCTCATCCTCGACCAGCTCCAGGCGGCGGATTTTCGCGAGCATCTACGCCTGTACCGATTCCTCATCGAGCGCCGGTGGCAATTTCGCGACGCGACTTTCGCGGCCAACCCGAACAACCTGATCGTCCTGCTCATCTCCGAAGAATCACTGTATCACTCGCTGCAGAAGGCGAGCTTCAGCGTCTGGGTGCCACGTGCCTCGGTCGGCGAGTCCGACTACCGGGCGGAGGACTTCGGGCTCGGCCCGGAAGCCAACGAGATGCTGGCCGCACTCGGCGAATTGTTTCGCGAGCTCGGCGTGCAGCCGACGCCGTCCGAGTTTCGCCGCCTGCTGCACGACATCCACAACAACGTGCGCACCGCCGACGAGCTACTGACCTCGATCTACGGCTGGACCGAGGGCATCAACCGTACGCTGCTGGTCTCCGAGCAGATCCAGCGTCGCGCGGATGAGCTGATGCCGTTGATCGAAGAGTACGTCGGCGTCGAGCACGTCGAACTGAGCCAAGGCTCCCTAGCGAAGGTCTGATCAATCCATTGCGGCCGCGTTACGGTTTGAAAGCGCCCGAAGCGCCCCGTACCCGCGACTGGACGCTACAATGTTTGCTCAAGATTCGAAGGAGACGGCATGAGCAACACCGACGAGTACGCACGTCAGATCGAGACGCATATCCCCGGCGCGCAGGCGACGGTCGAGGGCGGGGGCGGCAAGTTCGAGGCCACCGTCGTCACCGATGAATTCGAAGGCAAGAACATGCTGGCGCGCCACCGACTGGTGAACAACGCGCTCAAGGACCGGATCCAATCGGGCGAGATTCACGCGCTATCGATCCACGGCTACACCCCGGCCGAGTGGGAATCCAAGGGCGCCTGAA
>JBBEEB010000040.1:0-33565 GCA_040880995.1 Halofilum sp. (in: g-proteobacteria)
GGGCTACCGGACCGCCACCGCGCCTAGCCAGGCTGCCAAAATCGGCTCGAGCGCGGCGACAAAGGATTAATCAGACCTTGCCCAGCGTACCCGAGGGAGTACCGGGTCCATGCTCATCATCCCCTTCGACCGTCCGATCGACTGGCGGCGCCCCCCGATCGTCACCTTCGCCCTGGTGGCCGCCAACGTCCTCGTCTTTTTCCTTTTTCAACTCGACGATGGCCGCGAGATTCGTGCGGTGAAATCGCACTATTACGAATCCGGTCTTGCCGAGATCGAGCTACCGCATTACCGCGGCTATCTACAGCGCCAGGGGGATGACGAGTTATTGCTCGAGCACTTCGGCGAGGCGATCGACGATCCGAATTCGCCCTGGTTCGAACGCCTGCTCGGCGACAGCGAGTTCCAGCAACGCCTGGAGAACGAACAGGTGATCGCACCGGGTCACTCGGACTACGCGCACTGGCGTAGCGAGCGCGACCGCCTCAACCGCGGACTCGACGAGACGACGGTCTGGGGCCATGGACTGCGTCCGAGCGATCCGCGACCGATGGATTTTCTGTCGCACATGTTCCTGCACGGCAATCTGGCCCATTTGATCGGCAACATGCTGTTCCTGATCGCCGTGGGTCTGCTCGTGGAGGTGGGACTCGGCAGCCTGATGATGACGGGCTTGTACCTGTTGTCGGGGCTCGGCGCGGCCGGACTGTACATGGGTCTCAACCCCCACTCGGTAATCCCCATGGTGGGCGCCTCGGGCGCGATCGCCGGACTCATGGGCCTGTGCGGTGCGCTCTATGGTCTCCGCAAAGTCCGCTTCTTCTATTTCATTGGTATCTATTTCGACTACGTGAAGGCGCCGGCGGTCGTCCTGCTCGGGTTATGGCTGGGCAAGGAGCTGTGGCAGTACATGCAGTACTCCGAGGTCAGCTCGGTCGCCTACATGGCGCATATCGGCGGCATCCTGACCGGCGCGGCCGCGGGCGCAGCCGTGCGCTTCGGCACCCATGCCGTCGACGAATCGGCGCTGGATGAACGCGAACAAAACGATGCGTTCCGCCAGCGCATGGGCGAGGCGCACGAAAAACTCCAAGCGATGGCACCGGAACGCGCGCGCCCCCTGTTCGAACGCCTGACGCGCGAGAATCCGCACAACCTCGAGGTCCTCGATGGGCTTTTGCAAGCCAGCCGCTTCGCACCGGACAGCGACGCCTACCACGACGCCGTGCGACGCATTCTGCATCTGGAGGCGACCGACGAGGAGACGACCGCGCTCAAGCTGAGCGCGTACCGCGACTACCGTGAACGGGCGCGCCCCAAGGCGCGGCTCAATGCCGCCCTCATTCACCGCCTGATCGAGTTGCTGCTTCGGAAAGGTTCCCCAGCCGAGGTCATGCCGCTGGTTCGCGCCGGTCTCAAGCAGCCCAAACGATTCCCCGCGATCGCGGATCAGGCCTGCCGGCTGGCCGTGCGACTACAGGGAGAGGGGCATCGCGACGCCGCGCGCAAGCTGTTTCGGCACATCACCGCGCATTTTCCCGCCAGTGAGCCAGCGCGCACGGCCGAGCGCGCGCTGAAGTCGCTCAGCCCGTGACCGCATCCCGCAAGGCGCGTGCGCGGTTGGCGGCGGGATGATCGGGGAACTTGCGCGCAAGGAAGTCGGCCACCTGGCGTGCCTTCGCCGGCTGACCTAGGTGATCGGAGAACACACGCGCCACCTCGAGATAGAGCGACGGGACGGCCTCGCTCGCGGGGAAAAGCTTGTGGAATCCATTGACCATCCGGACCGCACGACGATATTCCCCACGCTGTACGAGCATCCGCATCAAGGGCTCGAAATCCTCCTCGCGTCCAGGCCGTATATCCGGATCGATACGGGTGATGTCGAGATAGACCTCGGTCGCTTCACGCAGGCGATTGGCATCAATCAGGCTGGCCAGCAGGTAGCCGGCGTTATCGAACAGCGCGTTGTGATCATCGCCCAGCCGCAGCACCTGGTGCCGGCGTAGGCGAAGATCGAGGGCGTGCTCGGGATACTGGTTGATCAGCGCCTGCAGCCGATTCGCCGCCGCAACGTAGGCGCCGACCTCGATGTCCTCCTGTACCGGTGCCAGGAGATCGCCCCAGCCATCGTCCGCCTCGGCCAATGCCTCCGGGGAGAAGCCGAGCCGGTCGTGGTACTGATAGAGCAAATAGCCCATCAAGTGCATCATCGAGAACCAGAACAGGTTCTGCGTGAATGCGCCCAGAAAGGCCCGCGCCGGCAAGGGCAACCCGTCGCCGAACATTGCCATGGCCGTCGCCGCCCCGCCGCTCAACAGCAACGCGAGTCCCAGCACGGCCAGATACGGCCAGCCAACGCGGAACGCAATTCCGCAAAGCATTCGTGGATTTAGGGCCGCGAACACGGAACGCTCGATCGCCAGCGTCATTACGATCGCAGGAAACAGCAGGAACACGGCGATCGCGAACAGAATGGCCACCGGCGCGAACGCGATCGCTAGCATGATGCCCATGAAAACCAGCAGGAAGATCACGGCGTACTGCTTGAACGGGAGTTCGTAGCCCTCCAGCAGCGTCTCGCGATTGAGTCGCGGGGGCTGGAGGTTGCCGTGAGCCGTGCGTTCGAGGATGTCGTAGCCGTACTTGATCGCGAACAACGCCGCGACAAGCCCGACGATCGACGCCACGATCAGTCCTCCTCCGCCCGCGGCGAGCAAATCGAGCGATACCGCGTTGATTACCGCCAGGGCGAAGAGGACATAAAGACCCGGCGGCGTGAGCGGATACAGAAAGAACCGGGGCATCCGGTTCCAGAATGGCGTGATCGTGGTTTGTTTGCGGCCGGCGTGAATCGCCATACGGCTCCCCCGGTATTTTCTTGTTGTGGCACGAGTATGCCGGCTCCCTGGGTATTTGTCAGGTTCACGGAATGTCGAAGCTTGGGACGTGAAACGACTCATTACCGAGAGCAAACACCGACCTCAACGGAAAGTCGGTGGCCTACAGGCGGACGCTCGTGCTGATCACGGTGGAGGCGGAACGGTGTTTCATTGGCCGCCGGCTGGCGGTGAACGGCCAGACTCACATCTGGGCGGGCCGGTGCCCGCCGCGTTCCGAGTGGCATGGCACCTCAAGGCGCTGCCCCGCGCTGAATTCGTACGTGTGGCCTCGAATGACGACTCGCTTGGGGCCAGACCAGCCATCGGGCGCCGAGAGGGTCATGCGCTCATGCACGACCCCCAGGTCGACCCAGTGACCCCGGTAGCGCAGGCGCATGCCCAATCCCACTAGCTCTTCCGGCAGGCAGGGATCCAGGTGCAGCACGTCGTGCATGTCAAGGCCGGTCTGGGCGCGCTGCACCAGGTCGAGGGTCCCGGCCATCGCCCCCAAGTGAATCCCCTCGGGGGTGGTCCCGCCCTGCACGTCGGCCACGTCGGATTCCAGCGCCTCCTTGAGCAACGCCCAGGAACGCCCCCGATCACGCCGCGCCAGCACCCAGGAATGCACCACATGGCTCAAGGTCGAACCGTTGGAGGTGCGCTGCAGGTAGTAATCCACGGTGCGCCCGATCATGTCGTCGTGTAGTTCGTATCCGAGTTGATCGAACAACTGTTCGAGCTCGGTATGCGAGAACAGATAGAACAGCATCAACACGTCGGCCTGTTTGGAGGCCTGGTAACGATTGACGCTGTCGCCCTCCGCCTCGAGCAATCGATCGAGCCGGTGGATGTCGCCGTAACGTGCCCGATAACCCGCCCAGTCGAACTCGGCCAAGCGTTCGTAGCCCTCAAACTGGCTCGGGATGCCATCGTGAAACGGGACGAACAGGTTGCGCGAGATCTCGTCCCAGGTCACCCGCTCGCGCGCGTCCAGGTTCAGCGACTCGCTCAACTCCCGACGACGATTGGCTCCGACCCGATCCAGCGCCATCAGCGCACGCTGGAGCACCCAGGCGACCAGGACATTGGTATAGGCATTGTTATCGAGTCCCGGCTCATCGCGATCGGGGTACGCGTCGTGGAACTCGTCCGGTCCCATGATCCCCCGGATCTCGTAGCGCTCGCGCTGCGGGTTCCAGGTAACGACGCTGGCCCAGAAGCGCGCGATCTCCACGAGCATCTCCGCGCCGTAGAGCGAAAGGAACTCGCGGTCGTCGGTCACCTGATAGTAGCGCCAGACGTTATAAGCGATGGCGGCATTCACGTGCCGCTGGAGATGCGTGTAGTCGGGCAGCCAGCGGCCGGATTCCGGATTGAGATGCACCACCTGGCTCTCTTCGCGCCCGTCGCTACCGCTTTGCCAGGGAAACATCGCACCGGCAAACCCGGCCTCGCGCGCCATGCGCCGCGCGGAACCCAGCCGCCGGTAGCGGTAGCGCAGCAATGCCACCGTGACTTCCGGCAGGCAGGTGTTGAGATAAGGCAGGACGAACAATTCGTCCCAGAACACGTGCCCGCGGTAGGCCTCGCCATGCAACCCACGTGCGGGCACGCCGACGTCGAGGTCGACGGTGTGCGGCGAGAGCGTTTGCAGCAGATGGAAGACATGCAGGCGCAAGATCTGTTGGGCGCGCTCGTCGCCCTCGAGGACGATGTCGCAGCGATCCCACAGGTGCGACCAGGCGCGCGCCTGGCCCGCCGCCAGCGCCGCGAAACGCTCGACCTCCGCCAGCGTCTCGACCGCGGCCAATACGGGCTCGGAGATCGCCCGATCGCGCGAGGTATGGAGGCTGACGAGCTTTTCCACGGTCAGGGGCTCACCCGCGGACACATCGACCTCGATGTCCTGGCCGATGTAGCCGATCTCGCGCACGCTCCGTCGCTCCGCGGCCGCCGACCCCTCGGTGCGGAACAGCCGAGTACGCGCCGCCTGTGCCACGCGCAAATGGGACTGGCGGGTCTCGGCGACGAGATACATCCCATCGTCGCCCAGCGGCTCGCTGATCACTGGGACCAGATGGTCGCCGCTCAAGGCGTGGTAGCGCGGCACCCCGGCGTTGGTCACGCGCCCGTCGAGCGCCGAGCGCAGCGTTACCTGGCCCGACCAGTTCTCCGGTTGCAGCACCCATTCGATCGCGGCCAGATGGGGCGACTCCATGTGGACCAGACGCCGGGCGGTCAGCGTGGTCTCGCGCCCGTCCCGATCGCGAAACCGCATGCGACGGCGCAGTAATCCCGCGCGCAATTCCAAAGTTTGTTCGTAGGTGAGGAACTCGACCGCGTCGGCGTTGAACCAGTCGCCGCCAGCCGGACGGAAGCTCAGACACAGCCAGTTGGGCAGGTTGACCAGATCCTCGTTCTCGATGGTCCGCCCCGCCACCTCGGTTTGCATGCGATTGTAGCCGCCTGCGACATACGTCCCGGGGTAATGCACGCCGTCGGCGGCGCTCTCTTCAGCGGCCCCACGGGTCGCGAAATAGCCGTTGCCAAGCGTACACAAGGCCTCGCGCAGCCCTTCCTCCGCCGAGTCGTAGCCCTGATAGCCGAAATTCCACAGGCTCATCCCGGCTCCCGACCCGCAAGCCCGTGCAGTAGGCGGCCCACCGCGGCAGGATCCTCCAGCCGATAGTCGGCGGCGGTGTCCTGTACCTGCGGACTGACCAACACCCCAATACCGCCCACGCGATGCAGCGCGGCGAAGGCGTCCTCGTCGGTCTCGTCATCGCCGATGTATAGCGGCACGACGTCCGGCTGGTCGAGATCCAGCGCCTCCAGTAGCCACGCCACGGCGCGCCCCTTGTGCCATTCCACATGCGGGCGCAGCTCGAACACCTTTTTGCCGCCGGTCTTGCGCAGCGCCTCCGGCGCTTTCGTTACGGCGTCATCGACCGCGGCCTCGACCCGGGCAACGTCTTCGGGGGCCACGCGCCGGTAGTGCACGGCCACGGCGAAGCGTTTGCGTTCAATCAGTACGCCCGCGACGCCATCGAGCGCGGCATGCAGGCGCCGCTCGGCAAGCTCGAATGCCGGGAGAAACTCCGAGGCGCGCTCGTGCTCCTTGTGGAGGCCGTTCGGGCCGGCGATGTCGAAGCCGTGGCTGCCGGCGTAGATCAAGGTGTCGATGCCGACCAGGGCCTCGACATCGGCGCGATCTCGGCCGCTGACGATCGCGACCGTGCAGGACCGCGCCAGTTCGTGGATGGTCGCGCGCACCGCTTCGTCGAGCGCGGCCTGGCGCGGGTCCGCGACGATCGGCGTGAGCGTGCCGTCATAGTCGAGGAATACCGCCAGGCGTTTGCCATCGATCCGGCGCGCGAGCTCCTCGCGGGCCTCGAGCGCGTCGGGCAGTGGTGCGAGCACGGGCCCTTCGAGCGGCACTTCGGCGAGATCGGCGACGACCACGTGAGCGCCGTGCCGCCGCAAGGCATTCGCCTGGCCGCTGCGATCCACGCCAATCACCAGGGCGTAGCCGGCCCCGCGCGCTGCGGTGACGCCGGAGAGGGCATCCTCGACCGCGACCGCATCGCTCGGCGCGACGCCGAGCGCGTCCGCGGCATGGCGAAAGATGTCCGGGCTGGGCTTGCCGGCCAGCCTCTGGCGCGTGGCCTCGAGTCCGTCCACCCGCACGTCGAACAACTCGGTCAACCCGGCCGCGGCGAGCACGTCCCCGGCGTTATTGCTGGACGACACCAGCGCGGTGCGCACCCCGGCCGCACGCAGACGCCCGATCAGCGCCACCGTGGAATCGAATACCTCCACGCCATCGCGCTGGAGCCGTTCGGTGAAGAAACCATCCTTGCGATTCCCCAGGCCACAAACCGTTTCACGGTCCGGCGGATCGTCCGGCGCGCCATCGGGCAAGGTAATACCGCGCGATTGCAGAAAGCTGCGCACGCCGTCATAGCGCGGCTTGCCGTCGACGTAGCGCTGGTAGTCGGACGCGGCATCGAAGAACACGAACGGTTCTCCCACCCGCTCGAACCGTTGCTGCAGGAAGTCGTCGAACAGCTGCTTCCAGGCCGATGCATGGACCGTCGCCGTATGCGTGACCACACCATCGAGATCGAAGACGGCCGCGGCGAATTCGAGAATCGGCGTGTTAATGCCCTTATGCGTGGTCACATCCCACCTCATGTGCGCAACGACCGACTAGTGTCCTGCGCGGCCGCCGATGGCGTCGCCCTCCGCGGGCATGACGCCCAACCGTGCGGCGGCGCCATCGGTAAGCCGCCGGATGGTGGCGATCTCGGCATCCGAGAACTCGGGACGATAATACGCCGGGAAGCGGATCGCCGCGGCCTCGCGCGTGAGCGCCTCGGCGTCGATCGACAGGCCACAATGCTCGAACACGGACCGTAGTTCCGGCTCCGGCGCCGCGCACAGCGCCTCGTACCGCATGAGGCAAGTGGCATCGCACAGCCCGGGCTCGGCCTCCAGGCGATCGGCCAGGAAATGGTGCACGTGACTCCAGTAGCGCGCCCAGCCCTCGACCTCGGCCCCGTCACGCCATAGCGCCTCGATGCGCTCGATGGCCTCGCGGTCGGCGGCGTTGATCGGCCGGCGATCCAGCCCGAATTCGAAATGACCCACGCGCTGGACATGCGTGAGCGCGCGTGGATGTGCCCGCTGGCCCGCGCAGAACAGCCGGTGTTGTTTCATCAGCGAGGCGATGTGCCACACCGGATCGCGCACGGGGACGACAAAGCGCGCATCCGGAAATAGTCGGTGCAGATATTCCAGCCGCGTGAAGTTGTAGTTCTCCTTGCTGAGATAGCGCGACCGTTCTTCGATGCGCAGCAATTTGCGCAGATGATCCCGGTAAAACGATTCGAACTGGGGGTGGCGGGTCGCCGCATCGAGTACTGCACTCTCATGCGGGTCGTGCAACGCCGGAAAGAAGGCCATCCAGAGCATCTCTTCGAACGCCTCGGGGCTCTCGGGCGTTACCGCGATGCCGTCGGCGTGCGCGCGTTCGACGGGCGCGCGCCGTTGCTGCGGCACTCGGGCGAGAAAGCGGCGCCACCCGTACGGCGTAAACAGCATGGGATAGTCGCGATAGCGATGGCAGCCGACGTCCGGATGGCGGCTGAGCACCTCCAGCAGCAAGGTGCTGCCGGACCGTGCGAGCCCCGCGATGTAGATCGGCGCATCGAGGGCGACCTCGTCGAGCTCTTGCCGCAGCAGGCGCGTCTCCAGATTGCCCAGCCCTATCCAGGCCCGTGGGTGGCGCGCGACGAGCCCACCCAATCGGTGTAGCCAGGGCTCGACACGGAAGGCATCGGTCGCCGTGGGTGAGCTGGCGGCAGTCATTGGATGCGCGCGCCAATCTTGAGCCCAAGCGACGCAGCCAGCAGGGCCGTCAGGAACGGGATCTCCCAACCGCGCGCCCATGCCGGCCCAAACGGCAGAAAACGCTGCCGCGGCAGTTCCACCCGCACCCGCTCGATGGCGCTGCCGCTCGGCAGATAGCCGGCGGGGTTCCCCAGGATCGCGTTCCACCAACGCCATTCGTGCAGTACGCCCACCGGCACGGGCAGATCGAACAGATCCGTGGACCCGCCCTCGCCGTTGCTCACGCGCACACCGGGCGTCCCATCGGGGTCCGCTTGCGGCACCCATTCGGCGACCCACGCCGCCGGTTGCGCCTCCACGGGTGGCGTCTCTCCGGGCTCGGGATAGCGGTAGCCGTAGGCCGTACTCATCCACGCCAGCAGCGTCAGCAACGGGATCGACGCGATCAACGCCGGCAGCGTAGTCAGGCGCACCTGCCCCAGGGACAGCCGGAGCATGCGACCGATGATCGGACCCGCGTCCGCCAGGCTACCGTCATGCTGATCCAGGGTCTGGCGCGCCTCTGCGACCTCGCGCTTGCCCCGGGCAATGCGACCCTGCGGCGCCAATAGCGCATACAGCGCCATCGACCCGAGTCCTGCAAGCGCCCCCCAGAGCAGGACGCGCGCCAGCGGCGGCAACACGCCGACGAGTGCCGCATCGAGCCAGGTGTAAAGCGGCGCCGGCAGATCCAGCAACCCCACGCTCCCCCCTTACGGCCGCACAGGCCGGCATCGATCCACGACAATGGATGCCGCTCGCGCCACTACAATCGCCCTTCGCTGTCCGCCGAAGGGTCGCGCGCACGCTCGTCGTGCGCGGATTGCGTGGCCGCCTCCTCGGCGGCAGTTTGCGTCCCGGCGGGCTGCGCGCGCTTGCGTCGCAAGTACCGCCGCACCGGCCAGGCGATGATGAAGGACAGCGCCGCGAGAACGGCGACCAGCAGTCCCCACAATGCACCCAGCATGCTCAGGCCCGCGCCGGGGCCGACGTAGGCGACGGCCGGCGCCGCCACGCTCAGCAGCATCACCATCAGTACGCCAAAGACCGTCCCTTTCATGGCAAACCTCCTTGATAGGCCAAATGATCGTGCAGGAGCGCAGTACGGAACGCCGTATCGAGCTGGGCCGGATCGACCCGCTGCGCCCAGCTGACGATGGGAATGAACTCATCGCCCTCACCGCCTCGCACCGGATTGACGTATTCCCAAACCCGCTCGCCCTCACGCGTGATCTCGAGGAGCCGCCCGCCGTCGGATTCAGTGATCAGCACATTGCCGTTCGCCAGCGGTTGCTGGGCCGAGCGGATGACACTCTCCAGCGGCTTGTCCTCGCTACCGCCATAGGCCCAGACGACGCCGCCGTGGGCGGGATCGATCTCGACCACACGGGAGCGGCCGGCCGCGCCGTAATCGCCCAGGTTGTCGAACAACAGAAGATTGCCGTTGGGCAGGACGTCGGGGTCATGCTGGCTGCGCCACTGCCCGCGCTGGGCCCAGAGCAACTCCTCCTCCACTGGATCGACGAGCGCGATCAACCCGCCGCCGACCTCTCGGAAGGACACCAGCACCTGGCCGGGTGCGGCCGCGGGGATCTTTTGCGCCAGCCGGCTCGCATCGCGTTGCGAGAGCACGTCCACTGCGTTGGTGTGCAACGGGTCGGCCAGCGTGTACGTCGGCGTCTGCCATAGCAGATCGCGATAGGCCGAGCGCTCAAGGGTCTCGAGCAGCGAGAACTTGTGCTGCGTGCGCCCATCCGGTCCGACGACGGTGAGGTAATCGTCCAACACCGGGCGCGACAGGTGATCCAGCCCTTCTGGCACATCCTCGCGATAGGCGTGCGTCAAGGTGACGATGCGGCCGTCCTCGGCCACGGACAGGTCGTGATGAAACCGATCCAGGTTCTTCCACACCACCTCGGAACTCCGGTCGAGACGCGCCAGACCGTAACCCCAGGGACTATCGCCGACCCCGACATAGAGTGCGAGCAGGTCCCCGTTGGGATAGAGGTGAGCGCGCCGGAAATACACCTGCCGATCGGGTAGCGGATCGGCGACCGCGGCGGACTCGTCGTGCAGCCGGCTGTACGGCGCATGCCAGTGATGCGCCACGCTGCCATCCGGTTCGATCAGGTAGGCGGCCGGCGCATGTCCCGAGGTGAACAGCGTGAGGCCCGGCGCCGAACGCTCGGGATCGTGGAGCTGCAGTCCCCGGCGCTCCGTGCGCGCGGGCTGCCAAAGATCCGTCGCGTAGGGAGTGGCCTGCAATTCGCGCTTGTGTACCAGGGCGAGGCCGGCGCGGTAGGCATCACGGACGTAACCCGCCGGCGCCATCTCGGCCACCGCCATTAGCGCGCCCGCGACGAACGCAAGAAACGACACCGCAAGCACAAAGGCGCCCGCGGAGATTCCGCCCTGAACTCCCATACCACAGTTCCCTTGTGGTTCGCGTGACGGCCGGACGTGATATGACCGTCCCGTGTCTATTCATAGACCATAGCAGCAGTGCGCACGTTTCCGCCGCGCGCAGCAAAGCCAACGCGCAGACGATCGCCATACTCCGTTGGCGCGCCGGCTCAAGGTCCCGATATCTCGCCGAATGGGTTGGCGGGCTGTTGATGCGGGGCTCTAATGCGAGTCAGGGGATTCGCGGACGAGCTCGATGCCCTCGCGGGCGAGTCCCGGCACCCCCCCATCGGCAACGTGCTCGATATTTTTGAACCCTGCGCGCATGAGCATCGAGGCCGCGATCGTGCTGCGGATGCCGCCGGAGCACGCCACCGCGAGCGGCTGCTCGCCATCGTGGGCACGCACATTCTCGGGCACGCCATCGCGCAGCTGCTGATAGGGCACGTGGATCGCATCCTCGACGTGGCCCTGACGCCATTCCGCCTCGCTCCGCACATCGAGCAGGGTGACCTCGCGCCCGCGTAACTGCTCGGCCAGCGTGGGTACGTCGACCGCCAGCGTGGTTTCAATCGGCAGTTGTGCCGAATGCCAGGCGCTCATGCCACCCGCGAGATAACCGCGGATGTTGCGGAAGCCGACGGCCTCGAGCATGCGGATCATCGCCCGCGCGTGTTCATCGCCATCGGCCATGGTGACGACCATCGCCTCGGGGTCGACCATCCAGGCCGCCCGGGTGCCGACCCCGGACTGGTTCATAGTGATGTTGATCGCGCCCGGGGCATGGGCGCCGTCGAATTCCCGCTGGTCGCGGCCATCAATCAGTACGGCGTGGCCGGGAATGACGAGTTCATGCACATGGGCCGCCAGCAGCGCTCGGGCGGTGACCGCCTCGGTGAGCAGCGGGCCGCGATTGAGTCCCACGATGTGCGCCACGTTCGGCGGTTGGGGCGTCTCGTCGCTGGTCAGCGCGGTGACGAACTCGCTCTCGTCGCGGATGTTCAGGTAGGCGTTGTACTGCCGCTCGAAACCGAGCGTGGAATCCGGCTTGCGGCTCATGCCCGACCCTCCGCAAAGAGATCCGCCAACATGGGCCGGTCGAACTTCCACGTAATCGGGCAGTTCCTGCAACCTGGCAAGCGACTGGAAGATGTCCCGGGCGCCCTCGGTCGGCTCGAGTGCAAGATCGGGCCGCGCCATATCCCCGACGAACAGGAAGTCGCCGGAGAAGAGCACCCAGGGAGAAGGCGCCCGCGACCGATCTTCCACGAGGAACGAGAGATGTTCCGGCCGGTGACCGGGGGTCGCCAGGGCCACGATGCGCACCTGGCCCAACTCGATCGCGTCGCCCTCGCCCAGCGGTCGGTGCTCGTAAGCGACCTCCGCCGCACGCGCGACGTGGACGGTCGCACCCGTCGCGGCCGACAGCCGTCCGTGACCCGAGACATGGTCGGCGTGGTTGTGCGTCTCGATGATGTCGGTCAGCCGAAAGCCGTGGTCCCGGGCAATATCGAGATAAGCATCGATTTCCCACTTGGGATCGACCACGGCCGCCCGACCGCCATCGGCGACAATGTAGGACGCACAGCCAAGATCCTCATTCAGGATTTCGCGAAAGAACATGGGCTCACCTCCTTGTCGCTTGCCGGTAAGGCCCGGTCGCTCGGACGGTATCACCGGGCGTGGCGAAGATAGATCGGGGAGATTCCTCGGCGGCGAATCGCGCAAGCGAAGCCCCGGAAGAACCCGGGGAGGCGGATGCAGCCGGAGAGGCCGCTGCTACCGTTAGAGAAGGTCTGGCTGGCCGGCGAGGATTCGCGAACCGCTATCGAGGCCGCGGCCACACGGCCAGTGTCCGCAAACGCTTAGACCGTTGCACCGTGATCCAGCGGGATCCACAGGAGACCATCGTGTTACCGGCCACCAACACCCGTGTCGAGCGCAACACCCCCAGGCACATCAATCAGGAGATGAGCGAACGGATCGACGACAGCATCACCCATTACGGGGAGTATCCGCAGGGCATCGGCGAACGCCTGCTCGAGCTCGATCGCGAATGGGATATCGAGCGAACGCTGGAAGCCAATGCTGCCTCGATCGGACTGGTAGGCATTTTCCTGGGCACCACGGTCGACCGGCGATGGCTGTTGCTACCCGCGGCCGTGAGCGGCTTCCTGCTACAACACGCGCTACAGGGCTGGTGTCCCCCGCTTCCCCTGTTTCGGCGGATGGGCGTGCGCACCGCACGCGAGATCCAGCGCGAGCGCTCCGCGCTGGAGGCTCTGCGACACACGCGGCCGGCTGCTGGTTGAACGAGCGCTTCCGGGAACCGTGCCGCTCGTGGAATCAGCGGCTGCCCGGCACCCGGGCAAACGCGAAAATGACCGCTGTCAGGCCCAGAACGAACCAGGTCAGGGTCGGCCGCCCCCGAAACCAATGCGCCCAGTCCGGGGTCGGGACAATAGCCGGCCAAACCCCAGCCCGCTCCGAACAACGTCGATGTCCGGGCGCGTGGCAGGCGCAGGGACCCGCCGAACCACGCCGGCCGCGGCCGACACGGGATCGAAAGCGGTCATTCCAGCTCCTCTTGCACGAAGGCGTCGATCGGCACCTTGAGATAAGTCACGCCGTTGTCCTCCGGCGGCGGGAAATGACCCGCACGGATGTTCACCTGCACCGAGGGAATGATCAGCGTGGGCAACTCCAACGTGGCATCGCGCGCCTCGCGCATCTCGACGTATTCTCCCTCGCTCGCACCCTCACGCACGTGGATGTTTTCGCGGCGCTGCTCGCCCACCGTGGTCTCGTTGCGCTGCTCGCGACCATTGGGTCCGTAGTCGTGCAGCATGAACATGCGCGTCGCGTCATTGAGTTCTTCGAACAGCCTGCGGGTGGAGCGAAACAGCGTACGCGCATCGCCGCCGGGGAAATCGCAGCGTGCGGTGCCGGCATCGGGCATGAACAGGGTATCGCCGACGAATACCGCACCCCCAATGACGTAGCTCAGGTGATCGTTGGTGTGTCCCGGCGTGGCGATGGCCCGCGCGGAGATCTCGCCTAGCGCGAACGTCTCACCGTCGGCGAACAGGTGGTCGAACTGACTGCCATCCGGCAGGAAGCCGCGCTCCAGATTGAACAGGCGCTTGAAACGCTCCTGGACGACGCGGATTCCCTGGCCGATCGCCACGGGCGGCTGCCCGACCCGATCGCGCACGAACGGTGCTGCGCTGATGTGATCGGCGTGCGCGTGCGTCTCCAGAATCCAGTCGATGGTCAGGCCTTCGGCCGAAACGATGGCGAGCAACTGCTCGGCCGTGTGTGTGCCGGTGTGACCCGACTTGGGATCGAAGTCGAGCGCCGGATCGATAATGGCACCGCGGCGGCTCTGGGGATCCCACACGACGTAGGAAAAGGTCGAACTCTCATCATGTAGAACCGAGCGTACTTCCAGATTCATGGCGCCCTCTGGGAGTTGTTCCCGCGCTGCATATAACTAATCGTGCTTAGCTTATGCTATTTAGTCAATTCTAATGTACGATGGTTCCGGGGCGCACCCGACATCGCGCTCCCAACACCGAGTGCGCGAGTGCGATGGATCCAAAGCTCAATCCCCCGCAGAAGATGGCGCGCAACGCGGGGCAAGCCGACTCGCGTGTCGCGAGCGCCGCTGCCCAGATCACCAACAACTGACCTCACCGCGCGCCCACTGACAGGTATAGGTCGCATCATCGACGTGGATCTGGAGGTAGTCGATCGCGTTGCTGTGTCGGCGCTGGAGACGCCTCAGGCGCTGCTCGAACTCGCGCAGGTGCTGTTTCGTTGCCCGCTCCGGTGCCTCCCTTGCTCCCGTCTTATACTCGCGCCAACGCGCATCGAGGCGCCCGATCGCGCGGATGAGAAACCGGTGTCGCGCCCGATTCTCCAGTAGCTGCGCTGGTTCCTGGTTCGGCCCTAAGGGGAGGTTGTCCAGTTCGTCGAGGAGTGCCTGTCGTCGCTGACCGTACTCTCGCTTGGCACGTGCGTGGGTCCACTCCACCTCGTCGCTCGCGCGCGTATCATCGGTGTCCTCCGCGACACGCTCGGCTGTCGGCTCATCGACGCCGCCACGGTCAGCGGGTTCGCTCAGACACCCCGTGTCGGAGTACGTTACTAAACCATCCGCAGTTTCACAGCGATGCACGCCCCCCGCGACAGCCATCTGCTCGAGCAGGAGCCCGCAGCTCAGTACGCCAACCGCCCGCACCACCGACCTGACCGCCATTGCTCGCCCTCGGGGTAAACCGCGAGAACGAAAGACGCAAGAATCGAGCCGGACGGGGATGTTGAAAATGGCGGCACATTCTTGCGCGGAAACGTTCGACGCTTGCACGGAAACTTTCGACGCGCTCGCCGAAGACTCCGACGAACTTGCGCGACAGCAAATCAGTAGTCGACGCGCACGCCTTCGCCGCCGGTGAGCTGTTCCAAACGCTTGAGAAGCTCGTCAGTTGGCCGGATGTGCCAGTCCTCACCGAGGCGGAGCGTGGCCTCGGCTTGTGCGCCCAGGTACTCGACCGTGATCGGCAGTTGCCCTTCGCGAAAGGGTGTGAGCGTGTGTTCGAGGTGATCGAGGAAGCCGTTGCCGGCCACCTGGGCGCCGACACGCAGACGCAGACCGCGAGCGTAGCGCTCGCGCGCATCGTCGATGCTGCGCAGATTGCGCGCGCGCAACTGATAACCGCCGCTGAATTCGTCCACGCCCAGATCGCCCTCGACGATCAGTACCCGGTCACGCTGGATGCGCGCTCCCTGGCGCTGGTACAGCTCCGGGCCGATCTTGACCTCGACCCGCCCGCTCTTGTCGTCGAGCACGACGAACCCCATCTTGCCGCTGGAGGTATTGCGCGTGCGCATGCTCATCACCAGGCCGGCGACGATGTCGGGGTTGTCCTGCTTGCTGCGCCGCCCGCTGGCATCGACGCGGTCGCATTGCTTGGCGATACGCCCGCCGGTGAATTGCAGTAACTCGTCCATGTAGCGATCGATCGGGTGACCCGAGAGGTACAGGCCCAGCGTCTCCTTCTCGCCCGCCAGCAAGGTTTCATCGTCCCATTCGGGCTCGGGCGGGACGTCGAGACTGCTCACCGCCGGCGCGGTGCCCTCGCCGAACATGTCGTTCTGGCCGGTATTGGCGTTGTGCCGGTGCTGCTCCGCCGCCTTGAGCGCGTGGGGTAAGCGCTTTTCGTTGGTCGCGCGGTTCGGTCCCAGACCGGCCAGCGCCCCGGCGCGATTGAGTGCCTCGAGCACTCGGCGGCCGACCTTGCCGCCGTCGACCCGGCAGCAGAGGTCGTCGAGATCGCGGAAGGCGCCATTGGCATTGCGTTCGGACAGGATTGCGTCGAGCGCCGACTGGCCCACACCCTTCACCGCCCCCAACCCGAAGCGGACACTGCCCGGGTCCACCGCGGCGAAGGCGTAAGCGGAGTTGTTGACCTCCGGCGGCAGGACCTCCAGGCCGATGTCGTTGCACTCGTCGATCAGCGTGACCACCTTGTCGGTGTTGTCCATGTCCGCCGACAGCACGGCCGCCATGAACTCGGCCGGGTAATGCGCCTTGAGATAGGCGGTCTGGTACGACAGCAGCGCGTAGGCCGCCGAGTGCGACTTGTTGAAGCCGTACCCGGCGAACTTCTCGATCAGATCGAAGATGTAGGCGGCGGTCTTTTCCTCCACGCCACGCTCGGCCGCGCCTTCGAGAAAGCCACTGCGCTGCTTGGCCATCTCCGAGGCTTTCTTCTTGCCCATCGCACGGCGCAGCAGGTCCGCCTGGCCCAGCGAGTAGTTGGCCAGCACCTGCGCGATCTGCATGACCTGCTCCTGATACAGGATCACGCCATAGGTGGGTTTGAGAATCGGTTCGAGGTCCGGGTGCGGATACTCCACCTGCGCGTGACCGTGCTTGCGCGCGATGAAGTCGTCGACCATGCCCGATTGCAGCGGGCCGGGCCGGAACAACGCCACCAGCGCGACGATCTCCTCGAAGTGATCGGGCTGCAGGCGCTTGATCAGCTCCTTCATGCCGCGCGATTCGAGCTGGAACACAGCCGTCGTGCGGCAGGCCTTGAGTAGCTTGAAGCTCTCCGGGTCGTCGGTTTCGAGCTTATCCGTGTCGAGTGGATCGAGCTCCTCGCGCTTGCGCCGTTCGTTGATCGCCTGCACGGCCCGATCGATGATGGTCAGCGTGCGCAGACCGAGGAAGTCGAACTTGACCAGACCGACCTTTTCCACGTCGTCCTTGTCGAACTGCGTCACCAGTCCCTGCCCGCCCGGCTCGCAGTAGAGTGGCGCGAAATCGGTCAGCGCCGAGGGCGCGATGACGACACCGCCGGCGTGCTTGCCGGCGTTGCGCGACAGGCCTTCGAGTTTGCGCGCGAGATCGACCAGTGCGCGCACGTCCTCCTCATCGTTGTAGGCGGACTTGAAGTCGTCCGATTCGGCCAGCGCGCGCTCCAGCGTCATGCCCACCTCGAACGGCACGAGCTTCGCGATCCGGTCAACATAGCCGAACGGATAGCCGAGCACTCGGCCGACGTCGCGCACGACCGCGCGCGCAGCCATCGTGCCGTAGGTGATGATCTGGGAAACCTTGTCCGCGCCGTACTTCTCGGCGACGTAGTCGATGACGCGATCGCGCCCGTCCATGCAGAAGTCGACGTCGAAGTCCGGCAGCGAAACGCGCTCGGGATTCAAGAACCGCTCGAACAGGAGGTCGTAACGCAACGGGTCGAGATCGGTGATGCCGAGCGCGTAGGCGACCAGCGAGCCGGCGCCTGAGCCACGACCAGGCCCGACCGGGACGCCATTGTTCTTGGCCCAGACGATGAAGTCCGAGACGATCAGGAAGTAGCCCGGGAAGCCCATCGAGCCGATGACCTCGAGCTCGCGCTCGAGGCGCGCCACGTAGGGCTGGCGCGTCTCCTCGTTGGCCGCCGCCTCGTCGCCGTAGAGCGTGTGCAGGCGCTGGTCGAGGCCGACGTAAGAGCGCTCGCGCAGGTAGCTGTCGACCGTGTGCTCGGCCGGCACGGGGAAGTCCGGCAGATAGGACTCGCCCAGCGTGATCTTCAGGTTGCAGCGGCGGGCGATCTCGACCGAGTTCTCGAGTGCCTCCGGCACGTCCGCGAACAGCTCGACCATTTCCTCGGGCGAACGCAGATGCTGCTGATTGCTGTAGCGCCGCGGCCGGCGCGGATCGGCGAGCACGCGCCCGTCGTGGATGGCCACGCGCGCCTCGTGCGCGTCGAAATCGTCCTGCGCGAGATAGCGCACGTCATTGGTGGCGACCACCGGGCACTGCATCGTGCTCGCCAGCTCGAGCGCGCCGCCGACCCAGGCCTCCTCCTGCTCGCGGCCCGTGCGCTGGATCTCCAGATAGAAGCGCCCGGGAAAGCGCGCCATCCACTCCGCCAGACGCGACAGCGCGCGCTCGCGGTGGCCGCCCAGCCAGGCGCGTCCGACATCGCCCTCGCGCCCGCCGGACAGGGCGATCAGGCCGTCGCAGGCGCCGTCGAACCACTGGCGCTCCAGCGTCGGCGAGCCGCCATGCTGGCCCTCGAGATAGGAGCGCGAGATCAGCCGGATCAGGTTGGCATAGCCGGTGTCGTTCACCACCAGCAGCACTAGCGGGAACGGCGCCTCGCCCGGAGCTTCGCCCCGGACCAGCACATCACAGCCGACGATTGGCTTGATCCCCGCCGCGAGTGCCGCGCTATAGAACTTGACCATCGCGAACAGGTTGCAATGGTCGGTGACCGCCACGGCGGGCATGTCTTGTTCACGCGCGCGGCGAATCAGGTCGGGTACGCGCACCGTGCCGTCGACCAGCGAGTAGTCGGTATGCAGCCGCAGATGGACGAAGCTCGGGCTCATCAGGCGCCCTCGACTCCCTCGGCAAAATCGTCGAATGGCAGCACGCCCTGCGCCGCGGCGAAGCGCACGGGCGCGAAGGAGTGCCGATGAATGGCGCAGGGGCCAAGGCGCGCCAGCGCGGCGATATGCTCCGGGGTCGAATAGCCCTTGTGACGCGCAAAGCCGTAGCCCGGATGCACGGCATCGAAGGCGACCATCGAGCGATCGCGCTCGACCTTGGCCACGATCGAGGCGGCCGAGATCGCCGGCTCGATGGCATCGCCACCGACCACGGCTGAGGCCGGCACGGCCAGCTCCGGACAGCGGTTGCCGTCGACCAGCACCCGGGCCGGGGCTGGATCGAGCGCCGCGACGGCACGCCGCATCGCGGCCATTGTGGCGTGGAGGATGTTCAGCTCGTCGATCTCGTCACAGTGGACGTGCGCGACGCCGACCGCGTGGGCCTCGGCGAGAATCCGTGCGGCCAGCACCTCGCGCCGGGCGGCGGCGAGCTTCTTGGAGTCAGTCAGGCCGTCGATCGGGCGGGTCGGATCAAGGATGACCGCGGCGGCGACGACCGGACCCGCCAGCGGTCCGCGACCGGCCTCATCCACCCCGGCGAGCAGCACCTCGCCGCCCGCATCCAGGCCGCCGCCCTCGCCTTCGGTTTCTGCGGATGGAACCATTGTCGTAGTATGTCCGCCGAGCGCCGCCTCCCGCGCCGCGCAACGATACCATGAGCGCCCCGCCCGGTGGACGGACCTTCTTGGCATCATTATCTAATGCGCCGATCAGGCCTCAAATGAACCACGAATGAACACGAATGAACACGAAAAGGTTTTCCGGCGTCACCCCTTCCGCCGAAAGGCGACCCGTCCCCGTGGATGGCGTGAACCGTCAGTCAATTCGGGCATGCGCCGCCAACTAGCCTGATGAAGCAGTGCAGAATCCCGGTAAAATCCAAGGACGACGATCTGGTTTGCCATGCCCACGCGGCCTAATCGCCGTATCAGATTCGTGTTCATTCGTGGTTCCTTTTTGCCACCCCCCTACGAGGAGCCGATGAACACGCGGGCCCGCTAAACAACCTGGACTTTCCTGAATGACGCTATCAACCGCCGTGGTCGGCGCGGGCTATCTCGGCCGCTTCCACGCCCAGAAGTACGCCGCGCTGCCCGACTGTGAGCTGGTGGCCGTGGTCGACTCCAACGAGGAAACGGCGCGCGAGCACGCCGAGGCCAACGGCGCCCGTGCGCTCAGCGACTACCGCGAGATGCTCGGCCAGGTCGACGCCGTGAGCATCGCCGCACCGACCTCGCTGCACTACACGATCGCCCGCGACTTCCTGCAGCACGGGGCGCATGTGTTGGTGGAGAAACCGATCACGGTCACGGTCGCCGAGGCCGAGGAACTGATCGCCCTCGCCCACGCGAGGGACCTCGTGCTCCAGGTTGGCCACCTAGAACGCTTCAACCCGGCCCTGCGCGCGGCCGACTCGATCCTATCCGCACCGCAGTTCATCGAGTCGCACCGGCTCGCTCCGTTCAACCCGCGCGGCACCGACGTCGACGTAGTGCTCGACCTGATGATCCACGACATCGACATCATCCTGGACATCGTCGACAGCCCGGTGGTCCGCGCGGATGCCAGCGGCGCCCAAGTGCTCACAGGCGCCACCGACATCGCCAACGCACGCCTGGAGTTCGAGAACGGCTGCGTCGCCAACGTCACCGCCAGCCGCGTGAGTGCCAAGACTGAACGGCGCATGCGCTTCTTCCAGAGCGACTGCTATCTGGCCGTGGACTTCCAACAGCGCAACCTGACAGTCCATCGCAAGGGCGAGCGCGAGATGTATCCGGGCATTCTGGAGCTGGTGAGCGAGGAGCGCTCATTCGAGCCGAGCGATGCCATCCGTGACGAAATCGAATCATTCCTCGAATGCATCCGCACTGGCACCGCACCGATCGTCTCGGGCGAAGACGGCTGCCGTGCCCTCGCCACCGCTATCGCCATCACCCAACGCTTCGGCGCGGGAATCAGAACCACTAACTGAACACCAAATAAAACCTGTAGGTCGGGCTTTAGAGACTGTGTGAGCAATCCGCGCCGTAGCGAGGAAGTGGCACAGCGAGGCGATTTTGACGATCGTTCGAGGAACATAGTGGGTCTTATGCGACGAGAAGGATCGTCAAAAGCGGCCGCTGTGGCGCTTCCGCAGTAGGCGCCGGATTTCTTACACAGTCTCTTTAGCCCAACTGACGCGGATACCACGTCTCTGTCGGGCTAAAGCCCGACCTACAATAGTGCGTGAGATCGTACGCCCTTGGTGTTTTTACCCCACCCACGCGCATTTGGCGCAGCACTGATACGCGAAGGTTCCAATTCTATCCGTATTCATCCGTGGTTCTTCTCTCCTGATCATTTGAGAGTTGCAAATGAGTGACCACCAGTGGGAGTTCTGGATCGACCGGGGCGGCACGTTCACCGATATCGTCGCGCGCCGGCCCGATGGCGAGCTGGTCACCCACAAGCTGCTGTCGGATAACCCCGACCGGTATGAAGATGCCGCACTCGCTGGGATCCGCCACTTGCTCGAACTGCCCGTCAACGGGCTCATACCCGTCGAGCAGATCGCCAGCGTGAAGATGGGCACGACGGTGGCCACCAACGCGCTGCTCGAGCATCGCGGCGAACGTACGGCGCTAATCACCACGCGCGGCTTCGTCGATGCACTCAGGATCGGTTATCAGGCACGTCCTGACATCTTTGCCCTAAAGATCGAATTGCCCGAGATGCTCTACGAGCGCGCCGTGGAGGTACGGGAGCGTCTCGCCGCTGACGGCACGGTGATCGAGCCGCTCGACGAAGACGGCGCCCGGGCTGCGCTCGCCGAGCTGCGCGCCGACCGCTTCGAAAGCGTCGCCATCGCCCTCATGCACGGCTATCGCAATCCGCAACACGAGCAGCGTCTGGTCGAACTGGCGCGCGAGGCCGGCTTTGCGCAGATATCGGCCAGCCACGAGGTCAGCCCCACGATGAAGCTGGTCGCCCGCGGCGATACGGCCGTCGTCGATGCATATCTCTCGCCCGTGCTGCGGCGCTACGTCGATCGCGTCGCCGCCGATCTCGGCGACGTACGGCTGATGTTCATGCAATCGAACGGCGGCCTGGCCGAGGCGCGTGCCTTCCGGGGCAAGGACGCGATCCTCTCGGGCCCTGCCGGCGGGGTCGTCGGCATGGTGCGCACCGGTCAGGGGGCCAGCCACGAACGGCTGATCGGCTTCGACATGGGCGGCACCTCGACCGACGTCAGCCACTACGCCGGAGAATACGAGCGCGCCTTCGAGAATGAGGTCGCGGGCTTCCGCCTGCGCGCGCCCATGATGCGTATCCACACCGTCGCCGCCGGCGGTGGATCGGTGCTGCACTTCGACGGCTCGCGCTACCGTGTCGGCCCCGACTCGGCGGGGGCCAATCCGGGCCCTGCCTGCTACCGCAAGGGCGGGCCGCTGACGGTGACCGACTGCAACGTGATGCTCGGCAAACTGCAGTCCAAGCTGTTCCCGCACGTCTTCGGGCCCAATGCCGACGAGCCGCTGGATGCCGAGACCGTGCGCAAACGCTTCGCGGCCCTGGCCGAGGAGATTCGCGCGGCCACCGGCGATGCGCGCACGCCCGAGCAGGTCGCCGAAGGCTTCCTGCGCATCGCGGTCGAGAACATGGTCAACGCGATCAAGGAGATCTCGGTCGCGCGCGGCTACGACGTCTCCGGTTACACCCTCGCCTGCTTCGGCGGCGCCGGCGGTCAGCACGCCTGCCTGGTCGCCGATGCCCTCGGCATCGACCGCGTGCTGCTACATCCCTACGCGGGCGTGCTTTCGGCCTTTGGTATCGGGCTGGCCGACGTACGCGTAGTCCACGAACAAGCCATCGAGCAACCGCTCGGGCCCGAACTACAGGAGGACCTGGAGGACGTACTCGCGCGCCTCGAGGCGGACGCCTTCACGGACCTCGAAGCACAGGGCGTCGATCCGGCCGATCTCGACTCGGTGCCGCGCGTGCATGTGCGCTACGAGGGCTCGGACACGGCACTACTGGTCGAGGCGGGTATCCATGAGCATATCCGGGCCGACTTTGAGGCCGCCCACCGGCAGCGTTTCGGCTTCGTCTCGCCGAACAAGATCGTATTCATCGAGGCGGCTCAGGTGGAGGGTATCGCCACCAGTGATACGCCCGAGCAGGTGCCCAGCGCCCGCATCGACGCGGATACGGACGCGGAGCCGCTCGCCCGGAATCCGGCCATAGTCGCTGGCGAAGCGCTTGATATCCCGTTCTACGACCGCAGCGCTCTGCCGCCGAACCAGCACATCGAGGGCCCCTCCGTCATCGTCGAGGACCATGGGACGACGGTAATCGAGCCTGGCTGGAACGCGGCGCTCACCGACCGCGGTGACCTGCTGCTCGAGCGTGTGATTGCCCGGGCGAGCGCCGGCGATGTGGGCACGCATGCCGATCCGGTCATGCTCGAAGTGTTCAACAATCTGTTCATGTCGGTCGCCGAGCAAATGGGCACCGTGCTCGAGACCACAGCCTACTCGGTCAACATCAAGGAGCGACTCGATTTCTCCTGCGCCGTGTTCGATGGCGACGGCGATCTGATCGCCAACGCACCGCACGTGCCGGTGCATCTGGGGTCGATGAGCGAGAGCGTACGTACCATCCATCGGGCCAACGCCGGACGCATGTGCGTAGGCGACGTCTACATGCTCAACGACCCTTATCACGGCGGCACCCACCTGCCCGACATCACGGTGGTCAAGCCGGTGTTCGATGAGCGTGGCGAGCGCGTGCTGTTCTACACGGCTGCGCGCGGACATCACGCCGACGTCGGCGGCATCGCGCCCGGATCGATGCCGCCAGACAGCACCTCGCTAGCGGAGGAAGGCGTACTACTCGATAACGTAAAGATCGTCGACGGTGGGCGCCTGCTCGAGGACGAGATCCGCGCAAAGTTCGCCGGCGGTGAGCATCCGGCCCGCAACATCGACAACAATCTGGCCGACCTGCAGGCACAGATCGCGGCGTGCGAAAAGGGCGTGCAGGAACTCGAGCGGATGATCCGCCAGTTCGGGCTCGAGGTCGTGCTCGCCTACATGGGCCATATCCAGGACAACGCCGAAGAGCAGGTCCGGCGCGTAATCGAGGCCCTCGACAACGGCGAATTCACGTACGAGATGGATGATGGCAGCGAGATCCGCGTGGCCGTGTCGGTCGACCGTGAGCGGCGCTCGACACACATCGACTTCAGCGGAACGCGCGCACAGCACCCGGGGAATTTCAATGCCCCCGCCGCCGTCACCACGGCGGCCGTGCTCTATGTATTCCGCTGCCTGGTGGACGATGTCATCCCGCTGAACGCCGGGTGCCTCCGGCCGCTCGAGATCGTGATCCCCGAAGGCTCCATGCTCAATCCGCAGCCGCCGGCCGCCGTGGTCGCCGGCAACGTCGAGACCTCACAGTGCGTGGTCGATACCCTCTTCGGCGCCCTCGGCGTCATGGCCGCGGCGCAGGGGACGATGAACAATTTCACCTTCGGCAACGAGCGCCATCAGTACTACGAGACACTCTGCGGCGGCAGCGGTGCCGGCCCGGATTTCGACGGCGCCGACGCCGTGCACACGCATATGACCAACTCGCGCCTGACCGACCCCGAGGTGCTCGAGTGGCGCTTTCCCGTGCGCCTGGATGAGTTCGCCATCCGCCGCGGCTCCGGCGGCACCGGCCGTCATCGTGGCGGCGACGGCGTCGTGCGTAAGCTGCGCTTCCTCGAGCCGATGACCGCATCGATTCTCTCGGGGCATCGGCGCGTCCCGCCGTACGGTCTAGCGGGAGGCATGGCCGGCACCTGCGGACGGAACGCCATCGAACGCGCCGATGGTCAGCTACAGGAACTCGAGGGGCGCGCTCAGACCGGGATGGCGCCAGGAGACTGTTTCATCATCGAGACGCCCGGCGGTGGCGGCTACGGTGAGCCGCCCGACGGGAACTAACCAGGCACGGCGACCCGCGCGCGCTATGGCAGAATGGCCGCGCCCCAACTCCAGCCCCATGTCCAGAAGACGAATCGGCCCGCGTGCTGACAGTACGCGCCGGCGGGAACTCACAATCGATGGTCCATGGCATCCTGGCTGAACAGTAAACTCGCTGGTGGCATCAGCGTCGGTCGCCGCGCGCTCGCCGTGAGCACGCGGGGCTTGATCATGGGCGGCGTTGCCTCGCTGGCGGCGCTGGGCTTCGTCGCCGCTATCCAATGGCTCAACGATCTGTTTTGGGTCTCGCCGCGCAGCCGCATGATGGCGACCGACTGGCCCTGGCTACCGCTTGCCACCATTGCCGTGCTCGTCTGCGGCGGCCTAATCGTCGGCTTGATCGCGCGCTATCTCCTGCCCGGGGGCCAGGCCCACGGACCGCCCGAGGTGATCGAGACCGCCCAGGACGGCAGCAATGATGTCGACCTGCGTACTGGCGCCGGTAGCGCGCTGAGCGCGTTGACGTCCCTGGGCGCCGGAGCCTCGGTCGGCCAATACGGCCCTCTGGTCCACCTCGGCGCCACGATGGGCTCCCTGGTCGGGCGCATCATGCCCTCCGGCCAGGGTAACGCCGCGGGCCTGATCGGAATCGGTTGTGGCGTGGCCGCGGCGATCGCGACCGCGTTCAGCGCCCCGATCGCCGGCGTCCTGTTCGCGCACGAGGTCGTACTACGGCAATACTCGCTGCGTGCCTTCGCGCCCATCACCGTGGCCGCCACGATCGGTTTCGTACTCGCGAGCTACGTCTTCGAGCACGAACCGCTATTCCGCATTCCCGGTGCGCCCCGCGTAGAGCCCGCCGAGTACGGTGCCTTCATCTTGATCGGGATCGGCGGCGCCGTGGTCGCGACCGGGTTCATGCGTGCCATCCTGGCCGCCGATGAGCTCGCCGAACGCACGCCCATCCCCCCCGTGCTGCGCCCGGCCACCGCGGGGGCGCTGCTCGGCATCCTGGCGATCTGGATACCGGACATCCTTGGCATTGGCCAACAGGTGCTGCGATTCACCATCATTCCGGAGGCCTTCGGCACGATCGAATTGGCCGTGTTGCTCGTCGCCAAGATCCTCGCGACGGCGCTGTGCCTGGGCTTCGGTTTTGTCGGCGGCGTGTTCAGCCCGGCGCTACTGATCGGCGCGCTGTTTGGCGCCCTGACGGGGCACGCTGCGGTAGTGCTCGTGCCTGGGGCCGCCGACTCGGCCAGCGTGTACGCCATCTGTGGGTTGGCCGCGGTGACCAGTCCCGTGATCGGCGGGCCGATCACGACCATTCTGATCGTATTCGAGCTCACCCGGAACTACGTGCTGACCACGGCCGTGATGGTGAGCGTGGTCTTCGCCAACCTCGTCTCCTATCGCATCTTCGGCCGCTCGATGTTCGACGAGGTGCTGCGCCGCCGCGGCTGTGACCTGTCGCTAGGGCGCGACGAGCTGATGCTGAGCCACCGCAGCATCGGCCCGCATATTTCGCATGAATACGTCCACGTACATCCGGGAGAGACCATTGCCGAGGCACGCCACCGGATCGCGGCCGCCGACGAGACCGAAGGGCACGTGATCGACGCCGAGGGCTACTATCACGGCACGGTCACGCTGGCCGGGCTGACCCGCGCACAGGACGATACCGCCGCCGCCGACGACGACGTCATGAGCCTGGCACGGCACGCGGATGCGATCCTCGATTCGAACGCCAACATCTGGAGTGCGCTGGCCGAGGCCGAACAGGGTACGGCCCGCGAGCTACCGGTCCTCGACGAGGAGGGGCGCATGATCGGCGTGATCGAGCGTCAGCAACTCGTTGGCGTGTACCGGCGTGCCCTGTTCGGCATCCGCCGCGAGGAGCACGCCGCGCCGTGATGCGTTTAATTGTCATGCTCATGCTGGCCTGCGCGCTCGGGCAGACCGTCGGCGCCGAACCGGCCCATGGCCCACTCGTGGTGGCCACCTGGGGCGGCGTCTATGAGCGCAGCCAGCGAGCGGCCTACTTCGACCCCTACACCGAGGCCACCGGCACGCCGATCCAAACGGCGTCCTACAGCGGCGGACTCGGAACGCTGCGCAAGCGTGTGCAGGGGCCAGGGGACTGGGATGTCATCGACATGACCATGGCGGACCACCGACGCGCATGTGCGGAGGGGCTACTGCAATCTTATTCCGGCGAGGGACTCATGCCGGCGCCCGACGGCACACCGGCCGAGCGCGATTTCATTCGCAGCGCGATCACGCCCTGCGGTGTCGCGCACAATCTGTTCTCGACCGTGGTCGCATTCGACGAGGATTTCTTTCGCTACACCGCCCAGCCGCATCGGATCGAGCATCTGTTCGATACCGAACGCTTTCCGGGCAAGCGCGCGCTGCACAAGCGCCCGGACGCGCTGCTCGAGTGGGCCCTGCTTTCCTATGGCGTGCCGGTCGGCGACCTATACGATCTGCTGAGCACCGAGCGGGGGCTGAATCTCGCCTTCAAACGCCTGGATGAGATCCGAGAGCACATCGTCTGGTGGGAATCGCCGGAGGAGGCGGTCGAGCTGCTTCGGCGCGAGGACGTCACCTTCGCGATGGGCTACAACGGGCGCTTCTTCGATGCCGCCGTGGTCCAGAACGAACCGGTACGGATCATCTGGGACGCCCAGGTCTACGAGTTCGAGACCTGGGGCATCCCGCGCAACGCCGCTCACCCGGAGCGCGCCCGCCAATTCATCGGCTATGCCACGCGCACGCAATCGCTGGCCCGCCAGACGCGCTACATCGCTTACGGGCCGACGCGCGCCTCGGCGATACGGCGCGTCGGCAAGCATGCCTCCACCGGCGTCGATATGCGCGCGCACATGCCGAGCCATCCGCTGCACATGGAGCGAGCCATCCGCAAGGATGTCGACTGGTACGCGCACACACGCCAGCATCTGAACGAGCGCTTCCAAGTCTGGCTCGCCGCCGGCGACGCACAGTAGCGCAAGGCGGGAGACAGCGTGCCACACCCGGCCCACAACGCGCCCGCACACGCACCCCGCGAGGTGTTCGCAGCGTTTCTCAAGCTCGGGCTCACCTCGTTCGGCGGGCCCATCGCGCACCTGGGCTACTTCCGCGAGGAGCTGGTCGTACGGCGGCGCTGGCTCGACGAGGCGGCCTATGCGGACCTGGTCGCGCTGTGCCAGTTCCTGCCCGGACCCGCCAGCAGCCAGGTCGGCTTCGCGCTCGGGCTCGCGCGCGGCGGCCTGCTGGGCGCACTACTCGCGTGGGTTGCATTCACCCTGCCCTCGGCCACCTTGATGGTGGCGTTGGTCTATGGCGCCGACGGGCTCGGCGGTCCAGCCGGACAAGCGGCCATCCATGGACTCAAGCTCGTCGCCGTCGCCGTGGTCGCCCAGGCCGTATGGGGAATGGCGCGCTCGTTGACACCGGATCGACAGCGGGCCGCGATCGCCCTGGCCGCCGTGCTGATCGCCGCGTTCCTGCCGACCGCGCTCGGGCAGATCGGCGCCATCGGCGCTGGTGCGGTCGCGGGCTGGTTCGTATGCCATCGCCTGGATGCGCCGGCCTCCGCTCAACTCCCCTTCACGATCTCTCGGCGCACAGGGGTGATTCTCTTGGGCGTGTGCCTGATTCTGCTTCTGGGGCTACCCGCGCTACTGCTGCTGTGGCCGGCGGAGGCCCTCGCCCTGTTCGAGGCGTTCTACCGTGCCGGCGCCCTCGTGTTCGGTGGCGGGCATGTGGTCCTGCCACTGCTGGAAACGCGCATGGTCGACTCGGGATGGGTCGGCGCCGACACGTTCCTGGCCGGCTACGGCGCCGCGCAGGCGATGCCGGGGCCATTGTTCACCTTCGCGCCCTACCTCGGTGCCGCGGTGGCGCCCCATGGCGTCCCCCTGCTCGGCGCGCTGATCGGCCTGGTCGCCATCTTCCTGCCGGGCATGTTACTGCTGCTTGGGGTGCTGCCATTCTGGGAACACCTGCGCCACCATGACGGTGCGCGCGCCGTCATGGCGGGCGTCAATGCCTCCGTTGTTGGGATTTTGGCCGCCGCCCTTTACGACCCGGTCTGGACCAATGCCATCTACGACCCAGTGGACTTCGGCGTTGCGGCAGCCGCCTTCGTGATGCTGGCCGCCGGCCGCGTGCCGCCCTGGAGCGTCGTGGTACTGACCGTGATCGCGACCTTGCTACTGTCAGTGCTCCCATAATCTGGACGACCGCTCCAGCGCCTGCCGGTCCGGACGCCTCAGCGCTTCCAGCGGAGCCTGCCACGATGTCTGTATCCAATACGGGAGCGCGGATGACAGATTGCGGCCGATCTCGGACAATACGCGCCTTTCCAACCAGCCGAGAACACTCCATGTCTGAGCCCGCCCCCATCCCCATGGTCGACCTCAAGGCCCAGTACCAAGCGCTGCAACGGGAGCTGGAGCCGGCCATGGCCGAGGCAATGGCGGCGACGCAGTACATCCTCGGGCCGAACGTGCAGGCCTTCGAACAGGAGGCAGCCGCCTATCTCGGCGTGCGTCACGCCTTCGGCTGCGCCTCGGGCACGGACGCACTGCTGCTGGCGCTCGACGGCCTGGGCATCGGTCCCGGCGATGAGGTCATCACCTCGCCGTTCACCTTCATCGCCACCGCCGAGGCGATCCGCTACGTCGGCGCCACGCCCGTGTTCGCCGACATCGATCCACGCTCGTTCAATCTCGATCCCGAGTCGGTCGCCGAGCGCATCAGCCCACATACCAAGGCTATCGTGGCCGTGCACCTGTTCGGCCAGCCGGCCGACATGACCGCGCTGGGGCGCCTGGCGGAGACGCACGGCCTGCGCCTGGTCGAGGATTGCGCCCAATCCTTCGGCGCCACCACCGAGGCCGGACACACGGGCGCCCTGGGCGATGCCGGCGCCTTTAGCTTTTTCCCGAGCAAGAACCTGGGCGCCTTCGGTGACGGCGGCCTGGTGACCACCGACGACGATGCCGCAGCCGAGCGGATCCAGGCGTTGCGCAACCACGGCCAGACCCGGCGCTACTACCACCCGTTCATCGGATACAACAGCCGGCTGGACGAGTTGCAGGCCGTGGTGCTGCGCCACAAGCTGCCGCACATCGATCGCTACAACAGCGGGCGCCGCCGGGCCGCCGATCGCTACGACGCGGGGCTGGCACAGCTGGCCTTCGAAACCCCGGAACGCGACGAGACCGGCACGCACGTCTTCCATCAGTACACCGTGCTCAGCGACCGACGCGACGTGATCATGAACGCACTCAGCGAGGCCGGAATCGCCAGCGCCATCTACTACCCGGTCCCGCTGCACCAGCAACCCGCGTTCGCCGACCCGAGCGGCACCGCCCCGGCCCTGCTCCACACCGAGCGCGTCGCCGGACGTTGCTTTTCGCTGCCGATGTATCCCGAGCTCGAAGACGCTCAGATCGACCGGATCTGCGGAGTGATCGCCGAGGCCCTCGATGCCTGACTCCCCGCGTCTGATGATCTCGGCTGGCGAGGCTTCCGGTGATCACCACGCGGCACGCTTCGTTCAGGCGCTGCAGCACCGCGGACGAGAGCCCACGCTCTATGGCATGGGCGGGCCGCGCCTTGCGGCCGCCGGGATGGACCTGGTCGTGGATTGCCGCGATCTGGCGATCGTCGGCATCGTGGAGGTGCTGGTGAACTGGCGTCGCATCATGCGCGAGCTCGAGCGCCTGCGCACCCGCCTGCGCCAGGACCCGCCCGATCTACTGATCCTGGTCGACTACCCGGACTTCAATCTCAAGCTCGCCGAAACAGCGCGCGAGGCCGGCGTGCCGGTGCTGTTCTACGTCAGTCCCCAGGTGTGGGCCTGGCGCCCCCACCGGGTGCGCAGAATTGGCGAGCGCATCGACATGATGGCCGTGCTGTTCCCCTTCGAGATGGAGTTCTACGAGCGCGCTGGCGTTCCGGTGCGCTATGTCGGTCATCCCCTGGTCGACGAAATCCACGCTACCGTCACCCCGGAACAGGCCAGGGCCGAGTTCGGTCTGCGCGACGATCGGCCCACACTGGGTTTGATGCCGGGCAGTCGCCGCGGCGAGATCGAGCGTCTGCTCCCGCTGTTGCTCGATGCCGCGGGCCGGGTCGAACAGCAACGCGGGCCGGTGAACCTGCTGCTGCCGCTGGCCAACACCCTCGATCCCGAGCCCGTGCGCGCTCGCATCGAAGCAAGCGGGCTCGACGTACGCCTGATCCCGGGTGGCCGCAGCTACGACGTGATACCGGTGTGCGATGCGGTGCTGACGGCATCGGGGACGGCCACACTGGAGGTGGCGCTGATGGGCGTGCCCATGGCCGTGGTCTACCGGATGCAGTGGCTGACCTGGCAGATCATGCACCGGCTGATGACAATCGACGATGTCGCCCTGGCGAATATCGTAGCCGGCGAGCGCGTGGTGCAGGAATTCATCCAGCGCGATGCACGACCGGATGCGCTCGCTGCCGAGGCCGTGCGCCTGCTCGACGACGCCGATTATCGGAGCCGAGTCATCCACGGGCTGTCGACCATTCGCGAGCGCATGGGCGAAGGCAAGGGGCCCGAGCGCATGGCGGGGCTCATTGAGGAGATGCTGGAGGGCCGGCTGGACGCCGCCTAATGGGCCCCCCGGAAAGTTCGGTCACTCTCCGCGGCCCTGCGCGTGCCCGCCGCGGCGTTGCTCGTCGCCGACTTACCACCTGACCGGGACAAGCCCCCTTCAGAGCCGCAAAGCGTGAACCACACAGGGCATTAGCCGAGTCAGCTCAGGGGGCTTCCACAGGCACAGATTTGCCCGAGTCCCGTCGCCCTTAGCGCACGATGCCGCGTTGGCCGTCTTGGACGAAGTCGCGGAATTGGCGCACCTCCGGATACTCGTCGGCCAGGGCATCGATCTCCACACGCGCCTCATCTCCCAGCGAACGTCGTGATTTCACGAGCACACGGTAAGCCCGGTGGAGGGCACGTATGGCTTCCGGCTCGAAGCCGCGGCGCTTGAGGCCATTGCGATTGAGTCCGTAGGACCGGGCGTGATTACCCGCGACCGTGACGAACGGCGGGACATCGCGAGTGATCACGCTGCCGAGGCCGGAAAAGCTGTGGGGGCCAATGCGGCAGAACTGGTGTACGCAGGTGAAGCCACCGAGGATTGCCCAGTCGCCAACGTCGACGTGACCGGCCAGCGAAGCCGCATTGGCGAAGACGGTCCGGTCGCCAACCGTGCAGTCATGCGCCACGTGCGAGTAGGCCATGAACAGATTGTCGCTACCGATGTGGGTAACGCCGCTGCCATCCGCGGTGCCGCGATTGAGCGTGACGTACTCGCGAATAATGTTCCGGTCGCCGATCTCGAGGCGGGTCGCCTCGCCGGCGTACTTGAGGTCCTGCGGTCCCTCGCCGATCGAGGAGAACGAGAACAGCCGGTTGCCACGGCCAAGGCGGGTGGGACCGCGCACGACCGTGTGGCTACCGATGCGCGTGCCCTCGCCGATGACCACGTCCGCCTCGATGACGCAGAACGGACCGATCTCGACATCGTCCGCGATCTCGGCAGTTGGATCGACAATCGCCTGCGGATGAATCACGACTGGGCTTCCCGCACGGCCCCCATCAGATCGGCCACGCAGGCGAGCTCGCCGTCGACGTAGGCCTCGGCCGCGAACTTCCACATCCCGCGCGATTCGCGCAGCAGCTCGACTTTGAGCTCCATGCGATCGCCCGGCTCGACCTGCCGCTTGAAACGGGCCTTGTCGATACCGACGAACAGATACAGCGTGTCATCGTCGGGCGTGCAGCCTTGAGTGCGGAACGCCAGCACTGCGGTCGCCTGCGCCATCGCTTCAAGGATGAGCACGCCGGGGAAGACCGGATAGGTAGGGAAATGGCCTTGAAAACAGGGCTCGTTGACCGTGACGTTCTTGATGGCGGTCAGGCTCTTGCCGGGCTCGCATTCGAGCACCCGGTCGATCAGCAGAAACGGATAACGGTGCGGCAGATGCCTGAGCACGTCGTGGATGTTCATTTCGGTCACGGCGTAGGTCCCGGGATGCGATGAAATCTTGCGCGCTTAGCGCACCGGCTCAGGGCGCGCCGCAGCGGGCGTCAAAACTTGTTCTTTTCCAGCTCGACGACCCGCCGAGCCAGGGCATCGAGCTGGCGAAACCGTGCCGCGTTGCGCCGCCATTCGGCGTGTGCGTCCAGCGGCGTGCCCGAGGAGTAAGTGCCCGCTAGTGTAATGGATTTCCGTACATCCGACATGGAGGTGATGTGGACCTCATCGGCGATCTCCAGGTGCCCGAGGATGTTGGCCGCGCCGCCGATCGTGCAGTCACGCCCAATGACGGCGCTACCCGCGACGCCGACGCAACCCGCCATGGCGGTCCGGTCGCCGATTCGGACGTTGTGCGCGATCTGGATCTGATTATCCAGGATGACGCCATCGCCGATCACGGTATCGCCCTGGGTGCCCCGATCGATCGTGGTGTTCGCGCCAATCTCCACGTCATCGCCGATGATCACCACGCCGATGTGCGGGATGCGCACCCAGCCATCCTGATCGCGGGCGTAACCGAAGCCCTCGCCGCCGATGACCGCGCCCGGCTGAATTCGGCCACGCGCACCGATACAGCAGCCGTCACCGATGACCGCGCGCGGACCCACGCGGGTAGCAGCGCCGATCTTCACGCCCTGCCCGATGCAGGCTCCGGGTCCGATGACGACCCCCTCGCCGATCGCCGAATCGGCCCCGACCACCGCTTGAGGGCCAATGTGCGCATCCGCGGCAATGCGGGCCGACGGCTCGACGCAAGCACTGTCATGCACGCCTGCGAGCAGCGCCGGATCGGGATGTAGCAGCTGAGCTGCGCGCGCGTACGTCGCATACGGGTTATCCGAGAACAACACGGCACAGGGCGCGCGCCCGGAATGCGCCCGCCCCC
>JBBEEB010000040.1:33575-34399 GCA_040880995.1 Halofilum sp. (in: g-proteobacteria)
GGGGGCAGGATCACGGCGCCGGCGCCCGAAGCTTCCAGGCGGTCGAGGTAGACCGCGCGCGAGACGAAGCTCAGGCTATCCGCACCGGCCGACTCGAGCGCATCCACCCGACGCAGCACGCAATCGCCATCCCCCTCGTAGGAGATCCCCAGGGCTTCGGCCAGCATACGAACGGTCCAGGACATCTGGGGCGGCCCTACTGCGACCCGCTCTCGAAATTGGCCTCCATGCGCTCGAGCACCTGGCTGGTGATGTCCACCGCATCGCTGGCGTACACCGTACCCTGCCCGACCACGAGGTCGTAGCCCGCTTCCTCGGCGACGCGCTCGACGGCGCTCAGGACATCTTCGCGCACGCCCTGCAATGCCTGGTTGCGCTCATTATTGAGCGCATCGCGGAAAGACTTCTCTCCACTCTGGATTTCACGACCAAGCTGCTGCAGACGCTGCTGATCCTCCTCGCGCTCCTCTTCCGACATCACCAGGCTATCCTTCTCGAGCTGTTCGCGAAGGCCCTGGAATTCCTGCTGCTTCTGCTGCAGCTGCTCCTGCGCCGGGCCGAACTTTTCTTGTAGCTGCTCACTCGCTGCCTGTGCTTGTGGCGAACTATCCACCAGATAACCGACGTCGACAAAGGCGATCTGGGTTTGCGTCTGGGCGAATGCCAACGCAGGCAGCACCGCCACCAGCAACAAGAACGTCGTCAGAATCTTTCGCACGATGTCACTCCGCGAGTCCGTCATTATTCTAACCGAATGTCGAAACGAGCTGTCCTGCCCGGTCTCAACGCCCTGGGCCCGACGCATTTCGGGCCCGGCTTTGCCT
>JBBEEB010000041.1:0-5564 GCA_040880995.1 Halofilum sp. (in: g-proteobacteria)
GGCCCGGCGATAACACGGCGAACTTGCGTTAAGGGACACTAGGGAAGGTCTGATCCATCCATTGCGGCCGCGTTACGCTTGCAAGGGCGGCATTGCAAGGCGCGAAGCGCAGCGCCGTGGCCGGTCCCGCCACTGCATGGCGCTCAGCGCCTGAACGGAGCCCCTCGTGGCTGCAATCGATCACGTCCTGGCCATCATGGCGCGCCTGCGCGATCCCGAGAACGGGTGTCCCTGGGACCTGGCGCAGGACTTTGAATCGATTGCGCCGCACACGATCGAGGAGGCCTATGAGGTCGCCGAATCGATCGAGACCGGGGATTTCGACGGTCTGCGCGACGAACTCGGCGATCTCCTGCTGCAGGTGGTCTATCACGCTCGTATGGCGCAGGAACGCGGCCTGTTCGATTTCGAGACCGTCGCCGGAGGGCTGGCGGACAAGCTCGTCCGGCGCCATCCGCACGTCTTTGGCGAGGCCGCCGCGGCCAATGATGGCGAGCGCGAGGACATCTGGGAGCAGGAAAAGGCGGCCGAACGGGCGCGCAAGGGCGAGACCGATGGCAGTGTGCTCGCGGGGGTGACCCGTGGCGTGCCCGCGCTGACCCGGGCGCTCAAGCTGCAGCGGCGGGTCGCCCGGGTCGGTTTTGACTGGCCCGATGTCAGGGGTCCGGCGGCCAAGGTGCGCGAGGAGATGGCCGAGATCGACGACGCGGTGGGCGACCCGGCGGCGGTCGAGGCCGAGGTCGGCGACCTGCTGTTCGCCGCGGCCAGCCTGGCGCGGCACCATGGGGTCGACGCCGAAACCGCCTTGCGTCGTGCCTCGGACCGATTCGAGCGACGCTTCCGTGGGGTCGAGCGACGCATGGCGGAGCACGGCCGCGATTTCGCCGACGCCGATCTCGAGGAACTCGAAGGCCATTGGCAGCAGGTCAAGGCCGAAGAGTCGCCGGAGCGGCGGTGAGCGACACTGCCCGTTCCGGATCCACTTCCTCGACTTCGCGCCCAGGGGCGCAACGCCTTCAGCCGCCGAACCGGCGCATACGCATCGGGCGCGGCCTGTTCTGGGCCGCAGCCGCACTCGCTGTCGTGTTCGCCTCCGCGTACGCCGGCTGGCGTCTCCTCGCCGCCGGCGACTTCGGCTACGGCGCTGCCTACGCCTTGCTCGACATCAACGCTACGATCGAACGCTACGGTCCCGAGAACGCGCAACGCCCGGGCTTCCATACGACCGGCTACCCGCAACGTGCGTACATCTTCGGCGAGATCGCCCAAGCGGTGCGCGCCGAGGGCGAGGGACTCGAATCCATCCGCTATCGTCTGCCCAGCGGCCGGGAGTTCCCGGTGCTGACGGCGCCGGAGGTCCAGCATCTGCGCGATGTCGCCGGACTGGTCGGGACCTTCGAGCGTGTGGGCACGATCGCGTTCGCGCTCACCATCGGCCTGTTTGCGCTCGCGGGCTACCGGCGCTGGCGGATGCCATCGACCCGGCGTTTCGCACTCGCGCTGACGGCGGCGGCAACGGGTGGCGCGCTCAGCGTGTTCGTGATCGGACCGGTGCGCACGTTCTATTGGCTGCACGAGCGGCTGTTTCCGCCCGACCACGAGTGGTTCTTCTGGTACGAGGAATCGCTGATGTCGATGCTGATGCAGGCACCGAATCTGTTCGGCTTCATCGCCGTGGCCTGGTTGACGCTGACGCTCGCCATCGCCTGCGGCGCCTGGGCCGGTGTGGCCCGGGTGCTCGGGCGCCGCGCCGCTTGAGACCTCAGTGGGCGGCGCCCGGCCCCGCGGTGTCGGTCACCAGCTTGCGGACCCGCTCCAGGAACGCCGCTTGATCGGGGTCCTGTCCGGCGCGCTGGGCCTCCCACAGGGTCTCGCCCAGCGGCTCCATCAACTGGTGCTCCGCTTCGTGGCGCTCGCCGACGGCACCGATCAACCGCTGAACCAGGTCGCGGATGCCGGCCGGCCGGTCGGCGCCTTCCTGCTCGCGCAGCGCGATGTGCATGCCCATGTGCAGGAACGGGTTGGTCTGCCCCTCGTCCGGCGTGTAATCGCGGTTCAGCGCGGTCTCGTCGCCCGTGCCCAGCAGCGGGTGGTACTCGGGATGGTCCGCGATGACCTCGGCGACGATGCGTTCCATCGGGTCGAGCGGCGTGCCGGCACCCGCCTTGTGCCAGACGTCGACATAGAACTGCCGCATGCGGTCGCGGTCGTTTCCGAACATGGTCGGCTCCGTAGCCCGTTTCAGGCTGGCGTTTTATCCGGGTATTCGCACAGATCGGCGATGCGGCAGAGGTCGCAGCGCGGACGCCGTGCCGTGCAGGTATAGCGTCCGTGCAGGATCAGCCAATGGTGCGCGTAGCGCAGATACTCGTCCGGGATCACTTCCATGAGCCGGTCCTCTACCGCGCGCACGGTCTTGCCGGGCGCGAGCCCCGTACGATTCGACACCCGGAAGATATGCGTGTCGACCGCCATGGTCTTTTCGCCGAAGGCGGTGTTGAGTACGACACTCGCGGTCTTGCGGCCCACGCCGGGCAGAGCCTCGAGCGCGGCGCGCGAGCGCGGTAGCTCGCCGCCGTGCTGCTCGACCAGCATGCGGCAGGTCTCGACCACGTTGCGTGCCTTGTTGTTGAACAGGCCCAGGGTGCGGATGAACTGCTTCACCCCCGCCTCGCCCAGCGCCATCATGGCCTCGGGCGTCGGCGCGGCCGGGAATAGCCGGGCGGTGGCTTCGTTGACGCCGCGATCGGTCGATTGGGCGGACAGGATGACCGCGATTAGTAGCTGAAAGGGCGTGTCGTAGTTCAACTCCGTGGTCGGTTCCGGGTCCGCCTCGGCCAGGCGCCGCATGATCTCGGTGCGCTGCCTCTCGTTCATGTCCGGGACCTGGCGGCGCGTCGGGCACGCGAGCGCTCCACGGCCGCGGCGATCTCGGCGCGTTTTTGTTCGCGGTCCTCGAGCCCGAGCCGCTGGCGTTTCTCTGTACGGCGCGCCGCGCGATCCTCGGCGTCTCGCTGCAGGCGGACGTTGCGGGCCGCGTAGCGTGCGCGGAATTGCTCGGCGCGTTCGCGCAGTGGTGTCGGATCGGGCGCGGGGGCGAGGTCGATGCAATCGACCGGGCAGGGCTCGATGCACAGCTTACAACCGGTGCATTCGCTGGCGATGACCGTATGCATGAACTTGGCCGCGCCGACGATGGCGTCCACTGGGCAGGCCTGGATGCACTTGGTACAGCCGATGCAGAGGCTCTCGTCGATGACCGCGACCTCGGGTGGGTCGACCGGCGCACCACACTCGGGGTCCAGCGGTAGAGCTGGCTGCCCGAGCAATCGCGCGAGCGCCTGTACTCCGGCATCGCCGCCCGGTGGGCAGCGATTGATCGCGGCCTCGCCGCGGGCGACGGCATCCGCGTACGGCCGGCAGCCGTTATAGCCGCACTGGGTGCATTGCGTCTGCGGGAGTAGCTGATCGATCTGATCGGCCAGGGCCTGTGAGGTCATTCCGACGCCTCGAACCGGATGTGAGTGGGCCATGCAGATGGTATCGCCGCGACCCCTCGTCCGTCGCGCCGCGGCCTCCCCAAAGGCGGCCGCCAGGCCGGTGCAGCGCGCCCCTGGGGCCGGGCGTCACTTCACACGCATACCCGGCTGTGCGCCGCTGTCGGGCGACAGAATGTACGGGCCGGATTCGCCGTCTCCGGCGCCGAGGACCATGCCCTCGGAGGTGCCGAAGCGCATCTTGCGCGGCGCCAGGTTGGCCACCATGACGGTGAGCCGGCCTTCCAGTTCGGCCGGGTCGTAGGACTTGCGGATGCCGGCGAAGACCGTGCGCTGCTCGGTGCCGAGATCGAGCGTCAATTTGAGCAGCTTGTCCGCGCCGTCGACGTGCTCGGCGGCGGCGATGCGCGCTATCCGCAGGTCCAGGCTGGCAAAATCATCGATGCCGACGGTCTCGGCGATGGGCTCGCCGCCGGGCGGGTCCGGCTCGGCCGAGGTGCCGTTGCTGACGGGCGCGAGGTCGGCCTTGGAGGCCTCCAGCATCGCATCGACCGTCTCGCGCTCGATCCGCGTGACTAGGGGCTTGAATTTGGCGATGACGTGATCGGTCAGTGGCTGCTCGGCCGCGGCCCAGTCCAGCGCGGGGCACTGGAGAAACGCCTCGGCTTGCCCGGCGAGGTCGGGCACCACCGGCTTCAGATAAGTCACCAGCACGCGGAACAGGTTGAGCCCCTGAGTGCAGACGGCCTGGACCTCGGCCTCCCGGCCGCTCTCGCGCGCGGCCTCCCAGGGCTTCTTGTCGGCAATGTAGACGTTGGCGCGGTCGGCTAGGTCCATGATCTCGCGCATGGCCCGCGCGAAGTCGCGGCGTTCGTAGGCGGCGGCGATCGATTCGCCGGCGTCGACGAACTCGCGGTACATCTGTGGCTCGGGCAGCTCGGCGGCCAGGCGGCCATCGAAGCGCTTGGTGATGAAGCCGGCACAGCGACTGGCGATGTTGACCATCTTGCCGACCAGGTCGCTGTTCACGCGCAGAATGAAGTCGTCGAGGTTCAGGTCGATGTCCTCGACACCGGACCCGAGCTTGGCCGCGAAGTAGTAGCGCAGGTACTCCGGTCCGAGATGATCGAGATAGGTGCGCGCCTTGATGAAGGTGCCGCGCGACTTCGACATCTTCTGCCCGTCGACGGTGAGGAAACCGTGACAGAAGACGCCGTTGGGTCGGCGGAAACCGGAGCCGTGGAGCATCGCCGGCCAGAACAGCGTGTGGAAGTAGGCGATGTCCTTGCCGATGAAGTGATACAGCTCGGTCTCGCTGCCGGGCGCCCAGGCCGCGTCGAAGTCGGCGCCGGTTTGCTTGCACCAGGCCTTGTGGCTGGCCATGTACCCGATGGGCGCGTCCAGCCAGACGTAGAAGTACTTGCCGGGCTGGTCCGGAATCTCGAAGCCCCAATAGGGCGCGTCGCGCGAGATGTCCCAGTCGGCCAGGCCCGCCTCGAACCATTCGTCGAGCTTGTTGGCGATCTCGTCCTGGATATGGCCGGCGCGGGTCCACTCGCGCAGCATCGCCTCGAAGTCGGCCAGGCGGAAGAAATGATGCTCGGAGCTGCGCGTGACCGGCGTGGTGCCGGACAGGGCCGAGACCGGGTTCTTGAGATCGGCGGGGCTGTAAGTCGCGCCGCAGGCTTCGCAGGAATCGCCGTATTGCTCGGCCGCGCCGCAGCGCGGGCATTCGCCCTTGATGAAGCGGTCGGGCAGGAACATGCCCGCCTGTTCGTCGTAGGCCTGCTCGATGGTGCGCGTGGCGATGTGCCCGGCGTCGCGCAGACGCTCGTAGATCAGGCCCGCGAACTCGCGATTCTCTTGAGAATGCGTCGAGTGGTACTGATCGAACCCGACCAGGAAGTCGCCGAAGTCGCGCTGGTGCTCGGCGGAGAAATGCTCGATGAGCACCTCGGGCGTGCTGCCCTCCTGCTGCGCCTTGAGCATGATCGGCGTGCCGTGGGCATCGTCGGCGCAAAAGTAGCGGCACTCATGGCCCCGCATGCGCTGGAAGCGCACCCAGAT
>JBBEEB010000042.1:0-5513 GCA_040880995.1 Halofilum sp. (in: g-proteobacteria)
CAATCCCAGGTGGACCGGAAGAACCAGATCGCGGAGGACTGGGACAAGGCACAAGAACTGGTCGAGTCGGGTAACCAGAAGGTCGAGGCTGGCTTGAAGCAGGTGAAGAGTGCCGAAGAAGGCCGCGTGAAAGGCGAACGGAAAATCGAACGCGGGAATCGTGAGATCACCGAGGGGCAGATGCTGTTGGAAGACGCCATGCAGCGCTTCCGCGCGGCGTTCCCGGACCTTGATATCGCTGCGGAGCAGTGACGCTTCGGGTGGTTCCAGCTCTTGTAGCCCGGATGGAGCGGATCGGACCCATTCGCCGGGAGTGAATGGGCGCGCCAGCCGCCGATAGGCCGACGGGCGCATGGATGCGCCCGGCAATCCGGGGGTCCATAGGCGGGTGATCCTGGATTTCGCTGCGCTTTATTCAGGCTACCGCTCGATTGCGTGTCGAGTGGCGTAGCTCGACGTCGGGCTAAAGCCCGACCTACAACGAGGCGAAAGCCCTCATCGCAACCTGCTCTTCATCCAAGCTACGGGCTTCATCCCGCCACTACGGTCATCGCGAACGAAGTGAAGCGATCCAGTCCTACCTCGAGCGAGATGCAGGCCGATACGTCGGCGCCGATTCTGGATCGCTTCGTCGCCTCCGGCTCCTCGCGATGACGTCGTCTGGGTTCGTGCTTTTGGGTAGGGAACGTGACAGCTCACCTATACCTGACGCATCACGGTAAGGCCGGCTCGTGGACTAAGAGAGCAAGGCCAGCGCAGGGGTAAAACGCTGCAGTTCTTGTAGCCCGGATGGAGCGGAGCGGAATCCGGGGCTCCGTCGGCGGGTGATCCTGGATTTCGCTGCGCTTTATTCAGGCTACCGCTCGATTGCGTGTCGAGTGGCGTAGCTCGACGTCGGGCTAAAGCCCGACCTACAACGAGGCGAAAGCCCTCATCGCAACCTGCTCTTCATCCAAGCTACGGGCTTCATCCCGCCACTACGGTCATCGCGAACGAAGTGAAGCGATCCAGTCCTACCTCGAGCGAGATGCAGGCCGATACGTCGGCGCCGATTCTGGATCGCTTCGTCGCCTACGGCCCCTCGCGATGACGTCGTCTGGGTTCGTGCTCTTGCGTAGCGAACGGGACCGGTGCTGGTGGCGGATAACCGCGTCGGCCGCGGCTCCTCGATGGGGATTAGCGGCTCGCCGCCTCGCGCTCGCTAACGCCGGCGGGTCCGGTCATCCAGGTTTCGACTCGCGCGGCCTCGGTTGAGTCGAGCACCAGGCCCAGCTTGGTGCGACGCCAGAGCACGTCTTCGGCGGTCATCGCCCATTCATGCTGCATGAGGTATCGCAGTTCGGCTTCGTAGAGGTCGGCGCCGAAATGCTCGCCCAGGTGCTCGGTTTCGCGCGCGTCGCCGAGTATCCGGTGGATGCGCGTGCCGTAGCCATGCGTCAGCCGCTCGGTCATGGTATCGGGCAGCCAGGGGTAGCGCCTCCGGACGTCGGCCAGAAACGCATCGAAATCGCCGTCGGTGATATCGCCTCCCGGCAGCGCGCACGACCCTGTCCAGTCCGCATCCTCGATGCCGAGCGGTCCGCTCAACTCGGCGAGTGTTTCCGTCGCCAGAGTGCGGTAGGTCGTGAGTTTGCCCCCGAGCACGCTCAGCAGCGGTGCGCCCGCGCGGTCGAGCTGCAGCGAATAGCCGCGGCTGATCGAGGAGGCGTTCCCGCCGCGTTCCTCGTCGTACAGCGGGCGCACGCCGGCATAGGTATGGACCACGTCCGCCGGCCGCACGGGCGTGGCGAAGTACGCGTTGACCGCATCGCACAGATACTGCACCTCTTCGGTGGAGGCCTCGGCGGCCGAGGGGTCGCCCGTGTAGGCCACATCCGTTGTGCCGATCAGGGTGAAGTCGCGCTCGTACGGTATGGCGAAGACGATGCGCCCATCCGTGTGCTGGAAGATGTAGGCGTTGTCGTGCTTGTACAGCCGCGGAACGACAATGTGACTGCCTTTGACGAGCTGCACGTCGTGATCGCTGTGCATGCCAAGACGATCATCGAGAAAGCGCGACGCCCACGGCCCCGCGGCGTTGACTATTGCGCGCGCACGAACGCGGCTTTCCCGGCCATCGATCGTCGACTGCAGCGTGACCGTCCAGCCATCTTGTTCGCGTTGGGCCGCGGTGCAGCGGGTCCGGGGCAGGATCGCGGCGCCGCGCTCGGCGGCGTCCATGGCGTTGAGTACCACCAGGCGCGCGTCCTGTACCCAGCAGTCCGAGTAGGCGAAGCCCTTGGTCAGTCCGGGGCGTAACGGCTCGCCGGCCGGGTGTTCGCGGAGGCGGACGCCCTGCGAAGCAGGCAGTTTTCGCCGTCCGCCCAGATGGTCGTAGAGAAACAGACCGCTGCGGATCATCCACGCCGGGCGGAGCTGACGCACGTGCGGCAGGATGAACCGTAACGGCTGGATGATGTGTGGCGCGATGCCCAGCAGCACCTCGCGCTCGCGCAGGGACTTGCGCACCAGTGCGAACTCGTAGTGCTCCAGATAGCGCAGCCCGCCGTGGATGAGCTTGGTGCTGGCGGAAGAGGTGTGGTGGGCGAGATCGTCCTGCTCGCAGAGCACGACCTTGAGTCCGCGGCCCGCGGCGTCGCGAGCGATCCCGGCGCCGTTGATGCCGCCGCCGACGATCAGCAGGTCGCAATCCTGCCGCTCGGTCATGTTCATGGGTGGGCTGCCGCCAAGTTCATTCGCGCATGTGAAGTTCGAAATACAACGTTAGCAGCGCACTGTATGTTTGGAAAGCGAAAACGCGTGCTCGGTTTCGAATGGCTGGGCCGGGTGTCAGGTGCGGGAAGAGGCCGTCCGCGGGCTGTTGGCCCGGGGCTGCGGTATATCGGCGGCGGCTACGTGCAGCTCGCCCCCGGATTCCTCGAGCAGGCGTCGCACGCCGGCCGGCGGCGGCGCGTCCGTGAACAGGGCATGGACCTGGGACAGGTCCCCGAGGCGCACCATGGCGTTGCGGCCGAACTTGGTGTGGTCCGCGGCCAGGTAGACCGCGCGGGCATTCGCCATGATGGCCTGTAGGACCCGCACCTCGCGATAGTCGAACTCCAGCATCGTGCCGTCCTGGTCGATGCCCGAGATCCCCATGATCGCGAAATCGACCCGGAACTGGTTCATGAAGTCGATGGTGGCCTCGCCCGTTACCCCGCGGTCACGGTGGCGCACGACGCCGCCGGCCGTGATGACCTCGAAGCTGGCGTTGTCGCTGAGTGTGGTCGCGACGTTGAGGTTGTTGGTGATGACGCGCAGATCGGTGTGGTCCATCAGCGCCCGCGCCACTTCCTCGGCGGTCGTGCCGAGCGTGATGTACAGCGAGGCGCGGTTTGGGACGAGGCTGGCGATCCGCCGGGCGATGCGCTGCTTCTCCGCGCGGCACAGGACCTGCCGCGCCGAATAGTCTTCGTTCTCCACGCTGGAGGCCGGGCCCGCGCCGCCGTGGTAGCGCCGCAGCCGTCCCGCCTGGCAGAGCGCGTTCACGTCGCGGCGAATGGTCTGCGTCGTCACCGCGAACTGCTGGGCGAGTGCCTCGACGGAGATGAAGCCCTGCTGGCGCGCAAGTTCGAGCATCTCGCGCTGGCGCCGATTCAGGCCCTGCGTTTCTTCGGCTGCATCCATGGCGCGTAGTCTAATGCATCACTGTTCGGAATCGAACATAGCTTTCTTGACATTTTTCGTTTTCAATCGATGATGGCCTGCGCCGCAGGAGTTGCGGGCGGGCGCGAGGGAGTCGGGCACATGCGTGAGCGCATCCTAGCCATTGATCAGGGCACGACCAGTTCGCGCGCCATCGTCCACGACCTGCAAGGTAGGTCGGTGGCGACGGCGCAGCGCGAGTTCGAGCAGCATTACCCGCACAGTGGCTGGGTCGAACACGAGCCCGCCGATCTGTGGCAAACGACCCTGGCGGTTGGCCGCGAGGCGCTCGAGCGGTCCGAGGCCGACGGCGGCGAGGTCCTCGCGCTCGGCATCACCAATCAGCGCGAGACGACCATCGTCTGGGACCGCCAGACCGGCGAGCCGATCCATCGCGCGATCGTCTGGCAGGACCGGCGCACCGCCGAGCGCTGCGGCGAGCTCAAGGCGGCCGGGCACGAGGCGGAGGTGAGCGCGCGCACGGGTCTGCTGATCGATCCGTACTTTTCCGCGACCAAGATCGATTGGCTGCTCAACCACGTGGATGGCGCCCGCGCCAAGGCGGGCCAACTCGCGTTCGGCACGGTGGATAGCTGGCTGATCTGGAACCTCACCGGCGGGCGTGTGCATGCCACGGACGCCACCAACGCCGCCCGCACCATGCTGTTCAACATCCATACCCAGGACTGGGACGACGAACTCCTTTCCCTGTTCGGGGTGCCGCGGACGCTACTGCCCGAGGTGCTCGACTGCGCCGATGACTTCGGCATGACCGATCCCGGGGGGTTCGGCCGGGCCCTGCCCATCCGCGGCGTCGCCGGCGACCAGCATGCCGCCGTGGTCGGTCAGACCTGCTTCACGCCCGGCATGATCAAGAGCACCTACGGCACGGGCTGCTTCGCGTTGATGAATACGGGCGAGACGCCCGTGGCCTCGAGCAACCGCCTGCTGACTACGATGGCTTACCGCATCGGCGGAAGGCCGACCTACGCGCTGGAGGGTGCGATCTTCGTTGCGGGCGCGACCATTCAGTGGCTGCGCGATGGCCTCGGCCTCATCGACGCGGCGGCCGAAAGCGAGGAGCACGCCCGACAGGCGCGGCCCGATCACGGTACTTACCTGGTGCCTGCGTTCACGGGCTTGGGCGCACCCTATTGGGAGCCGGACGTCCGTGGCGCCATCTTCGGGCTCACGCGAAACACGGGCGTGCCCGAGCTCGCCGCCGCTGCGCTCGAGGCCGTCTGCTACCAGACCCACGACCTGGCGGTCGCCATGGCGCGCGATGCCGATGCCCAGTTGGGCACGCTGCGGGTGGACGGGGGCATGGTGGTCAACGACTGGCTGCTGCAGCGCCTCGCCGATCTGGTCGGGCTGGTGGTCGAGCGCCCCCGGGAGATCGAGACCACGGCGCTGGGCGCCAGCTATCTGGCCGGACTCGGACATGGCATCTGGACGTCGCTCGATCAGGTGCAGGATCAATGGGCGCTGGATCGCCGCGTCGAGCCGTCGATCGAAAAGGCCGAGCGTGAATCCCGCGTGCGCGGCTGGCAAGATGCCGTGCGCCGGCTGACGCACGACTGACCGCACCGCATGCACGCCCCTCGCCAATCCACTGCGGTCCGCACCATCCCCGCGGATCGACTGGATCGGTTCGCGATGACCCGTTTGTTGTGCCAGTCGTCATTGCGAGCCAAGCGAAGCAATCCAGCGCTCACCGCGGTCAAGGCGCAGAACCAAGCGTTCGAGGTCGACAGTGGATCGCGTCGTCGCCTGCCGGCTCCTCGCGATGACTGTGTTCCAAGCAGCACGCCCAGTAGCCCGGATGAAGC
>JBBEEB010000043.1:0-5500 GCA_040880995.1 Halofilum sp. (in: g-proteobacteria)
TGACTTCGATTTTGCCGATGCAACTCGCGTAGCCTGGAACTGCGAAAGCGCCCCGCGAAACCCAGCGCCTCAGCGCTGCTGCTTGGCGCGCCAGTGCCACAACCCCAGGCTGACCAGGTGGGCGTCGAAGCCGTAGAGCTTGCGCATGAGCTCGACTGCTTCGGGCCGGCCCTGGCGGCTCAGGGCCTGCTCGTAGGCCGCCAGGATTCCACGCTCCAGCGCCTCGACCGACTCGGCGTCCAGGCACCGGGCCACGTATTCGTCGACCATGCCGTGCAGCGCGACGCCGGCCGCCTCCGGCCGTTCGAGCACGTTGAAATGGGTCAGCACCACCCGTATAGGTTCCAGCGCCAGGATGCGGTCGATCGAAGCGTGCATCGCCTTGGGGTCGAACTGGGTGGGCGGCGTCTCCGGGACGACGAAGGCGCCCCGACCACGGTCGAGTTCGGGGTAGGCGACACCGAAGGCGTCGCCGGCGATCGCCGTGGCCGTGGCGGCATCCCACAAACTTTGGTGATCGCGGGCGTGACCGGGCGTGTGGACCACCCGGAGGCGATCGCCCGGCGGCACGGGGGCGCCGTCCGGCGTCTCGACGATGCGCTTGGGGTCCACCGGCACCGGCGGTGCGTGTTCGCGGTCGACGACCTCGTCGCCGAGCACGGCGCGCGTGCCCTGCTCCAGGCGCGTCGGGTCGATCAGATGGGGCGCGGTGTCCGCATGCGCGAACACTCGCGCCCGCGGCAACTCGGCTATGAGCGGCCCGATGCCCGCGGTGTGATCAAGATGGGCGTGCGTGGCGACCACCGCTTCGACGGCCTCACGGCGGATGCCTTCGAGCTCAAGAGCGGCGAGCAGCGGTTGCACGCTCGCCGCGGTGGCGCAGTCGATGATGCTCGCGCGGCCTGCTTCGACCACCACGAAGCAGGCGGTATGCCGCGGGCGGACGTAGCCGGTATCGAAGCGATAGATGCCCTCGGCGACGCGCTCAAGTCGCGCTTCCTTTGCCTGCGCGTGCATTTACTAACCCGAACCCTGGTAAAGCCTCATTCAGCGGGTCTCTGCCGGGTCAGCCGCAAGGCGCGCGTTCGCAGGAATGGCGGCTCCATTTCAAGAACGCGCAACGCCGCGGATGGCCCGGCACAGGCCCGCCCGAAGGGAGCCCCAGAGAAGCCCGCCTGCGGCGTTGCGTCCGCTTGGAATAGGATCGCTATGCCTGCGCGAACGCGCCTTGCAGGCGAACTTCTCTGGGGCTCTGAGTGAGACTTTACCAGGGTTCGGGTTAGTAAGCCCTCCGGGCCCGGACCGAGACTCCTCGTGTATACCGACCGACACGACCACTGCGCAAGTCCGCACCGCACGGACGCGCACCCTTCCACACTCTCGCGATTACCCGCGAACTGGCGATTGACTGGCCCCGAATGCGCGCGACAATGCGAGCAGAGGCCCTCACTCGGGGGCGGCATCTTCCGGGGACACCGCGGCTATGTCGAGTTCGTCAGACGAATTGGGACAGCTGGGCGCGGACTGGATCCGCCGGCCCGCAGGGCGTTACGCGAGCAATCCGCGCAAGCTCGCCGAGCTGATCGGGCGGGCGCAGCGCAAGGCGAGTACCCACCAGGGCCCGCTGGGCGACTTGAAGGGCGAGCTGGCGCTACTCATCCGCATGCTGCGCGCCTACGCCCGCGGCGCGTACCCGGACCTCCCCTGGCCCACCGTGCTGTCTAGCGTCGGGGCCTTGCTGTATTTCGTCACGCCGGTCGACCTGATCCCGGACTTCATCGCCGGGGCGGGTCTGCTCGACGACGCCGCCGTACTCGCCTGGGCCGTCCGCTGGATGCGCAGCGACCTGCGCGAGTTCGAGGCCTGGGAGCAGCGCGAGTTGGACGAACGCATCGACGAGCCTTGAACCGCCCGACCGCAGCCACGCCGCTACGAGCGCTTTCGCCGCTACAGCGGCTGTAGCGGCTGCGACCGACTGTACTGGCGCGGCCCGCACGCCGCGGCCATGCAGGCGTTGATCGACTCGATCCGCGCCGCCGCCGGCTACTAGCAGCCTATCGGACTTAGGCTCATCTACTGCGGCGAATGGGAATCGGTCCATATTTGCGATCCTCCTCGTCCAATAGTCACCACTATTCTCCTCGGACGATCGAAAATCTGGCCTCGATTCCCACCCGCCTCGCTACGATGCCCTAAGCCCGACAGGCTGCTAGCCCCGCTGCTCGTGGGCAGAGCGGCGGGCTTGCGGTAGCCTGAGCGCGCCGCCTGATGCTCGAGCCCCCATGCACCTGATACTGCCCGCAATCCTCGTGCTCCTGATCGTGTTCGGCCCCGGCCTGTGGGTGCGCCGCGTGATGGCGCGCTACCACGAGCCCGCGGACCGCTATCCGGGCACGGGGGCGGATCTCGCCCGCCATCTGCTCAATCGCTACGGGCTCGAGCTGGTGGGCGTCGAACGCACCGATGCGGGGGATCACTACGACCCGAGCGACAAGGTCGTGCGCCTGTCGCCGGCCAACTACGACAGTCGCTCGCTGACGGCGATCACGGTCTCGGCCCATGAGGTCGGCCATGCCCTGCAGGATGCCCAGGGCTTCGCGCCACTGCGCTGGCGCACACGCCTGGTCCGCGCGACGCACAACGCCGAGCGCGCCGGTGCCGCCCTGCTCATGGCCTCGCCGTTCCTGGGCATGATCACGCGCGCGCCCGGCATCGGCCTGATGACCTTCTTCGGCGGCCTGCTCAGTCTGGGCTCTTCGGCCGTGGTCCACCTGGTCACGCTGCCGACCGAGTTCGATGCCAGCTTCGTGCGCGCCCTCCCCATCCTCCAGCGCGACTACCTCGAGAAGGCCGATCGGCCGCATGCGCGGCGCATCCTCCTGGCCGCCGCCCTGACCTACGTCGCCGCCTCGCTGATGAGCCTGCTCAATATCGCCCGCTGGTGGGCCATCCTGCTGCGGCGCTGAAGTCTGTCCCCCGAGTTCTGCCGCGCCAGGAAAGATGGGGGAACCACTAAATCAACACGAGATGAACGCTAAATGGCGCTACGCCGATCTCGCGCCGCGGTGCCAGCTAGGCGGACAAGCAGCGAGGTGGCAAACGCTCACCGGGCCGCGAGACGGACCCATTTCGTGTGCATTGAGTGTTCATGTAGTGGTTCCTCGATCTTTCGCTATCGTGCACGCACCGCTCGGCGTCGGGTTCGCACGGAACGTCCGAGCCCTCAGTAGAGCGTGCGTACATGGAACCGCCCAAAGGGGCGCGGGTCGCAACCCGGAGGTCGCCGGCCGCTGGCCGGTGCATCCCTTCCACCGCGTTCCAGGGAGGAACCATGTTTCATCATTCGTCGAAGCTGCAGTACACCGTCAAGGTCGACCGGCCGGACCCACAATTCGCCAAGCTGCTCCAGCAGGCGATCGGCGGCATCGAGGGCGAGATCCGCGTCGCCATGCAGTACTTCTTTCAGGCCATGGGCGCGCGCGGGGACGACCGCATCCGCGACATGCTGATGTCGACCGCCACCGAGGAGCTGTCGCACGTCGAGTTCCTCGGCCATGCCGTGGCGCTCAATCTCGAGGGCGCACCCGCCTCGGTGCAGGAGGAAGCGGCGCGCGATCCCATCGTCCATTCCATCCTGGGCGGGGCCAATCCGCGCCACCTGCTCTCGTCGGGCTTCTCGGCGATGCCGGTCAACGCCAATGGCGTGCCGTTCGACATGAGCCACGTCTATGCCACCGGCAACGTCGGCGCCGACATGCTGGCCAATGTGACCGCGGAAGCCGGCGGACGTGTGTTGGCCTCGCGCCTGTACAACTGGACCGACGACCACGGCATGAAGGACATGTTGTCGTTCCTGGTCGCGCGCGACACCTACCACCAGCAGCAGTGGCTCTCGGTAATCGAGGAGATGGGTGGCATGAGCGCCTCGCTGCCCATCCCGAACTCGACGCCCGAGGCGCACGAGGCGATGCAGCACTCGTACTACTACCTCAACACGCTGCTGGACAAGAGCGCGCCCGAGGGCCGCTGGAGCCAGGGCACCGCACTCGACGGCCGCGGCGAGTTCTGGGCCAAGCAACAGCCCGAGCCGGAGGGCCAGGCACCCTCGCTCGGCAATGCCGGCCCGCACTCCGGCGCGCAAAAGGAACAGATCGGCTGAGCGGCGGGGCAGCCGGGCCATTGTGTAGCCTCGGTCCGATGCCGGCTGGGATAGCGTTCTCGTAGCTCTGCCCGCGGGCACGCGGAGGACTCGTCCGCGTGCCCGCGTCGCCCTTCCCCCGCGGCGGCCACTCGGGCAGGATCGCGCGGGTTCGTAGTTACTCGATGAGGCGAGACCGATGCCCGATGCACCGCTGCGATTCGACGGCGTGAGCGCCGTGACTGTGTATACCGCCGACATGGCCCGCGCGGTCGCGTTCTACGAGGCGGCCGGCTTCGCCCTGTATCACGGCGGGCCGGAGGCGGATTTCACCAGCTTCCATGCCGGCGCCGGGTATATCAACCTGATGGCCGGCCCCGTGCCCGAGCAGCCCTGGGGCCGGGCGATCATCCACGTCTCCAACGTCGATGCCATGTACCGGCGGGTCTGCGCGGCCGGTCTGACCCCCGAGGCCGAGCCGGCGGATGCGCCCTGGGGAGAGCGCTACTTCCACCTGCGCGATCCCGACGGTAATGAGCTGAGCTTCGCGCGCCCCCTCCCAAAACGCGCCTGAGCACATCGTCGCCCCGGGCGGTCGGGTTGGCACATCCGGCCACCATCTGTTATGCAGAGGAGATGACAAGAGAAAGCCCCGCTCGGTCGGGGCCGAGCGGAGGAGCACCGATGGATTGGTTCGAGAGCTTCCCACCCTGGGCTCTATTCCCAGGGGTGCCGCTCGCTGTATTGCTGGCGATCGCTGTACTGGCGCTCGCGCTGCGCCGGCGGACGCGTGTGTCCTACCCCTATAACCGGCGCCCCGCCGTACTCGCGCCGGACGAACGCGCATTGCATCAGAGCCTGGAGCAGGCGGTGGGCGACCGCGCGCTGATCCTGCCCAAGCTACACGCCGGCGATGCCCTCAGCGTGCGACGCAACCTTTCGCGGCGCCGGGCGGCCGGCGCGCTCAATCGCCTGGGCGCCCATGCGTTCGATTTCGTCGTGTGCGATCCGCGGGATACGCGCCCGCTGGTCGCCGTCGAGCTGGAGCGGCCACAAGAAGCCGCCGAGCACCGACGACAGGCGCGTTTCCTTGAAGAGGCCTGCCACGCCGCCGGATTCGAACTGTTGCGCGTGCCCGCCGGCGAGCAATACTCCACCGACGAGCTACGCGAGCAGCTGCGCCCCTACCTGGAGCGCAGCAACGGCTTTGACGCCGGGGATCTCACCACCGACGGCCGGCGCGAACCGATCCTCGACCTACCGGCCGAATAGCCGCCTGTCCTCGTACGCCAGCCGATTGCCGGCTTCGGTCGGGCTGAAGAGACTGTGTAAAAAATCCGGCGCCTACTGCGGAAGCGCCAC
>JBBEEB010000044.1:0-1009 GCA_040880995.1 Halofilum sp. (in: g-proteobacteria)
GACGTTGTTCAGCCTTGAAGCAGGTGGAAGTGCCTTGAGGGCTGAGTGCGGTCTGTGGTGATTGTACCAGTGAAGCCATCCGGGCATGTCGGCGGCTCGTGCTGCGGATTGGGCGTAGGGTCTGGCGTAGAGCCATTCGCGCAGGGCGGTCTGGATGAAGCGCTCTGCCTTGCCGTTGGTTCGCGGCCGATAGGGCCTGGTGGTGATGTGACGGGCGCCGATGCCGGTGAGCGTCGCCTTGAAGGCACGGCTTCTGGTGTAGGCAAGGGCGTTGTCGGTCATGACGCGGCGGATGGCGACGCCGTTGGCGGCGAACCAGGCGGCGGAGCGGGCGAGGAAGCCGGCGCAGGCCTCGCCGGTCTCGGCGGGCAGGAGTTCGGTGTAGGCAAGCCGCGAACAGTCGTCGATGGCGACGTGGAGGTGCTCCCAGCCAAGCTTGCGCTTGCGCTGTGTCCGGTCGCCGGTGATGCGGTGGCCGATGCCGTCGATGCGGCCGAGCTTCTTGGTGTCGATGTGGATCAGCTCGCCGGGTCTGGCGCGCTCGTAGCGCACGATCTCGGGCCGCTCATCGAGCCCCTTCAGGCGGCCGAGGCCGAGCCGGCGCAGCACGGCGCCCACGGTCGAGACCGGCAGACCGAGACGGCGGGCGATGCGCGGCCCGCTCAGCCGTTCCCGGCGCAGCCCCTCGATGTCGGCGACCGTGCCTTCCGGTGTGCGGCACGGCGATCGCCTCGGTGTCGAGCGCCGGTCACCAAGGGCATCCTCGCCGCCCGCCCGGTAGCGCGCCAGCCACTTGTGGGCCGTGCGCTCCGATACCCCGGCCGCCGAAGCAGCCTCCACCACCGGCCAGCCGTGCTCGACTATGCGCTCGACAAGAAGGGCTCGACCGCGAACCGTCATGCGGGCATTCTTGTGGATGTTCATCCGGGGCTCCAGGATCAGACTGTCTGGCGTCGCAACCACAGCCTTACTCCCAAGTCCCGGGTGAACAACCTCCATAGCAACGACA
>JBBEEB010000045.1:0-5354 GCA_040880995.1 Halofilum sp. (in: g-proteobacteria)
AGGGCCATGTAGGAGCGGCCACCGGCCGCGAATGAACGGGCAGCCACGATCAAGGGCCGCTAGCGCCGCTCGATGTCCACGTAGTCGCGCTGGGCCGGGCCGGTGTAGAGCTGGCGCGGACGGCCGATGCGCATCTCCGGGTCCTCCATCAGCTCCTTCCAATGCGCCAGCCAGCCGCTGGTGCGGGCAATGGCGAACATGACGGTGAACATGTTCTGCGGGATGCCCATCGCCTTCATGATGATGCCGGAATAGAAGTCGACGTTCGGGTAGAGCTTGCGCTCGACGAAGTAGTCGTCCTCCAGCGCGATGCGCTCGAGCTCCAGCGCCGTCTCGAACAGCGGCTGGTTCTCGCTGCCGAGCTCCTGCAGCAGATCGTGGCAGGTCTTGCGGATGATCTTGGCGCGCGGGTCGTAGTTCTTGTACACGCGATGGCCGAAGCCCATCAGGCGGAAGGGGTCGTCCTTGTCCTTGGCGCGCGCGATGAAGTCGGCAATGGTCGCGTCCGACTCGACGATTTCGTCGAGCATGTTGATCACCGCCTCGTTCGCGCCGCCGTGCGCCGGGCCCCAGAGCGAGCCGATGCCGGCGGAGACGGCGGCGAACGGATTCGCGCCGGAGCTCGATACCAGCCGCACGGTCGAGGTCGAGGCGTTCTGCTCGTGGTCGGCGTGCAGGATCATGATCAGCTCGAGCGCGCGCACGAAGGTCGGATTGAACTCGTACGCCTCGGTCGGCACGCCGAACATCAGCCGCAGGAAGTTCTCCACGTAGTCGAGGTCATTACGCGGGTACATGAACGGCTGGCCGTGCGCGTACTTGTACGCGTAGCTCGCCAACGACGGCATCTTGGCGATCAGCCGGTGCGCGCAGACGTCGCGATCGGCCGGATTATGGATGTCGATGCGGTCGTGGTAGAACGCCGCCAGGGCCGAGACGGTCGACGACATCATCGCCATCGGATGCGCGTCGTGGTGAAAGCCCTCGAAGAAGCGGCCCACCGCCTCGTGCACCATGCTGTGGTGCGTGATCGAGTCCACGAAGGAATCTTCCTGGTCCTTCTGCGGCAACTCGCCATAGAGCAGCAGGTAGGCGACCTCCAGGTACGTCGAGTGCTCCGCCAGCTGCTCGATCGGGTAACCCCGGTACATCAGGATGCCCTGATCGCCGTCGATATAGGTGATCGCGCTACTGCAACTGGCCGTGGTGGCGAAGCCGGGGTCGTAGGTGAAGCAGTCGGCCGATCCCGGCATCGGCCGCACATCGACGCATGGCGTACCGTAGGTGCCGTGATAGACGGGCAGGTCTGCCTCGCCGCCATCGGCCCGCGTGAGCTTGGCCGATTCTTTCGCCTGGTTTGCCATGTTTCTTCTCCTCCGCGAGTTCCGGCATTCCGGTACCGGGCGCGGGCCGGCGCCTGTCCCGAGGGTAGGTGTCGGGCCATCGCTGCGCCCGGTTCCGGCGCCATGCCGGAGCCTGCAAGCAATACGTGTTGTCGCCCTCTCGGCACGTCGCGGGTGGCTCGGGCTGCTCCGGCTGAGGCCGGAATGGCCCTCCCGCTGACCGTGGAGGCCGACTTACGGTCCGTTCGGTGTTCAGGGCGGCGCGGCGCTCGCGCAAGGTGCGCGGTGCGCACGGGCGCTCGTCGGCGCATCGGGAAATACCAAAAGCGGATCGTAGCATCGGCGCGCGCATAACCGGAAACCGGTCACGTTTTTTCGGGCGCACACCGTGCTGCGGCTCGGCCGGGCGGCCCGCCTCGGTCCAGCGCGACGGTCAGGCAAGGGGCTTGCCCTGCGGGCGGCACTGTATATAATGCCAGCCATACCTGTATGGAACTACAGTATGACTGACCTGACCGCACGGCAAGAAGAAATCCTCGCCCTCATCCGCGATCGCCTCGAGCGCGAGGGCGCGCCCCCCACGCGAGCCGAGATCGCCCGCACGCTCGGCTTCCGCTCGGCCAACGCGGCCGAGAGCCATCTGCGGGCGCTGGCGCGCAAGGGCGTGATCGAACTCACCCCCGGCGCCTCGCGCGGCATCCGTCTGGTCGAGGCGCGCCCGAACGGCCTGCCGCTGGTCGGCCGCGTCGCCGCGGGCGCGCCCATCCTGGCCGAGGAAAACATCGAGAACCATTACCGCCTCGACGCCGACCTGTTCCACCCGCGTGCCGACTACCTGCTGCGAGTCCAGGGCGAGAGCATGCGCGATGCCGGCATCCTCGACGGCGACCTGCTCGCGGTCCATCGCGCCGCCGAGGCGGCCAATGGCCAGATCGTGGTCGCGCGCCTGGAAGACGAGGTCACCGTCAAACGCTTCCGCCGCCAGGGCCCGCGCGTCGAGCTGATTGCCGAAAACCCCGATTACGAACTCATCCGTATCGACCTGCGCGAGCAGGAACTGGTGCTGGAAGGGCTCGCGGTCGGGCTGGTGCGCAATGGAGTCCCCGCATGAATTCCGCCGACATCCGAAACGAGTCGCGCGATCCCGCGCTCGAGCGCCTGCTGGCCCGCGGCGACATCTGGCAGGGCCGCGGCCAGCATGGCGACGGCGAGCCCACCGGCTTCGCCGCGCTCGACCAACACCTCGCCGCCGGCGGCTGGCCCCGCGGCGCCCTCACGGAGCTGCTGCCCGAGCGCGCCGGCATCGGTGAGCTACGCCTGCTGATGCCCGTGCTCGCGCGGCTGTCGCAGGGGCCGCGCTGGGCCGCCTGGATCGATCCGCCCTACATCCCCCATGCCGCCGGCCTCTACGCCAGCGGTGTCGATCTCGCCCACACCCTGGTCGTGCATCCGCGTGAGGGTGCCGAGCGGGCGGATGAACGGCTGTGGGCGCTGGAGCAGGCGCTGTCCTCGGGCACCTGCAGCGTCGTGCTCGCCTGGCCCGGCACGCTCACGCCCAAGGCCATGCGCCGCCTGCAGCTCGCCGCCGAGCGCGGCGGTACGCTCGGCTTTCTGTTCCGCGGCACGCGCGAGGCCGGCAGTCAGGGAGGCGTCACCAACGCCGCCCTGCGCCTGGCGCTCGCGCCCAGCCGGGGCGGCTTGTGCATCGACGCCCTGCGCCAGCGCGGCGGCCGCCCTGAAGAAGGCATCCACCTTTCCGCCGCCGAGCTGTTCCACCCCGGCACCGAGCGCAACCCGGATCCGGCCCTGCCGCTCGGGACGGGCTGAAACTCCGAACCCCAGATGAAGTGAGGGGCGTGCACGAGATCCGGACGTGTAACGTGAATCGACGCATCCCCGGATTCCGGCTCCGCCTCCATCCGGGCTACGGCGGTGTAGCCACGACGCAGAACCCGTAGCCCGGATGTAGCGAAGCGGAATCCGGGGAAACCCCGGGAAGGAGTTCTACCAAGGATGGTGCAATACAGGCGCAACTTCGTCCCCGGCGGCACCTACTTCTTCACAGTTGCTCTGCACGATCGCCGTTCGGATCTGCTGATTCGTCACGTCGACGTACTACGGACCGCATTCAAGGCCGAGTGCGCGGCGCGACCATTCCGCACGGATGCGATTGTGATTCTCCCTGACCATCTCCATGCCATTTGGACTCTACCGCCTCACGCCAGTGACTTTTCGGGCCGATGGCGTGGGATTAAGTCGCGCTTTGTCCGGAGCCTAAGCCAGTCTGGATTGCATATCCCGCGCAATGATCGCGGCGAAGTCCTTGTGTGGCAGCGCCGCTTTTGGGAGCACACAATTCGAGACGAAGGCGACTATGAGCGTCACGTCGATTACATCCACTACAACCCGGTGAAACACGGTGTTGCGGAGTGTGCGGTGGGATGGGCGTATTCGTCTTTTCACCGTTTCGTGGAGCGCGGTGACATCGGCGCGGATTGGGCTGGCCCCGTCGACGACATCAATGTGCCGGCGAGCGGTGAACCTTGATGAGCCTGCCCCGGATTCCGGCTCCGCCTTCATCCGGGCTACGGCGGTGTAGCCACAACAAAGCCTTCAAGCCGCAGAACCCGTAGCCCGGATGCAGCGAAAGCGGAATCCGGGGTTCGCCAACGCGCGTCTACGCGGATTGGGCCGGCCCTGTCGACGACATCAATGTGCCGGCGAGCGGCGAACCTCGATGACCGCGCCCCGGATTCCGGCTCCGCCTTCATCCGGGCTACGGCGGTGTAGCCACGACAAAGCCGTTTCCGGCCGCAGAGCCCGTAGCCCGGATGCAGCGAAAGCGGAATCCGGGGTTTCGCCAACGCGCGTCGATGCGACGCGAGGTTTACTTCTGCGTCTGCATCGGGGTACGCCCCTTTGTACCGTCACATGCGACCGGGTAACATGTGACCGTGTCAACGGAGACCAGATCGTGACCACGAAGCAGCAGCGCTACCGCGAGCGCATGCGCGAGGCGGGTCTGCGTCCGGTCCAGATCTGGATACCGGACACCCGCTCCCCGCGATTCGCAGCCGAGTGCCGGCGTCAGGCCCAGCGGATCAACGCGGAGGCGCACGGGGAGGCCGAGGCGCTGGAATTCATTGACCGTGCGGCCGATTGGGACGGCGATCCGGAAGACTCGCGGTGAACCGAGGCGATCTCGTGACGGTCGCCGCGCGGGGTTCCTATAGCGGCAAACCCCGTCCCGCGCTCATCGTGCAGTCCGATCACTTTGCCGAGCTGGCCAGCGTGACCGTCTGCCTGCTCTCGAGCGAGCGCATCGATGCGCCGCTGGTGCGGCTCGATCTCCATCCCAACGGCGATAACGGCCTCGCACAACCATCGCAGGTCATGATCGACAAGCTCGTGACCGTGCCGCGGCAAGCAATCGGCCAACGTCTCGGTACCCTCGATCGGGACGAGCTCGTTCGCGTCGATCGGGCCCTGGCCTTGTTTCTCGGTATTGCTCCCTGACACGCATGGCGCACCGGTCCAGACGGAGTCGATGAGCCCGAGGCGACGAAGCGATCCAGTGCCGAGTCTGGGCCTTGCTTTTTGCGCCGTACCCGCGGAACGACTGGATTGCTTCGCTCCGCTCATAATGACGGTGTTCCAAGGGATGCCCACTCGCCCGGTTCCGCCATCGCGAGCACCAGTCCGCCCAAAGGCCGACCCCGAAACGAAGATGAATGCGGGAAGCCCATTGAGGGCCGACGTAGCCTGGATGTAGCCGGAGGCGGAATCCAGGTCCCATCCCGGATTCCGCCTCCGGCTACATCCGGGCTACGCGGCTGTTCCCAGTACCCGAATCAGCGACAAGTGGCGAAGTTGATCAAGAGGAGCCGGTAGGCGACGAAGCGATCCAGCGTCGAGCTCGAACGCTCGGTTCTACGCTTTGCCTGCGGTAAGCAATGGATTGCTTCGCTCCGCTCGCAATGACTGTTGCCACAAGGAAGGAGTCATCGCGAG
>JBBEEB010000046.1:0-5312 GCA_040880995.1 Halofilum sp. (in: g-proteobacteria)
CGGCCGAACGCCTGCTAGAGGCCTATCACGGTCGCTGGCACGGCTCCGTCGACCCTGCCTTCGAGGAGCTCAGCTACTAGGGAAGGTCTGATCAATAGCCAGGCTGCCAAAATCGGCTCGAGCGCGACCACAATGGATTAACCAGACTTCCCTAGTGATGGCGGTGCGCTGCAGCAGGGGGACTCTCTGCAATGGTTCTCATCGCAAGGGGAATGAACTCGCTCGCCGGGACTGCAGGGCTGAACCAAAAGCCCTGCCCTTTCACGCAACCCGACGCGAGCAACTGACTTAGCTGCGCCGCGCTCTCCACACCTTCCGCCAGCGGCCACACGGACAAGCTCTTCGCAAGCTGTGCGACCGCATGCACGATCATACAGTCCTGATCGGCTTCCCCGAGACCGCTCACGAAGCTTTTGTCGATCTTGATGGTGTCGATCGGCAGGTTGCGAAGGCGCGCGAGCGATGAATAGCCGGTGCCGAAGTCGTCCACCGCGAGCTTGAAGCCATGGGCGTGCAGCCGTCGGAGCGTTCCCTCGATGGTGGTCGGATCGGTCATCAAAATGCTCTCGGTTACTTCCAGCTCGATCCAGGACGGATCGACGTGCGGAGTCACGAGGTCGGCGATGTGCTGCGCGTCGCCCTCCGGATAGAGCTGGCGAACGGACAGGTTGATCGCCATCGTGACTTCCAGCCCCTGCTCATGCCAGGCGGCAAGCTGTCGTGCCGCCTGGCTGAGCACCCAGTCGCCGATCGGGACGATAAGCCCCGTTTCCTCCGCGACTGGCACGAACTCCGCCGGGCCAACGTGGTCTCCATCCTCGCCAATCCACCGCAATAGCGCTTCAGCCCCAAGCACGGCGCCCGTCTCTAGGTGGAAGATTGGCTGGTAGTGAAGCGTGAACTCTTTACGTTCTATCGCGCTATGCAGGCGGGTCTCCATCGAAAGGCGGCGCTGGCGTTCTCGCGATAGTGATTCATCATAGACAACGGCCGCATGGTGACCGACCAGCTTGGCTTCGTACATCGCCGTATCCGCCTTTTCGATCAGCTCATGAGCCGTGCATGCGTGTGACGGGTACAGGCTTATACCAACACTGACGCCGAGTTGCCGTTTATACCCGAGCACCACTAGTGGCTGACGCAGCGCGTCGATGATCCGGGCCGCGAGCTCGTTGGCGACCCGCGCCGAGATCTCCGCGCATTCCATCCCTTCTTGCCACCACTCGCTCCGCGGTTCGGCCGCAGTCACGACGATGAACTCGTCGCCGCCCTGCCGTGCAACGAGATCGTCACGCCGAACCAGGGCCGAGAGGCGCTCGCCGATTCGGCTTAGCACGCCATCCCCAGCCAGATGTCCTAGGGCGTCGTTGATCAGTTTGAACTGATTGAGATCGATGAAAAGAACTGCGAGGCCGCAATGGGGCGCCGATGCAAGCAGCGCATTCAAGCGTTCGACGAGGTCATTACGATTGGACAACCCCGTTAGCGGATCCGAGTAGGCGAGTTGACGGATCTCTTCTTTTTGGCGTTCACGCTCGCGGTCAGCGCGCAGCCCATTGATGCCAAATTCGATGTTGGCGGCTAGCCGTTCGAGCAAAGCACACTCTTCCCGCGCGAAATCGTCAGGCTGAGCGGCATAGATCGTCAAAACACCTTGGGGACCGATCACCGGACAAATCGGTAGAGCGAGGGCGCTGGATAGCCGGTAGGCGCGCAGCGTCTCGCCTACAGGCGCGAGCGCCGGCTCCTTGGCGAGATCCGGGGCGAGCTGCGACTCGCCGGTTTCCAGCGCACGCCCGGCTGGGCCGCTGGCGCCCCGATTCTGCTCGAACGGCAAAGTGCCAAAATCGCCAGCCGCCTCCCCGGCCGCGGCCTCGATTGTGAGACGCCGCTGCTCTTCTTGTGCGAATCCGACCCATGCCAGGCGATAGTTGCCTTCTTCCACCACCACCCGGCAAATGGCTTGCAACAGCTCGCTCTCTCCACGGGATCGGACGAGCCTCTCGTTGGCTGCATTGAGGGTCCGCAGCGCCCGTGTCGTGCCATCCAGTGCACGCTGGATGGCCGTCTCCCGCTCGTGCTGAATGTGGGATAGCTCGCGCAAGCGCAACAGATTCGCAACGCGCGCGAGGAGCTCTGGGGCGGACGTCGGCACGCGCACGGCGTCCTCAATGCTTACGCCCAACTCGCGCCGGATGAGGTTCTCCGGCGGACGCCGGCTGTCCACCAACAGCAAGACCGGGAGCATCACCGGAGACTGCTCGCTCCGCAAGCGCTGCAGAACGGTGCGGTGTTTGTCCAACGCCGCGGGGTCGACCACGGCCAAGTCGAACGCGTCATCGGCGAAGCCGTGGATCAGCCGGTAGTAATCCCCGAGCAGGTGATCCAGCAGGTCCACATTACCCTGTCCACGCACGTCGAGAGCGATGCTCCCGGCGCGAGCCGGGTCACCCTCAGTAGTCGCCACGGTCGCCGCCCGCGGTCGCGCGCCGTTGCGGCACGCCCCGTAACAGGCCGAGATACTCCGTGAGTGGCCTGCCAAGGGCGACGCCCGAGCCGGTGATGCTGAACTCGCGGAGGCTTCGTTCGAATTCTCCCGTTCGCTTTTTGAGGACTCCGATGGTCTTGCGCAACTCGCCTTCGATCTCGGCGTAACGCAGGATGAGTATGGTGTCGGCCAGATAGCTGACGCGGTCCTCGGAGACGCGGAACTCGTCGCCGGCGATCACACGGACTTCGTTGATCAGTAGGACCGTAACCCCCATATTCACCAGATAACGGCATAGCGCGTGCACGCGCGAGACCAGATCATCACCCCGAACCGACTGCCGGTACCCGGCAAGGCTGTCGATCATCACGATGCGCGCGCCCATCGTTTCGACCTCTTCGCGCACCATGAACGCGAACTGGTCCGCATCGTAGTGCAGCGCCTCGACCGCAATGAACGACAGTGAGCCGTTGTCCACCATTTCGTGGACGGGCAGACCCACGCTCTCGCAGCGATGCATGAACGTAGACCGAACCTCGTCGAAGCAGTAGATCGCGGAACGCTCGCCACGGCCCGCTGCCTCTTTCATGAAGTGAGCCGCCAGAGTCGTCTTGCCGACACCGGTTGGGCCGGATACGAGCGTCACGGTGCCGCGATCGATGCCGCCATCGACGAGCCTGTCGAGCTTGGGTACCCCCGACCCGATCGACTCGTGTGTGAACGACTGGCCGTGTTCGCCCGGGATCAGCCGCGGGTAGACCGTCATACCGCGACCATCGAGCCGGTAGTGGTGCGCGCCGGCAGCGAAACTCGATCCGCGCATTTTGGTCACCGCACACGTGAGGCCGCTGTCGCCACGTGTGAGATGGATCACACCGTCGCTCATGAATTGCAGGTCATCATCACTGCCGCCGGCCGTGCCTTCCTCGGCACTGATCAGCAGCGTCGAGCCGGCCGCCGTCAAGTAGCGCGCAAGCGAAAGGACCTGCTTGCGAAACTGAAAAGTATTAGGGGTCAGGTAACGGAGCTGACTTAGCGAGTCGATCAGTATGCGACTCGGCCTGCGCTCGCGGACATATTCGATGATCTGGTCGTGGATTGAATCGCTTTCGGCCTCCCAGCTCTCCAACAAGTTGTAGGTTCGGTCGGTTGGCGGTTCGTCATCCGCGGGAGACAAGTCGAGGATCGAGATTGCGTCGAGCGAGCGTCCGAGGCGCACGGCGTTGTCGCGCAGCTGTTCGGCGCCTTCGCCGAGTGTGATGAGCACTGACGGGTCAGCGTCATCGTCAAGAAGAAACTGAACACCAAGGGTAGTCTTGCCGACTCCGGGCCCGCCCAATACGAGATACGTGCGCCCCGCGATGAGCCCCCGTCGAGGATCTCGTTCAGGCCGGGCACGCCAACGGGTACACGTGTACGCGCACACTGGTTTTGGCTCATGCTCGTCTCCTCGGACAACAGCGATGATGAGCTGCAGTTCGCGCGGCTATCCGAAGCGGGGAAGTTGGATTACGGTAAGGCCTTGCAACCGCAAAAGACACGAGGCCCAGAACTCGGGCCCAATAGCAGGACGGACGAAACCTCGGGGAAAGCTGCTACAGGCTGTTCCGATCGCGCGAGTACGCGAATTCGGTAGGTCGGCGCACCCGCGCGACTGCGCTTGCGGCCGACCACCACTGCCCGTGGTCGTGATGACTTACGCATGCCCTCCCCCTCAGCCTTGGCCTTCTGGAGTCGCGCGTAGCAGCAGTCCGTTTTGCCCGCACCCAAGATGCTGCCTGATCGGGCATTTCGCGGTCAAGACAATAGGCGTTAATAGGCATATTACTAAATTGTAAGCGCCTTATCAGGCATTTTTAGCCAAGAAGAGGACCCGAACAACTACGGGAAATGAAAGGAACGGCCATAGCAATGACTAAATCCGGCATACCGACCTGCTCCGCAGGCCGACACGGGAGCCGGCAAAAGGACTGTGATGATGACCAACGGTTTCGCCGAGCGCCTACGGGTGGCGATCAGCAACGCCGGCACGATTCAGAAGCTGGCGGAACGAGCGGAGGTCGCCCCGCGCACCATTAGTGGCTATCTCGTCGGCAAAGGAGATCCATCGCGCGTACGACTGGTCGCTCTTGCCCACGCGGGGCAGGTGTCCGTGGAATGGCTAGCGACCGGGCGAGGCGTGCTCGACTCCCATGACTCGAACGCAAACGACACGCTCCGCTCCTTCGCGATCATCCCGCAACTCGATCCCGATGCCGTCTCGGACGAGTTGGGCGAAGAAATCGTTCGAGCAGGTCCCATAGCGATCAGGCGCGACTGGCTGGAGGCACGCGGGCTGTGCGGGCAGGACATGCGGCTCATCACCGCCCACGGCGACTCGATGCAGCCCACGATAAGCGACGGCGACCTCGTCCTGATCGACACGAGCGTTCGCGAACTCAGGAATGATGGCCTGTACGCCATTAAGGCGTATGGCCGAGCGCGCTTTCGGCGCCTACAGCAAGACATCCGCGGCGGCGTATGGGTCATTAGCGACGCACCGCACTATGAGGACGAGCATCTTGGCCCGGCGGAAGCCGACGAGCTCCGCATCGTGGGCCGCGCCACCCGCATCAGCCGGGACGTGTAAGTCAAGAACGAAGAGTTTTTACCCGGCATTGCAGGCGTCGCAGACGGCGGTCGTGGATGCCCTGTTCCTCGAGGTGGTCCACCGTGCTATCGAGGTATTCGGCGGCGCTGCCGAGCATGCCGTGACCGGTCGCCATGCGCTCGACGACCGCGTCCTCGTCGAGCCGCCCGCGATAGCATTCGTGTTGCGGATTCA
>JBBEEB010000047.1:0-20932 GCA_040880995.1 Halofilum sp. (in: g-proteobacteria)
GCTGCTCCTTGCCCGCGGCACGCGATGGATTGCTTCGCTTCGCTCGCAATGACGCAATCCCTCGGAAAGACGTCATCGCGAGGAGCCGCAGGAATAGGGGCTTAAGCACCCTCGTGGGGTGCGGGCGATAGTTTGCCGCGTAGCGCCTCCAGCGCCTGGCCACGGTGGCTGATGCGGTTTTTCTCGTCGCCGGTTAGTTCGGCCGCGGTGCGGCCGTCGGGCAGTTCGAACAGGGGATCGTAGCCGAAGCCGCCGTCGCCGCGCGTGACATCGCCGATGTGACCCTCCCAGGTGCCCTCCGCGATCAGCGGGGCGGGATCCTCGGCCGAGCGCAGGTAGACCAACACCGCGCGGTAGCGTGCGCTGCGCTGCGCGGGAACCACGCCTTCGAGTTCTCGCAACAGGCGTGCGTTGTTGGCCGCGTCGTCGCTCGGCTCGCCGGCGAAGCGGGCGGAGTAGACGCCCGGCGCGCCGTCGAGGAAGTCGACTTCCAGCCCCGAGTCGTCGGCGATCGCCGGCAGGCCCGTGTGGGCGGCGGCATGGCGCGCCTTGGCCAGCGCGTTCTCGATGAACGTGGTCGCGGTCTCGGGGGCAGCGTCGACGCCGAGTTCGCCCTGCGTGACGAGTTCGATCCCCGCGTCGGCCAGCAGCGCGGAGAACTCGCGCTGTTTGCCGGCGTTATTGCTGGCCAGGACGACGCGTATCACTAGCGCAGCGCCTCGCGCTGGATGTCGTTGAGCTCGCCGATGGCCTTGGTCGCCAGGTCGAGCATCCGGTCGTGCTCGTCCCGCTGGAAGGCGTGTCCCTCGGCCGTGCCCTGTAGCTCGATGAAGCCGCCGTGGTCGTTCATCACCACGTTCATATCCGTCTCGGCAGTCGAATCCTCGGCGTAATCCAGGTCCACCACCGGCTCGCCGTCGACGATGCCGACCGACACCGAGGCCACCATGCCGTGCAGCGGGTTGCGCCGCAGCGAGTTCTTGGCCACCAGCGTGTTCACGGCATCGGTCAGCGCGACGAAAGCGCCGGTGATGGCCGCCGTGCGGGTTCCGCCATCGGCCTGGATGACGTCGCAGTCGATCTGGATGGTGCGCTCGCCGAGGGCCTCCATGTCGATCGCCGCGCGCAGCGAACGCCCGATCAGGCGCTGGATCTCCTGCGTGCGCCCACCCTGGCGCCCAGTCGCGGCCTCGCGGTTCATGCGGCTGCCTGTGGCCCGCGGCAGCATGCCGTACTCCGCGGTCACCCAGCCACGCCCCTTGCCGCGCAGAAAGCGCGGGACCTGCTGGTCCACGCTGGCGTTGCAGATCACGCGCGTATCGCCAAACTCCACCAGGACGGAGCCCTCGGCGTGCTTGGTGTATGCTCGCGTGATCCGTACGGGGCGGATTTCATCGGCTGCGCGGCCGCTCGGTCGCATGCGGTCTCTCCTTCGGAAAACGAACACGCATTGTACGGACGCGGACGGCACACGTCCCCATTGGCATGCCCGCGCGCGTCGCACAGCGTGCGGATGTCGGTTTTCCCCGATGGCTCGACTGGCGACAATGGCCGCTACCCGACCATACGGACCGAGATCCAGCGCACCCCAGCGCCAACCAAGGAGCGTTCGATGCCCGCCAGCATGACCGCATTCGCCGCCCGCGAGGCCACCACCGACGCCGGCTCCCTGGCCTGGGAGCTGCGCGCGGTCAATCACCGCCACCTGGAGATCCAGCCGCGCCTGCCGGACACCTTGCGTGCCCTGGAACCGGAGGTGCGCGAGCGCGTCGGTGCAGTGCTCGGCCGCGGCCGGGTGGAATGTACGCTGCGCTTCTCGCCGGCCTCCGGCGGCGCCGGGCTGGGCATCGACGAAGAACTGGTCGAGGCCATCGTATCGGCCAGCCACCGGGTCGACGACTTCATCACCAATCCCGCGCGGCTCTCGGCCTACGACATCCTGCAATGGCCCGGGGTGGTGCGCACGGCCGAGCCCGACCGCGAAGCCTTGCGCGAGCCCGCGCTGGACCTGCTCGATGCCGCGCTCGACGACCTCATCGGGACACGCGTGCGCGAAGGCGAGCAGCTCAAGGGCTACCTGCTCGAGCGATGCCAGCGAATCGAGCAACTGGTCGCCGAGGAGCGCACGCACGCGGCCGAGATCGGCGAGCGCCTGCGCGAACGGCTGCTGGAGCGCCTGCAGCAGCTCGAGATTGACCACGACCCGGGCCGCCTGGAGCAGGAGCTGGCCTACCAGGCGCAGCGACTGGACGTGAGCGAGGAACTCGACCGGCTGGACACGCATATCGCCGCCGTACGCGCCGCCCTGGAGGCGGACGAGCCGGTCGGCCGGCGGCTCGACTTCCTCATGCAGGAACTCAATCGCGAGGCCAATACGCTGGGCTCCAAGGCGGCCAGTGCCGACCGTTCCCACGCCAGCGTGGAACTCAAGGTCCAGATCGAGCAGATGCGCGAGCAGATACAGAACCTGGAATGAGCCGCGCGGGTCCGGCGATATAACCGGGAGGTCTGCTTATAGAAAAAGTCAGTCTTTTCCGTTCTTAGCCCCCGCTGGTATAAAAGCACCGTTCCGGGTTCCCGGAGCAACCCCCAGCCAGCGGAGTTCCCATGAGCGTGGTCAGCCTCGACAAGCTGCCGCAGGATCTCGAAGACCGCAGCCCGCAGGAAATCATCGCCTGCGCCCTCGAGCACTTCGACAACCTCGCCATCTCGTTCTCGGGCGCCGAGGACGTCGTGCTGGTCGACATGGCAACGCGCATCCGCCCGGACGTGGCGGTGTTCTCGCTGGATACCGGCCGGCTGCATCCAGAGACCTACGACTTCATCGAGCGCGTGCGCGAGCACTACGGCATCCCGATCGACATGCAGTTCCCGGACGCCGAGCAGGTCCAGGACCTGGTGCGCGAGAAGGGCCTGTTCTCGTTCTATCGCGACGGTCACGCCGAGTGCTGCGGCATCCGCAAGGTCGTGCCGCTCAAGCGCAAGCTGGCGACCCTGGACGCGTGGATCACGGGTCAGCGGCGCGACCAGAGCATGGACACGCGCGCGAGCGTGCCGGTGGTGCAGGAAGACCCCGCATTCGCCGGTGCCAACGGCAAGCTGACCAAGTTCAACCCGCTGGCGCACTGGAGTTCGGCCGACGTGTGGCGGTACATCCGCGAGAACGACGTGCCCTACAACGAGCTACACCAGCAGGGTTTTATCAGCATCGGCTGCCAGCCCTGTACGCGCGCGGTTCTGCCCAACCAGCACGAGCGCGTCGGCCGCTGGTGGTGGGAACTGGACATCGACAAGGAGTGCGGTCTGCATGCCGGCAACAAGCAGGCCGCGGGCTGATGGCCCGCGCCGGCCCGAAGGAAACGAGATGAGTGCAATGACGATCACGATGGTCGAGAAAGTCCTGGCCGACGGCAGCCCCTGCCGCAAATGCGCCGACGTGCGCGATCGGCTGGAGCGCGACGGCCTGTCCGACCGCATCGACCGGATCCTCGTGGCCGACGAACGCGACCCCGATAGCGAGGGCCAGCGCATCGCCGAGCATCACGACGTCGAGCGTGCGCCGTTCTTCGTGGTCGAACGGCCCGGCGAGCCGACGCAGATCTATACCATTTACATGCGGTTGCGCCGCGAAGTACTCGACGGCGAGGCGGACGAGCGGGCCGAGGCCTCCGAGCTCATGGCGAAAACCCCCGACCTCGACTTCGTTTAAGCGACCACATCCCCTCTCTAGCCGGCCGTTCTCGAGCCGGCTTTTTTGCGCGCCCAACGTGCGGCATTTGCTGGCGCCGATGCCTACTCGGCGGCGACCGTACCGTGCGTACGGATTGCCTCCACGAGCGTGCTCGCGGCCCCGTCCTTGGACAGATACACGGCGGCGCCGGCGGCGCGCATGGCGTCGGCCATCTCCTTACTGTCGTGCATCGACAAGCCCACCACCGCGATCGCCGGCAGCTCGCGCCGCAGGCGCCGGGTCGCTTCGATGCCGTTGACGCCCGGCATCGAGACATCCATGACCACGACGTCGGGGCGCCATTGCTCGGCCAGCGCCAGCGCCTCTTCACCGTCCTCCGCCTCAGCCACCAGCTCGATGTCCGGCTCGGCACGAAGCAGGCCGGCGAGGCCGTCGCGCAGCATCTTGTGGTCGTCGGCGAGCAGCACCCGGATGGCGTCGCGCTTGCCACCGGAACGACCGGCCGGTTGCTGCACCCGCGCGAGGCGGTCGGCCCCCTCACCGCCATCCCCGCCCCCCTCGCTGCGGCGCGGTACCAGCAAGGTCACGCAGGTTCCATCGCCCGGTCTGCTATCGACGCGCAGCCGGCCGCCAAAGAGACTCAAGCGCTCACGCATGCCGAACAGTCCGAACTGACCCGCATTGGCGCCATGCTCGTTCATCGTGGTCGTGTCGAATCCTCGTCCCTGATCCCTCACTTCGATTTGTACCTCCTCATCGGGCGCGGGAGTCATACGGACCCACACCTCGCTGGTATCAGCGTGCTTGACGATGTTGAGCAACAGCTCGCGCACCGCCTGGTAGAGGAACGTGCTGACATCCTCGGCCACGGGATCGGCCCCTTCGTCGGCCTCCACATGCACGCTCAGCCCGTACTTCTCGCGTTTGACGGTGGCCAGCCAGCGCAGCGCGGCGGCCAGGCCGGCGTCGTACAGCACCGCGGGGCTGAGTTCGCGGCTGACGGTGCGCGCGCTACTGACCGCCTCCTCGAGCAATTCATCGACCTTGGAGAGCCCTTCGGTCTGCTCGAGAGCGGCCGACTGGCGCAGCATGCTGACCTGCAGCTTGGCCGCGACCAGCAGCTGCTGATGGTCATCGTGCAAGGTCTGCGCCAACCGCCGACGCTCGCGCTGCTCGGCGGTGGCCAGCTCACTCGCGAGCCCGCGCAACTGCCCGGCGCGCCGCTCGGCCAGTGCCGTACCTTCGCTCACCCGCTCTTCCAGGGTCTCGTTGAGGTGCTTGAGTTCCTGCTCGGTCTGCTTGCGCTGCGCCAGCTCACGCTGGGCCTCACGGTAGAGCCGCGCGTTGTCCACTGCGAAGGCGCAGCGGCGCGCCAGCTCCTGCACGTGCGGCAGATCGGTGTCGTGGTAATCCCGGGCGGATTCCGCGGTCACCAGCGTGAGTGCGCCGAGCGTGCGCCCGCGCGCCACCAGCGGCACGACCACGGCCGAGCGCAATCCGAGTTCGAGCAAAAGGTCCAGGTGGCGCTGATCCTTGGTGACGCGGCCCAACTCGTGCTCGTCGATTTTTCGACACAGGGGCTCGCCCGTGCGCACGACATAACCGACGCCGGTGGGGGCATCCAGGCGCGAGGGGTACTCCCGGCGCAGAGCGCGCGCGTGCTCGGCCTTGGCCGGCTCGGAATGCGCCACGGTCACGGTTTCGAGTGCGCCGTCGTCGCGCAGTACGTCGATGACGCACCAGTCGCCCCAGCCGGGAACGACCGTCTGAGCGACCTGATTGAGGGCCGTTTCATAGTCGAGCGCCGTCGCCAGCGTCGTGCCGGCCTCGGCCAATGCGCGCAGCAGGCTCTCCGCGCGCTTGCGCTCGGTCACGTCCATGCAGATGCCGATCATGCGAACGGCCTCGCCCGCGTCGTCGCGCTCCACGCGGCCGCGGCATTCGAGCCATCCGACGCCATGCTCGCGGAAAACCCGATGCTCGATCAGATATTCGCGCTCGCCTTGCCGCGCGTCCTCAACGGCGCGCATCACCTCCGCGCGATCGTCGGGATGAACGCCTTCGAGAAACGACTCGACACTACCGTCGAAGGATCCCGGCTCGCGCCCGTAGATCCCCTCGAGATTCTCCGACCACTCGACCGCCCCGGTGGGAAGATTCCAGCTCCAGGTGCCGACCCGCGCGGACTCCAACGTGTAGCGCAGCCGCTCCTCGTTCTCGCGCAGGGCTTCCTCGGCGCGCTTGCGGTCGGTGACGTCCAGGGCAATTCCGATGATCCCGGCCGGTGCGCCGGTGGCATCGGACTCGACCTGGCCGCGCCCCTCGATCCAACCGCCGGTGAAGGCCTCACGGTATTCGATCCGGTACTCGCCGCCCTCCTCGAGCGCCTTGTTGATGGTGGCGAGCACCCGGTCGCGGTCGTCCGGGTGGATGCGCGCGATGAAGGCATCGAAGGTCGCGGTGAAGGAACCGGGCTTCATCTCGTGGATGCCTTCGAGATTGCCCGACCACTCCACGGTCCCGCTGGCGATGTCCCAGCGCCAGGCGCCCACATGCGCCGCCTCGAGGGTGAATCGCAGCCGCTCCTCGCTCTTGCGCAGCGCCTGCTCCGTCCGCCGGTGCTCGGTCAGGTCGGCGTAGGCGGCGACGGCGCCGCGCGGGCGACCGTACACGTCGGTCAGCGGCATCGCGTTGCCCTGCAGATAGCGCACGGCCCCGTCGTCGAAACGGACCTCGAGTTCATAGTTGCTCAGCGTCTCGCCGCGAGTGGCACGGCGTAGGGGGGTCTGTTCGAACCCCAAGGAGTGGTCGTTCTGGCAGAGCTGGAATCCGCCCGCGGGCGATGGCTGGGCGCGCGACAGGTTGGTGCCCGGCGCTACGCGGAACAGCTCACAGGCGGCGGCGTTGCCGATGATCACACTGCAGGCGGGATCCTGCGCCACGAGGACGACGCCGGGGACGGCTTCGGCGATTACTCGGAATTCATCGGCCTGCAGCGGTGCGGGTGATTTCATTTAGAAGCGCGCCTCGGCCCACCGCGGCGCCCCTCCTCATGGCCGAGCGGGAACCCTAATCCGATTGCGTCCCAGGCGAGAAGTTCCCAGATCCGGGACGCCAACGGCGCGCCTCCGGCGCCAGTCGAAGCCGTTCAGCATACCCATCCGCGCATCCGGGCGCAGCCAAGCGGGCGCGGGAGACCCCGATGTTCGGACGCGCGCTCACGACGGCGCAGGTTATCCGGTGAGGCTGCTAATAGCGCGTCAGTTCGAGGTCCGCGAACAGCTCTTCGCGTTCCTCCGGCGTGCGCGCCTCGAGCGCAGCATCCACTCGCTCGCGCGTCAGGTGCGGCGCGAAGGTCTCGATGAAGGCGTACATATAACCGCGCAGGCGGGTGTTGCGGCGAAATCCGATGCGCGTGGTGCTGCTCTCGAACAGGTGACTGGCGTCGATGCAGACCAGGTCGCTGTCGCTGGCCGGCTCGTAGGCCATATTGGCCATGATTCCGACGCCGAGTCCGAGGCGCACGTACGTCTTGATCACATCGGCATCGGTCGCGGTGAGCACCACGTTGGGCGTGAGTCCAGCCTCGTTGAAGGCCTTGTCCAGCCGCGAACGGCCGGTAAAACCGAACACGTAGGTGATGATTGGCTGCTCAGCGACGTCCGCTAGCGTGATCTGGTCTTTCTGCGCCAGCGGGCTGTCGCGACGCACCACCACGGCCCGGTCCCAGTGGTAGCAGGGCATCATGACCAGGTCGTCGAAATGCTCCATCGCCTCGGTGGCGATGGCGAAGTCGACCGACCCGGTCGCCGCCATCTCCGCGATCTGCATGGGCGTGCCCTGCTGCATGTGCAGGGCCACACGCGGGTACGCCGCGATGAAGCGCTCGATGACCGGCGGCAGGGCGTAGCGCGCCTGCGTGTGTGTCGTGGCGATGGTCAGGCTACCGCTCTGCGGATCGCGGAACTCCTCGGCGAGCTGCTCGATGTTCTCCGTCTCGCGCAGCACGTGGGATGCCAGGGACAGGATCGCCTCGCCCGCCGGGGTGACGCGCGTGAGCTGGCGGCCGGTGCGCTCGAAGATCTCCACGCCGAGCTCGTCCTCGAGCAGGCGAATTTGCTTGGACACGCCGGGCTGAGACGTGAACAGGTGCTCGGCGGTGGCGGATACGTTCAGGCCGTAGCGGGCGACGGCGACGATATAACGCAATTGCCGCAGGGTCATGCAGTGCTCCCGTAGCCAGCGCCCTCTGGGCGCGCGGCTTCATCATAACAAAACGTTATATAGCGGGAGAGATCGCGCGTTTTTCCATATATCTCACCCGACCCGGTGGGGCGCTCGCTAGTCAGGCACCGCAACGGTGGATGGCTCGTCGGAGGCCGCTTGCTCGGGTTCGCCCTCCGCGTCAGAGTCCGGAGCGCAGTCTGGCCAGCAATCCTGGCTCCATAGCTGATAGGCCTGATAACGCGCGCGGATGTCGCGCACGTAGTCGACCGGTTCCTGGCCGCGCACATAGCCGAACGATGCGTCCCGGAAATGCTGCCGGTTGGACAACTTGAGCATGGCCTGCTCGACATTGCCGAACCAGCGGTCCGGATCGAGTCCCAGCCGCTCCGCGAGCGCGCGCGCATCGCGCACATGCCCGGCACCGGCGTTATAGGCGGCGAGCATGAACCAAGTGCGATCGCGCACGGACAGGTCCTCCTCGAATCGGCCACGCAGCCACTTCAGGTAGCGCACGCCCGCGCGCAGGTTCGTCTCCGGATCCTCGAGATCTCCGTCCACGCCGATTTGCCGCGCCGATGTCGGCATGAGCTGCAACAGGCCGACCGCTCCAGCCCAGGAGCGTGCGCGGGGATTGAAGCTGCTCTCCTGGTAGGCTTGGGCTGCAATCAGGCGCCAGTCGAACCCGTGTTCGCCGGCGTACTGCTTGAACAGATCATCGTAGGGTGTGAGCGCGGCGCCCTGTGCCATGTCAGCGCGTTCGTTGCGGAAGCGACGGATGTGCTCGGCGTCATCGAAATATTTGGCGTAAATCACGTTGTAGAACTCGCCCCGATGAGCCTGGTCGAGGAACGCGTCGGCGGCCTCGCGCAACTGCTCGCTCGGGGCGCGGAACGCCCACCGGTTGGCGACGCGCTTGCCAATATCGACGCCCGGGCGCACCTGGTCGTTCCACACCATGGCGTTGCGCACAATGTGATCGTCGGCGATGGTCACGTCGTAGCGGCCCTCGGCCACGCCAGTGAGCACGCTGGAGACGGCCTGCTCGGCCGGCAGCTCCGCGATGGTGAAGTTCAGGCCCGCGCGCTCGCGCAGTCCGCGCGCGATGCGCCACGCATCACTGCCCGTGCGCACGTGCAGCGTGCGCCCGGCGAGGTCCGCCAACTCCTCCAGTTCGTCGTCGGCATCGTCGGTGACGACCTGATGAACCGCGTGATGGTATGGCCGGGAGTAGCTCAGTCCTCGGTCATCACCGGAACCGCGCATCAGGAATGCGGCCGCCATATCGGCACGGCCTTCGCGCACCATGTCCCGCAGGGCGGCATCGTGCGTGCCGATGACGACCTCCAGGCGCACACCGAGATGGTCGGCGAAGCGCTTGGCCAGCTCGTACTCGAAGCCCATGAAACGGCCGCGCCAGACGAAGTAATGCGCTGCGTCGTTGCGCGTCGCCAGACGCAGCGTGCCTTCGCGCTGGATGGTGTCGAGATCGCCCAGCCGCCGGTCCGGCTCGAACTCGGTCAACGCGCGCTGACGGATGAAGCGGTCGAGTTCTTCCTTGAGGCGCGGCATGTCCGGCCGCAGTCCGAAGCCGATACCGAATTCCTCCGAGACCGGGAAGGCACCCGCGATGCGGTCCTCATGCTCCAGCGCCGCTTGCAGGCGATTGCGGTTAAAAATGGTCAGCTCGATCTCACCGGCCGCGAGCAGCTCGATCTTGCGCTCGACCGACAAATCCGAGCGCGGCTCGACCGCCAGCGCCGGCCGGGCGTCTTGCAGCCGTCGCGCCGACTCCCAGTACGGCGAGCGCGGCTCCACGGTGATCGTCCGGCCCGCCAGTTCGCCGCGCTCATCGAGCGGATCGTCCGCGCGCTTCACCAGCATCTGGCGCGTGCGCGCGAAGGCCACTGTGCGGGCGACCTCCCCCCCCAGTTCGGCCAGGGCGCGATTGGTGACGATCAGGTCACCGCGCCCGTCCAATAGCGCCGGTACCAGTTCGGCGTGGTCATCGACCGGTACAACCACCGACTCGAGGTCGAGTGAGCGCGCGAACGTGCTCGCCGCGCGCATCTGTTCATACAACGGCGTCCCCGCCGCGGGCAAGGGGCCGCCTCGGCCCGGCGCCGCGACGAGCAACAGCCGCAACCGACCGCGGTCGCGCAGGGCCTCGAAGTCGCCGGTGGCCGCGGGGCTCCCGTCTACCACGCCCGGGGGCTCAAAGGCCGGCTCGCCCGGCTCGGAACAGGCCGCCACGAGCACGAGCGCGACCGCGCCCAGCATTCTAGCGAGAATCGTTTTCATCATCGTTTGCGTGCGGGCACAGGACCAGTCTACCCGCTAGTCGGCGCGACCGCGCGCGGATGGTCCAGCGGATCTCGCAAGCTGCGAACGGCGCCACGAGCGGCGCCGGAACTGTTGAAAGGCTGTGAAAGCCGCCCCATATAAGCGACACACACGGAGAAACCTGATCGACGGAGGTGATAACCATGGCATTGGCGAACTACGAACCGCGCAGCCGCAATCCCTGGAGCCAGTTCCACCAGGAGATGAGCCGCATACTGGGCGAAAACTCGAACATCGTGACGAGCGACTGGGTACCGGTGGTCGACATCAAGGAGGAGAAGGGGCAGTTCGTGCTGCACGCCGATCTCCCCGGTGTCAGCCGCGAATCGATCGACATCACGATGGAGGACGGCGTGCTCAGCATCCGCGGCGAGCGCCGACTCGAGGAAGCGGGCGAGGAAGGCGAGTACAAGCGCCTCGAACGCGCCCACGGCGTCTTCTACCGGCGCTTCTCGCTGCCGGACACGGCCGACCCGGAAGGCATCCAGGCACGTTGCAAGGAAGGCGTGCTGGAAGTAGTGATCCCGAAGCGTGATTCGGTCAAACCGCGCCGCATCGAGGTCGGATCGTAAGATCCTTCGCCGCCCGGCGAATCAAAGGGCAGGTCCTTGTGGCCTGCCCTTTTTTGAACCACGAATGCACACGAATGATGGGCCGGAGCAGAACCACTAAATGAACACCAGATAAACACAAGATCGGTGGGCGGTTGACCGAGCAGCCAGGCGGTCGGACCTACTGCACATCCAGTGTTCATCTCGTGTTTATTTCGTGGTTCTCGATCATCGCGCGGTACGAAAACCTGTATCGCCAGCGTACGACGCCCGCGTGAGTCTTTGGCCCCCGCCGAGTTTGGCCAGCTCGAAGATTTGGTCGGGCTAAAGAGACTGTGTAAGAAATCCGGCGCCTACTGCGGAAGCGCCACAGCGACCGCTTTTGACGATCCTTCTCGTCGCATAAGACCCACTATGTTCCTCGAACGATCGTCAAAATCGCCTCGCTGTGCCACTTCCTCGCTACGGCGCGGATTGCTCACACAGTCTCTGAAGCCCGACCTACAACGTCGCCGACGCGTTCATAAAACACGCGATGTCATCGCGAACGAAGTGAAGCGATCCAGCGTTATCGCGAGGCAACGCGCGTGCGTGGCGCGTGCGTGGCGCGGGCCGGCCCTGGCCGGACCGCTTCATCCGTGGTTTTGTTGGCACCAACCCGCCTCTAGCCAAGTTAACCTCGCGTGTTGTGCTCGACCCAGCGGTCACCGGTCTCGCTCGTTTCGTGCTTCCAGAAGGGCGCGCGGTGCTTGAGATCCTCCACCAATCCGCGGCAGGCCTCGAAGGCGGCGGCGCGGTGGGCCGACCAGGCGGCGGCGAGCACGATGGGCTCACCCGGGCGGATGGCGCCGACGCGGTGATGCACCAGCGCGTCGAGCAGCTCGTGCCGCTCGACATGCACGCTGACGATGCGTTCGAGCTCGCGCTCGGTCATGCCGGGGTAATGTTCGAGGAACAGGTCCTCGATCGCGAGGCCATCATTGAAGTCGCGCATGGTGCCGACGAATACGGCCGTGCCCCCAAAGGCGCCGGGCGCCAGATGCTCCGCCTGGTAGTGCGCGAGCGCCTGCCAGGGATCGAAGGGGGCCGTATGCAGCTCGACGCTCATCGCGAGCCTCCGGTGACCGGCGGGAAGAACGCCACCTCGTCGCCGTCGCTGACCAAGTCGTCGGGTTCGGCGTACCCCAGATTCACCGCAGCCAGCACATGGCTCGGCAGTTCGGCCTCGCCGGACATGGCCTCCCATACGCCGGCCACCGTCGCGCCCTCGGGCAACTCCAGGCTGCGCTCGGCGAATCCCAGACGCTCGCGCAGGTGCGCGAAAACCTTGACCTGGACTGTCATGCGTTAACGGCTCCATGCGCCAGTCGGTACAATGAACGAACTACTGTCGCAGCCTCCGGCGGACCGCGCAAGCGGCGCCGGCGGCGTAGCCGGATGCCGGGCCGATGAGCGATTTCACGCACTTCAACGAACGCGGCGAGGCCCATGTGGTCGACGTCGGCGCCAAGGACGAAACCGCCCGGGTCGCCATCGCCGAGGGGGCCATCCGCATGCAGCCGGAGACGCTGGAGCGCATTATCGCCGGCACCCACGGCAAGGGCGACGTGCTCGGCGTCGCGCGCGTGGCCGGGATCATGGGCGCCAAGCGCACGTCCGATCTGGTGCCGCTGTGCCACCCCATCGCGCTCACCAGCGTTGAAGTCGACCTGGAGCCGGACCCCGCGGGTGCGCGCGTGTACTGCAGCGCCCGCGCCGAGACCCGCGGGCGCACCGGCGTCGAGATGGAGGCCCTGACGGCGGTCCAGATCGCGCTGCTGACCGTCTACGACATGTGCAAGGCCGTCGACCGCGGTATGACCATGGAGGGAGTGCGCCTGCTGGAGAAGCGTGGCGGCAAGTCCGGTACCTGGCGTGCCGACGAAACCTGAGACGACCGATTCCCCTCAGGCCGGCGCGGTCGAATCCGAATCGGGCCCCATCCGCTGCACGGCGTCGAAGCCTTCGAACTGCGGCCCTTCCAGATACACGTGGCGCGCCGAACCGGCATTGCGGTGCGCAGCCCGGAACGCCTCCGAATGCGTCCACGCGTCAAACGCGTCGCGCGAGGTCCACAGCGCGTGCGAAGCGTAGAGCGTGTATTCCTCGTTACTCGGCCCGCGCAGCAGGTGGAATTCGATGAAACCCTCCACCCCTTGCAAGTGCGAATCGCGCTCGCGCCAAATGCGCTCGAATTCGTCCTCGTAACCGGGGCGGACCTTGAAACGGTTCATGGCGATGAACATGGGATCTCCTGTGGTGCCGCGTTCAGCGATCGCTGTGGCCGAGATCGCGGCCGGGAAATAGTGCGTCACGGACGCGTTTTTTGAGTTCCTTGGGCTCGGGGAAGCGTCCCTCGTCGGCGCGCGACCAAAGCCGCTGGCCGTCGCCGGTGGTGATGTCGAACACACCCTTGCCCCCGGGCGCCAGTGCGACCTCCCCGAGATCGGCTCCGAAGGTCGACAGCAATTCCTGCGCGAGCCAGGCCGCGCGCAGCAGCCAGCCGCAACGGGGACAGTAGGCGATGACGATACGCGGTCGTGAATTCATGGGGGATCCTACAGTGGTTCCTTCTCCACGAAGGAACGGGGCGACCGCGAGCGAACCGAAACGTTGTGTCCACGGGTTAGGTAGACGGTTCGCGGGTAAGCCCGCTCCTACAGTGCCGCGAGGCAAGCACCCATTGTAGGAGCGGCTTCAGCCGCGAACGAACCGGGCAGCACGCCAACCAAAGCGCACGAGCACGAACTCGGCCGCTCGCCACCCAGCGATGTCATCGCGAACGAAGTGAAGCGATCCAGTCGACCCACTGGCTCGGTTCCTACAATGGGCCGTCGCGCGACAGTTGGCTCCCACCGATCTGCGTCTGTCCCGCTCAACGGATCGAGCGATAGCCGCCAGCTACGCCGCGCGGTGAGAGCATGATCTGCCAGAGCTGATTGCCGCGCGCACGGAACGAACCGGCGCACATCAGCAGATAGTACTTCCACATGCGGTAGAAGCGCTCGTCGTAATCCTCGGCCAGTTCGGGCCAGTGGGCATCGAAGTTCTCGAACCAGGCACAGAGGGTCTTGTCGTAGTCGGGCCCAAAGTTGTGCCAATCCTCGACCACGAAGCGCGACTCGATTGCCTCGGCCACCTGACGCGGTGACGGGATCATTGAATTGGGGAAGATGTAGCGCCCGATCCAAGGGTCCGTGGTGGCGCAAGACTGGTTGCCACCGATGGTGTGCAGGGCGAATAGACCTTCGTCGGCCAGGCAGCGCACGGCGACGTCCATGAAGGTCTCGTAGTTCTTGTAGCCGACGTGCTCGAACATGCCGATCGAGACGATGCGATCGAAGGTCTCGCTCACCGAGCGGTAATCCTGCAGCCGGATATCGACCGGCAGATCCCTGCACAGCTCGCGACCGTACTCGACCTGCTCGCGAGAGATAGTCACGCCGACAACCTCAACGCCGTATTGCTCGGCCATGTAGCGTGCCATCTCGCCCCAGCCGCAGCCGATGTCGAGCACGCGCATGCCCGGTTCGAGGTACATCTTGCGGCAGAGCAGTTCCATCTTGGCTGCCTGCGCCCCGTCCAGATTCTCGGCATCGCGCCAATAACCGCAGGAGTAAACGAGGTAGCGGCCGAGCATCCGCTCGTAGAGCTTGTTGCCGATATCGTAGTGGTGTTCGCCCACGCGGTAGCTGCGCCGCGGCGTCTGGCCGTTGAACAGCTTGGCGCGAACCACGCGCGGCAGGTCGCGCATGGGCTGGATGTCTTCATCCAGCCCGGCGGCGATCAGCCGATGGAACAGTTGGTCGAGCGCGTCGGCTTCCCACCAGCCATCCATGTAGGCCTGGCCCAGGCCGAGCGATCCGTGGGCGAAAACACGCTCATGAACGCGGTCGTCATGTACGCGCATATCGAACGCCCGGTCGCCGTCGATGCGTACATCGGCGCGGTCGAGTAGCTGCTGGGCGCGGTGTCGCAGGCGCTCGCTCGCCATTGCTTATCTCCGCCGACCCGGGCACCGCAATCGCGATTCGCGCAGCGAGTTCCTTCGACACACGCCCCCTCTTAGCGCGCGTCCGGATTCGCCCGCCCGGAGTCGATCTTGTTCTTCGAAGCCTGGCAACAGGAAAGTTACCCGCCACCGCTCACGTAAGGCAAGGCGAATGCCAAGATGACAGGACCTAGCCCTGCTTCCATCATGGATTATATGAAAGAAAATGCATTCTGGTCCGCCCTGGCCGACGAACTCGCGGCGGACGGCGTGCTCGGACCGCTCGGCGAACCGCGAGCGCTATCCGGCGGCTGCATCCACGCGGCCGCGCGCGTGGACGCGGCGGACGGCCGCGCGCTATTCGTCAAGCGCGGCGCCCCCTCCGCGGCCGAGGGGTTCACCGCCGAAGCCGAGGCGCTGGCGGAACTGGCCGCGCCCGGCGCCCTGCGCATCCCACGGCCGATCGCACACGGCCTGACCGCCGGGCAGGCGTACCTGGTCACCGAGTACGTGGCGCTGACGCGAACGATTGTCGACGCCGAGGCCTTTGGCGCTTCGCTCGCACGCCTACATGCGACGCACGCCGACGCCTTTGGCTGGCACCGCGACAATTTCATCGGGTCCACACCGCAAGCCAACGGCTGGCTCAACGAGTGGGCAGACTTTTGGCGCGAGCGGCGCCTGGCGCCGCAACTTCGGCTCGCCGAGGCCGACGGTCACGGCCGCATGGCCGAGCGTGGCTGGCGCCTGTGCGAGCAGGTCGACGCACTCCTCGCGGATCACGCCCCAACGGCTTCGCTACTGCACGGCGATCTGTGGGCGGGCAACTACGGCGGCGACGAGCAGGGTCGTCCGGTGCTGTTCGATCCCGCGAGCTACTACGGTGACCGCGAAACCGATTTGGCGATGACCGAGCTGTTCGGCGGCTTTCCGCCGGAATTCCATGCGGGTTACGCCGCAATCTGGCCGCTGGCGCCCGGATACGAGACGCGCAAGGCGCTGTACAACCTGTACCACCTACTGAACCACGCTCACCTGTTCGGCGGCGGCTATTCCGGTCAGGCACAGCGCGGCATCGACCGTCTATTGGCGGAGGTCAGCGCCTAGTGGGACATGCGGGAAGTTCGGTCATTCGCTGAGCGAACCTCCCACATGGCCCACTAGCCGGATACGGCTTGGCTCAACCGAGCAGGCGGCGCTCGGCGCGTTGCAATTGATCCGGCTTACCGTAGAGCACGAGGACGTCGTCCACGGCCAGCTTGGTGTCGTCGGACGGGGTGGCCTCGCGCCGCCCCTCTCGGACCAGCGCCGTCACCGTTACGCCGTCGAGCCCGAGACCGCCCAGCGTCTGTCCAGTCGCCGGGCTCTCCGGCATGAGTACGACCGGGCGTAGTCGATCCGAGCTGCCCTCTTGCTCGGACGCGGGGGCGTTGTCGCCGCGGAACAGCTCACCCAACAGGAAATAGCGGCCCTCGCGCTGCTCGCGCAACCGCTGCACCACGGTCGCCGCCGGCACGCCGAGCAGCAACAGCGCGTGGATCGCGATCATCAGGCTCGCCTCTTGCTGATCGGAGACCACCTCGGTCGCGCCGGCGTCGCGCAGCTCGGCCGCATGGCGGTCGTCGCGCGTGCGCACCATGATCGGCAGGTCCTGCCGGATGCTGCGCACGTGGGCGAGGATGCGCCGCGCCAGTGGTACGTCGTGATAGGTAATGACCAGCAGGCGCGCCTGTGCGAGGCCGACCGCCTCCAGTACGTCGCGCTCGGCCGAATCGCCATAGAACACGCGCTCGCCGGCGGTGTGCGCCTCCTTCACCCGGTCGGGCTCGAGATCCAATGCCACGTAGGGGATCTCCTGCTCCTCCATGAAGCGCGCCACGCCCTGACCGATGCGGCCGTAGCCGCAGATCACCACGTGATCGGCCATCGTACCCACGGCACTGGCATCCAGGTGCGACGGCACGGGAGGCTCGCCCTCGCCGGCGCGGATCGGGGCGAGGAGGTCCGCGAGCGTGTGGTTGTAGCGGATCAGGAAGGGCGCGACGATCATCGACAGCAGCACGGCCGTCAGCGCGATCTGACTTGCGCGGTCGCTAATCACACCCGCCTCCAGCGCGATCGCCACCAGCGCAAAGCCGAACTCGCCGCCGACGGCCAGTAACAGGCCCGTGCGCCAGGCCGTGCGCGCGTCGGTGCCGGTCCAGCGCACGATCTGCGTGACCAGCAACGTTTTGACCACCAGCAGCACCAGCGCGCCGCCCACGGCCCAGTGCCAGATCGCCGGCAGCGCCCAGGGATCGAACAGCATGCCGATGCCGATGAAGAACAGGCCCAGCAGGACGTCGCGAAACGGCCGGATGGTCGACTCGACCTGGTGCCGGAACTCGGTCTCGCCCAGCATCATGCCGGCGAGGAAGGCACCAAAGGCCATCGACAGCCCGAGCGTGCTGGTGGTCCACGCCGCGATCAGCGACACGAACAGCACGGTCAGCGTGAAGACCTCGGCGGAGCGCTGCTCGGCGACCAGGTAGAACAGCGGTCGCAGCAGCCAGCGCCCGACCAGAAACACGATCACGAACGCCAGTGCGGCCTTGGCCACGGCCACCAAGAGCGCCGAGATCAGTGTGCCGGCAGTGGCGTCGGCCATGCCGAGCACCGGGATGATGACCAGGAACGGCACGGCCGTGATGTCCTGGAACACGGACATGGCGATGCCGAGATGCCCGTGGCGGCTGTTGGCTTCGCCCTGCTCGTCGAGTTGCTTGCTGATGATCGTGGTCGAGGACTGCGCGAACACGGCGCCGACGACGAAGGCCGCCGCCACCGGCAGGCCCAATGCCCAGGCGAGCAGCGTGACCACCGCCGTGCTCAGCACCACCTGCGCCGTGCCCAGCAGCGGCAGGCGGCGGCGTAGCGCGTGGATCTGCGGAATGGAGAAGTTCAAGCCGATCGTGAACAGCAGGAACACGATGCCGAACTCGGCGAGGGCACGCAGCGGCTCGGCGTCGACCACTGGCCCCGCCGTATGCGAGCCGAGGAGCACGCCCACCAGCAGGTAGCCGAGACTGGACGGGATATGCAGCCGCTGGAAGGCGACGACGATCACGACCGCCATGCCGAGCAGCAGGAGCGCTTGCGGTAGCAGCGCTGGGATCATCGCCTCTCCAGTTTTGGGTCGGGCACGCGCCTGGGCCGGCTCGGCCCACTAGCCATCTCAGAGCAGCCCGTAGACCACCGCGCCCAGGGTGCCGAATGTTGTTATGAATGCGAGCAGCGAGAGCAGCCCGTCCTTCGCGATCAATGCCAGGCCGAAGGCCGTCAGCGCAATGCCGGCCCCGTTGGCGGAGAACGGCACCAGCTCCATCGGCGGCATCGCGATCGCGATCACGATACAGGCCAAGGCAATCGCGCGGCCGCCGATACCGCCCGCGAGCAGGGTCAACCGCGGCCGCAGCATCCGGTCGATACCCCGCGCCGGCCGGCGGAGCCATCCGAGGCTGCGCTCGATCTTGTCCCGGGTTATCGAGCGCTCGAGCAACCAGCCCGGCAGCCACATGCGGTCACGGCCCAACAGCAACTGGCCCGCGACCAGCAGGACGATCAATGCGAGCAAGGTGGGGACGCCCGGGATATCCCCGATCAGGGGCGCCAGCGTAATCAGGCCGGCAAGCAGCAGCAGCGGCCCGAACGAGCGCTCGCCGAGGCGCGCGATGAGATCGCCCAGCGAAACGCGCTCGCGTTGACTCGCGACCTCGCCGATGCGGTCGAGTAGTTGCGTGAGGTCCGAGATCTCAGCGTCGGTGTCTGCGTCCTGATCCATGGGCCGCTGCGCCGCTCCGCTCAACCGAGGCGATGGTTACCTGTCGTGGGATCATACCGAGCGCGGTGCGCGGCCGCATCTGGCGCGCGCATGAGGCAGGGGCTGCGCGCAGAGTCAGGCGGTGCGGTCGACGGCCTCGTCGGCCAGGCGGTCGAGCGCTTCGCGGTACTGGCTGGCGGGCAGCGCGGCGAGCTCGGCGCGGGCCCGCTCGGCCTCGGCGCGGGCGCGGTCACGGGCGTAGCCGATGGCGCCCGTGCGCGAGAGGATCTCGATGACGGCATCGATGCGCTCGGCGCCACCGGTCTCGACCGCCTCGCGCACCACGGCGGCATCCTCGGCCCCGGCGTTACGCAGGACATGGATGAGCGGCAGCGTGACCTTGCCGTCGGCCAGATCGTCGCCGACGTTCTTGCCCATTTCGTCGGCCCCAGCGCTGTAGTCGAGCACGTCGTCGATCACCTGGAAGGCCGTGCCCAGGTGCATGCCGTAGCGCGCCATAGCCGCCTCGGTCTCAGCGTCGACACCCGAGAGCACGCCGCCGAGCTGTACCGCGGCCTCGAACAGCTTGGCCGTCTTCGAGCGGATGATGTTGAGGTAGGCAGCCTCGGTGGTGTCGGCATCATGGACGTTGAGCAGCTGCATCACCTCGCCTTCGGCGATGGTGTTGGTCGTCTGCGCGAGGATTTCCATCACGCGCATGCTGCCCACCTCGACCATCATCTCGAAGGCGCGCGAATACAGAAAATCGCCCACCAGCACCGCCGCCTCGTTGCCCCACAGGTCATTGGCCGTGCGCTGGCCGCGGCGCAGGTGGGAGTCGTCGACGACGTCGTCGTGCAGCAGCGTGGCGGTGTGGATGAACTCGACGATGGCCGCTACGGTCACATGGGCGCAGCCACCATAGCCGCCGGCTCCGGCCCCGAGCAGGACCAGCCGCGGGCGCAGACGCTTGCCGCCGTTGTCGATGATGTAGTGGCCGAGCTGATTGATCAGCGCGACCTCGGACCGGAGGCGCTCCCGAATGGTGGTATCGACGGCGTCCATGTCCGCAGCGACCAGCGCCTGGACGGGATCCAACGGCATCGGGGTAGCCCGGCGGGGGTGATAGAGTGCGGCGCATGCTAGAAAGCCCCCCGATGGCTGTCAAGCACAGACGTCTCGGCCCGGCATTGACCGCACAGGCGTGGGCGCAGTAGACTCTCGCGTCTTTGTCGGCGGGCTGTCCGGCCTTAGCCAGTACCGTTTCGCAGGAGCACCACCGATGTACGCGGTCATTCAGACGGGCGGCAAGCAGTACAAGGTCGCAGAAGGCGACACCCTTCAGGTCGAGCGCCTGGGCGCGGCCGAAGGCGAGCAGGTCGAGATCGAGGACGTGCTCCTGATCGCGGACGGCGACGACATCAAGGTCGGGACGCCCCGCGTCGAGGGCGCCAAGGTCGAGGCCAAGGTGCGCGCCAACGGCCGCGGCAAGAAGATCGAGGTCGTCAAGTTCCGCCGCCGCAAGCACCACCAGAAGCGCACCGGCCACCGGCAGGACTTCACCGAACTCGAGATCACCGGGATCAAGGGCTGACGGACGCATCCACGCGTCCGCGCCAGGAGAGTAGACAGCAATGGCACACAAAAAGGCAGGCGGCAGCACACGCAACGGGCGCGATTCCGAATCGAAACGCCTCGGCGTGAAGCGCTTCGGCGGCGAGACGGTCAGCGCCGGCAGTATCATCGTGCGCCAGCGCGGCAGCAGCTTCCACGCCGGCCGCGGCGTCGGCATCGGCAAGGACTTCACCCTGTTCGCCAAGGCCGACGGCAAGGTGACCTTCGTCCGACGCGGCCCGAAGCAGCGCAAGTTCGTCGAGATCGTTTCGGCCGAGAACTAAACGCGCCTTCCAGCCGCCCCGAAAAACCCCGCCCCGGCGGGGTTTTTTCGTTTAGACGGCTTCTGAAACTCGCTGACGGAAGCGCAAGCAGGCTGAGGCCACCGATGTCGTCGTCGCGGAGCCGGACCATCGAGCCCAATGCCCGGAACTGCGCCCTGCCCGCGGAACGCTGGATTGCTTCGCTTCGCTCGCAATGACGGGTAGCCGTTGGGATGCGCGCCCCCTCGGAAACAGGTCATCGCGCGGAGCCGACAGGCGACGACGCGATCCATTCTCAAGCCCCAACGCTTGGTTTGGAGCCTTGCCAGCGGCAACCGATGGATTGCTTCGCTTCGCTCGCGATGACGGGTAGCCGTTGGGATGCGCGCCCCCTCGGAAACAGGTCATCGCGCGGAG
>JBBEEB010000047.1:21032-32768 GCA_040880995.1 Halofilum sp. (in: g-proteobacteria)
GCGGCAACCGATGGATTGCTTCGCTTCGCTCGCAATGACGGGTAGCCGCTGGGAGGCGCGACACCTCGGCAGCAAGTCATCGCGAGGAGCCGACAGGCGACGAAGCGATCCACTGTCGAGGCCAATGCCCGCAACGGCGGCCGGCACGCTACAATCGCGCATCCAACTCACCTGGCCGTCTCATGCACTTCGTCGATGAAGCCACCATCCGTGTTCAGTCCGGCAACGGCGGCCACGGCTGTCTGAGCTTCCGCCGCGAGAAGTACCTGCCCAAAGGCGGTCCCGACGGCGGGGACGGCGGGGACGGCGGCGATGTCTGGCTGGTCGGCGACGAGGGCCTGAGCACGCTGGCCGATTTCCGCCACAAGCGCCTGCACAAGGCCGAGCGCGGCGGCGGCGGTCGCGGCAACAACGCCACCGGCGCGCGCGGAGCCGACTGCGAGATCATCGTCCCGGTCGGCACCCTGGTCTTTGACGACGCGACGGACGAACTGATCGGCGACGTCACCGCGCACGAGCAACGCGTGCTGGTCGCCCGCGGCGGCATCCACGGAAAGGGCAATACCCGCTTCAAGAGCGCGACCAACCAAGCCCCGCGTCAGACCACCGACGGCTCGCCCGGCGAGGAGCGCGAGCTACGCCTGCAGCTCAAGCTATTGGCGGACGTCGGCCTGCTTGGCTACCCCAATGCCGGCAAGTCGACGCTGATCGAGGCGGTCTCGGGCGCGCGCCCCAAGATTGCCGATTATCCGTTCACCACCCTCATTCCGCAGCTCGGCGTGGTCTCCGTCGAACCGCACCGCAGCTTCGTCATGGCGGACATCCCGGGGCTGATCGAGGGCGCCTCCGAGGGCGCCGGGCTCGGCCTGCGCTTCCTGCGCCACTTGGAGCGCACGGGGCTGCTGCTGCACGTGGTCGACGTCTACACCACGCACGACGGCGGCGACCCGGCCGCCGCCGCGCGGGCGCTGATCGACGAACTCGAGCGATTCTCGCCCGAACTCGCCACGCGCGAGCGCTGGCTGGTGATCAACAAGATGGACCTGCTGCTGGGCGAGGATCGCGAGCACGCGCGTCAGGCCATCGTGGACGCGCTCGATTGGCACGGACCAGTGTACGAGATCTCGGCCATTGCCGGCGAAGGCACGGACGAACTCTGCGGCGCCATCATGGCGCGCCTGGAAGCGCTACGCGACGGCGACGAGCTGCCGCACGCGGTCGATCCGGCACAAGAGGAGCCCGCCGATGGGACGTGAACGGCTCACCACGGCGCGCCGCTGGGTGGTCAAGATCGGCAGCTCGCTGGTCACCGCCGGCGGGCGCGGCCTCGATAACGCGGCGATCCGCGCCTGGGCGGAAGAACTCGCCACGCTGCGCGTCGACGGCACGGAGATCGTGCTGGTCTCCTCCGGTGCTGTCGCCGAAGGCATGAGCCGGCTCGGCTGGACCCGCCGGCCGCACGCGCTGCACGAACTGCAGGCGGCCGCCGCGGTGGGCCAGACGGGCCTGGTCCAGGCCTACGAGAGTGCGTTCAATCTGCACGGCATCCGCACCGCCCAGGTGCTGCTGACCCACGACGACCTGGCTGACCGCCAGCGCTACATCAACGCGCGCAGCACCCTGCGCACGCTGATGGGACTCGGCTGCGTGCCCATCGTCAACGAGAACGACACAGTCGCCAACGAGGAATTCCGTTTCGGCGAGAACGACACCCTCGCCGCCTTGGTCTCCAACCTGACCGAGGCGGACGTCCTGGTCGTGCTCACCGATACCGACGGCCTCTACAGCAGCGACCCGCGCGACGACCCCAACGCCGAGATCATCCACGAAGGCCTGGCCGGCGATCCCGAACTCACCGCCATGGCGGGCGGCGCGGGTTCCATCTGGGGCCGCGGCGGCATGGCCTCGAAGGTGGACGCCGCCGCCCGCGCCGCCCGCTCCGGTACCGCCACCGTGATCGCACCCGGCGCCGAGCCGCGCGTCCTCGCCCGCCTGCGCGAAGGCGAACAGCTCGGCACGCTCTTGCTGCCGCACCAGGAACCGCTGATGGCGCGCAAGCGCTGGCTCGCCAACCAGCTCAAGGTCAGCGGCGATCTCGTACTCGATCACGGCGCCGCCAATGCATTACGCCAATCCGGCGTCTCCCTCCTGGCCGTCGGCGTCCACGCCGTCCGCGGCGCCTTCCGCCGCGGCGAAGTCGTCGCCTGCGTCGACCCCGACGGCGCCGAAGTCGCGCGCGGCCTGGTCAACTACGCCGCCGAAGAGATCGACCGCATCAAAGGCCACCCGAGCCGCGAGATCGAAAACCTGCTCGGTTATGTCGCCGAGCCCGAACTGATCGATCGCGACAACATGGTCCTCACCGACTAACCCCTAGGAGCGGCCTTCGACCGCGAACGAACCTATCAATGGAAATCGCCCCAGATGGCCGATTAGCATCCCGGGGATTTGCGAGGCTGGCGCACACTGCGTTCGGCTTAGACAGGTAACCCAGCGAGGCTCGTCAGATGCTGCGAGGCCCAATCCCTCTCCCTTCGAGGGTGTCGCAAAAGCCCTCGACCCCACGGCCGTAGCCCGGATGAAGCGCCAGCGGAATCCGGGAAACCGCGCCATGGCGCGAGTTCACCCCGGATTCCGCTTCGCTGCATCCGGGCTACACCGTTTTTGCGACACCGTCCTTTGGGAGAGGGCTAGGGTGAGGGGCCGAGCGTTAGCGAGGACAATCGTGGCAGCGAGGCGTGCCCACCCCAACCCAACCCTTCTCCCGAGGAACACCGGGCTAGCTTTGGATGCCCGCGTTCATCTTCGGTTCGGGGCCGCCCTACGGGCGGGCTGCGAGGCTCGCAACGACGCTTGCGCTCGGGATGGCGTCAAGCCACACAGTTCGGCATCCTCGCAGGAACCCAAAGCCCGGGCACCGGACCACGCGATCATTCCCTTTCCGGTACGTCCGCGCCCCATGGAGGAGAAAATGGACGACGAACATTCGCTGGACGACGCCGAACATTCAGCAGAAGTCCGAGCCGCGCTCCTCAGAGCCGTGGAAACGCAGGTGCGCGATGGAGACCCGCCCGAAACCGCCCAAACCCTGGAGCGGTTAATGGGCGAAGGCTACCCGCGCGACGAGGCGGTGCGCCTCATCGGCTTCGTGCTCGCGGACGAGCTGTTTCAAATCATGAAACAGGAACGCGAATACGATCACGAGCGGTTTGTTCGGCTTTTGACTCGACTCCCCGAGACTCCCTAGCAGGCAGGGCTTACAAGACCTGAGCGCACCCTGGCCGGTCGGTCACCCTTTAGGGCATCACACGCACACTGTTACCTCACGTCCTTTTGAGCATCTTCGCCAATGCTCTAGCAAACCTAAACACATAGACGATGTTCTCTGGGGAAAGGCCAGTTACACCACGGAGCTGGTCACCGAACAGACTTCGCGAATGCAGTTTCTGTAGTATTTCGACGATCCGGAGCAGGAACGCGCTCAGGAAGCGGAACTGGTCGGCAAGCCTTACCTACCATCGATGAGGCGCATCGCTATTCCTTGCGTTCGTACTGGGACGTTATAAGGCGCGCGGCGTCACCGAACTGGATATCGACAAACTCCCGCGTCTGATCGAGCTCAAGTACCACAGCGTGGGCGATGCCGTGCGCGAGCTGGGTAACGTGGCCGATATCCGCACGGCCTTCGTCGACTTCCAGCAGCGCTTGTACTAGCGGGCGCTGACTTAGCGGGTACACGCCAGCCGCACGCCTCGGTGACCCGTCTTGCGGAACGGGCGACCATCTCCTGTTCGAGCGATTCGCCAGCACGGATCATGCTACGTTACGCAAAAGATCAATCCACGCGAAGGTCCCGGGGTCGTTAGCGACACGGCTTCGTCGACGCCGGCATGCGCGCACGCCCATGGACCTGGACGAGTCTCCCTTGAACCAGCAAACCTCGAGCGTTGAACTCGACGAGCGCCACTATCGAGCGCTAATCTCGGCCTCAGCGACCTTCGTTTGGCGCTGTTCCTCGCAAGGGGCGCTGACCGACGTCGACCGCTCCTGGCTCGAACTCGTCGGGCTGAAGATGGATCAGGCGCGAGACCTCGGCTGGCTTTCCGCCGTACACCCGCATGATCGCGACGATTACCATCGCGAATGGATCGAAGCCCTCCGGGAAGGGCAGCCATTCGAACGCGAGTACCGTTTGCTGTGCGCCGATGGCGAAGTCCGATGGTTCCTGGACCGGGCGATTCCGATTCGCCAAGACGATGGCCAGCTTGTCGAATGGATCGGCATCGGACAAGAGATCACCGCGCACAAGCAAGCCGAACGCGATCTCGAACGCCAGCGCGAGCGCTATCGCACCTTGGTCGAATCGACCATGGCCATTCTCTGGGAGGGAGACCCGGACACCTTCCAGTTCACCTTCGTCAGCGGCGAAAGCCAGACCTTGCTCGGGTACACACCCCAGCGCTGGACACAGGAGCGCGATTTCTGGATCAATCACATCCATCCGGAAGATCGCGACTGGGCGCCGAACTTTTGCGCCGTGGCTACTCGCGAAGGGCGTCAGCACACCTTTGACTACCGGATCATCGCAGCGGACGGCAGCATCGTCTGGCTGCGCGACGTCGTCAGCGTCATCCTGGACAACGGGCGCCCGAGCAAGCTCGTGGGCGTGATGATCGACATCACGGAGAGCAAGGAGGCCGAGCAGGAGGCCCGACGGCTCGCCGACCGTCTTTACACAACGCTCGAGAGCATTACCGATGCCTTCTTCACGGTCGACCCGGATTGGCGATTCACCTACGTCAACGGCGAGGCCGAGCGCCTGCTGCAACGCTGCCGAGCGGACCTGCTGGACAAGGTTTTATGGGAGGAGATCGACGGCATCACCGAAACGCCCATCGAGCAAGGCATCCGTCGCGCAGCCCGAGAGCATGCGACCGTCACGCTCGAAGAGTTCTATGCACCAGGGGAATTCTGGCTGGAGATTCACATCTACCCCTCGGACGAGGGGCTCGCGGTCTACTTCCGGGATGTCAGCGACCGCAAGCGCGCCGAAGCGGATGTGCAGTTCCTGGCTCTGTACGATCCCCTGACGCAGCTCCCCAATCGGCGCCTCGCTACTGACCGCCTGCAGCATGCCCTTGCCTCATCGCACGAACGGGGGACGTTCGGCGCGGTAGCATTTCTGGATGTCGATGACTTCAAGACGCTCAACGATACGCTCGGCCATCCGACCGGCGACGAACTACTGCAGAAGATCGCCTCGCGCCTGTCCGAACAGACCCCCGAATCCGCCACCGTGGCACGCTTCGGCGGCGACGAATTCCTGACCGTACTGCCCGATCTTGATTCGGACTTCGAACGAGCCGGTACCAAGGCCCATACGTATGGCAAGGAGATTTTGGACGCGCTGAACCGGCCCTATCGACTGAACGAGCACAACCACTACGCGACCGTCAGCATCGGCGTGACCACGTTCGGCGAAGAACACGCCGATACAGTGCACGACATTCTCCAGCGTGCCGATCTGGCGATGTACCGCGCCAAGGACGAGGGGCGCAGCAGCGTGCGGCTGTTCGAACCCAATATGCGCGTGGCCTTGAGCCGGCGCGTAGCGCTGGAAACCGAGCTGCGCCAGGCGATCGACCGCGACGAGATCGTCCCTTATTTCCAGCCGCTTGTTGATCATGCCGGTACCATCATCGGCGCCGAGGCTCTGGCGCGCTGGAAGAGCCCACTACGCGGCGTCGTCTCCCCCGGCGAGTTCATTCCGGTGGCCGAACAGACCGGCATGATCCTTCCGCTCGGCCAAGCCATGCTCTGGCAGACCTGCCGCCAGATTGCCGCCTGGAGCTGCCGCGACACCTTTCGGTCCGTCGAGCGAATTTCGGTCAACATCAGCGCCCACCAGTTCCATCAGCGTGACTTCGTTGACCAGGTGCGGCAGGCTCTACAGGAGTGCCGCGCCGATCCCGGCCGGCTACGGCTCGAGCTGACCGAAAGCTTCCTGCTACAGGACTTCGAGGGCACGATCACCAAGATGAACACGCTCAAGACCGAGGGCGTAACCTTCTCGCTCGACGACTTCGGCACCGGCTACTCATCGCTCGCCTACCTCAAGCGTCTGCCGCTCGATCAGATCAAGATCGATCAGGGCTTCGTGCGCGAATTGCGCGCCGGATCTCACGATGCCGCCATCGTCGAGGCCATCGTACTGCTGGCGAACAACCTCGACCTCGAAGTGGTGGCCGAAGGCGTCGAGAACGAATCCATCCGCGATCTATTATCCGCGTATGGATGCCATCGCCACCAGGGCTATTGGTACAGCCCTCCGCTCCCACTGGATGAGTTCGAGACCTACGTGACCGGCGTGAATGCAACGACCTGACCGGTTCCGAGGTGCCAGAGCAACCACCCAGCATTCGGGGCGCCCGATTAATCACGGGCAGACGCCGGATGCGACCGCTCTGCCGTTACATGCTCGGCCTAGATTGCGGATCCCCAAAGGGTCTATGAGTGAGGGCGTCATGCAAGTTCGGATGCTAGCGAGCCTCTGATTGAATCAGAGACTCGCGCGGCACAATCTTGCCGAACGGCGTACACGGAGAGGTGACCGGTCGGAGCCCTCAAGTCGGGGGCTGGTAGGTGATGCGCTCGCGCTGCGTGCCGGCACGCGCATGCTCGACCCGGACATCGATGTAGTAGGTCGTGTTCTCTGGCATACGGAAGTAGTGTCCGTACGTGACGGTTCCGCCGATGATGGCTGCCTCGAGCCTCTGTTCCGGCTCGCGCAGGCCAGGGACGCGGGTAGCCGTTCCCCAGACCTCAGCATCGCCTACGCGTTGCCCGGTTTCCGGATTGATCACGATCGCGGTTACGAGGTAGGCGTCGCCACCTTCTCGGATTCCACCGAAAGCGTTCGCCTCCGCGCTTGTCTCGCCATACGCCGCCCTCATGGCTTGGGCGGGCACCACCCCGAGTTCGATCTGCCACACGGGCGCGGGCGTTTGAGGGTTCCAGACGAAACCGGCGGAATAGCCACCGATCAACAGCACGGCCACGCCGAGCGTCTGCAACGCGACGCGGTCGAACATCAACTCGCCGCTCGAGGCGTGGATCCGGAACGGCTCCCAGCGGGGGCTGTCTTCGCTATCCGGCTCCCCGCCGCGCATCATCGAGAACACACCGAGAATGACCACGATTGCCGCTGCCACAAACACCAAAATGACAAGGGGCGCCAATGTCTCCATGAAGCCCTCCTGCATATCGCCGTCGCCTTATATACAGATAGCTGCCCATCCGCCTGATTGCAGCAGGGGACTGGGAAACGGCATGACGGAACGCGAGGTGATGGCAGACCCCATCCTTTGAGTCGGACGCTAGCTAGCGGAGGTTGGCGCGCCCGTTAAAACGGGCGAGCGCCGCAGCAAGCGCGCCACATTTTTCCGGGGGCGCCTCGGCCCAATCATCGAGGGATTGGCGCACGGGCGCGGACGCAGCGCCGTACTTCCGGATCTTCAACCCGGTACGCCAGGGGGAGCGCTTCGATCCGCAAGGCGAGTTCGTGCGGCGCTGGGTGCCCGAGCTTGTTCCCCTTCCAGCCAAGCACATCCACGCGCCGTGGCAGGCCCCGGGCACCGTGCTCGAGCAGGCCGGAATCGTACTCGGGTCGAGTTACCCAGAACCGATCGTCGACCTCGCCGCCAGCCGCAAAGCGGCGCTTGCGGCATTCGAACAAGTCCGCCACGGGGCTTGAGACCGCCTGCCACTCACCTACGTCGGGTATAGCTAGTCGGAGCGGAGCCGAGTCGGGCTAAAGAGAATCGTTCTCGGTGTTTGAGCATTACATTCACCGCGCCGATCGATAGACCCGCCGTCTTACAGCATCGGGACGTCGTTCGCGCCATCGCCGACGACGATCGTTTCTTCGATATCGATCGACTCCATCGTGGCGAGCGACTCGAGCACTGCGTCCTTGGTCTCGTGGACCAACGGGCTTCGACGTCGCCGGTCAATGCGCCGTCGATGCCGGACGGTCCTGACAGGTCATCGACGACGCCCCATGCTATCGTGGCACGGTCTGGTTGCATCCCGCTCAAGCGGGCGCCGCCGCGGGCGGCAGGTTGCTCGCCGCTATGTGAGTGCTCGAACGCCCATCCAGTACGGCAGGCCATGACGCGCTTCGAACCGGACGCCGCCTCCTGCGACGGGAACGCCCCGAGATGGCCGAGAAATTGTAGCCAGCATGATTACAGCCCCACCGCGCCCCCTGCTGGTGACCAGTCTGCTTCTGTTCCTGCCGCTCGTGGCGGTGGCCTGCAGTACCTACCTGCTCTATCAAAGTGCCCTCGACGAGGAACGCGCCCGCCTGCTGGACCTGGTGCGCAGTCAGGCCGTGCTGATCGAGACCATCACCGGGGACGCCAACGCCTCCACGCAGGAGAGGTACGACCGCATCATTCCCGTCGTTGAGTCCGACTTGGACCTGGTTCAGGCGGCGCTTGCGCGGTTCAACGGGCTTGGCGAGGCCGGGGAGTTCGTGATCGGCAGACGCGAAGGCGATCGCGTGATGCTCGCCGCGGGACGGCACATGGCGTCCACCGAACCGGTCGCCGTCTCCATCGGCTCCGAACGCGCCCAGGCCATGCAAAGGGCGCTCGGCAGCGAAGCCGGCACGCTCATCGGCCCGGATTACGACGGTCTCCGCGTGCTCGCCGCGTTCGCGCCCCTGCAAGGTCTCGATCGGGGCCTGGTGGCCAAGATTCCGATGCCGGAGATCCGGGCGCCGTTTGTGCGGACCGGCCTGGTCAGCGCGGGCCTCGGACTGGTGCTTGGCTTGGTCGGCGGGGCGGTCTATCTGAAGCAAACGACGCCGCTGTGGCGACGCCTGCGCCGGCGCGAGCGCGAGTACGCCATCCTCCTGGCGAACCTGCCCGGCATGGTCTTTCGCTGCCGCAACGATGCCGACTGGACCATGGAGTTCGTCAGCTCGGGCGCGCGGGAGATGGCCGGCTTCGAACCCGGGGATCTGCGCTTCAGCACGAAATACGCCTTCGCCACGCTGATCCACGAGGGGGACCAACAGCGAGTCTGGGAGACGGTGCAAGCCGCCATCGCCGAAGACCGGGGCTACGAGGTGCGCTACCGGCTGTACGACGTCCACGGGGCCGTGCGCCACGTATGGGAGCGCGGCCGGCCGGTACACGACGACCCGGATGGACAAGTCCGCATCGAGGGCTTCATCACCGACGTGACCGAGGCCACTCAAGCGGCCGCGACCCAGGCACGCCTGGCCGAGATCGTCCATAACACCTCGGATTTCGTGGCCATCGCGGACGCCGAGGGCAACACCACGTACGTGAATGTGGCCGGCCGGGACTTGGTCGGGGATGAAGGACTGCGTGACACCCTGCTCGACTACACGCCGGCGAAGCTCGCCGGTCGCCTGCGCGATGGGGCGTTGCCGAAGGCCGCGCGCTACGGCCGCTGGCAAGGGGAGATGGGCCTGCTCCACCAGGATGGCAGCGAGATCCCGGTCTCGGGTGTGGTGTTGGCCCATCGGGATGCCACGGACGCCACGATCTTCTACTCCGCCGTCTATCGCGACCTCAGCGCCCAGAAGGACTACGAGGCCAAGATCACGCGGCTGTCTTTCCGCGATCCGCTGACCGACCTGGCCAACCGGACGCTACTCCTGAACTGTCTGAGCCAGGAGATCTCCCGGTCCCAGCGGCACGGGGGTGTGGGCAGCCTTTTGTTGCTCGATCTAGACGATTTCAAGCCGGTCAATGACAGCCTGGGGCATCCGGTGGGCGACGAGATGCTCAAGGCGCTGGCCGAACGTCTCGCTGGCGAGATCCGGACCGAAGATACGCTGGCCCGGATCGGCGGCGATGAGTTCGTGATCCTGCTACCGGAGTTGGGCGCCGATGATGCGACGGCCGGGTTGGCGGTACGCCGGATCGCGGAGCGGCTGCATGGCGTACTCGACAGCCCCGTGGTCACCGCCGAGATTACGCTGCACCTATCGGCCAGTATCGGCATCAGCCTGTTCCCTACCGAGCCGGACGAAAGTCCTCACGAAGTTCTTCGTCGCGCCGATGCCGCCATGTACGAAGCCAAACAGGCGGGCAAGGGTACGAGCCGGTTCTACCGGCCGGAAATCCAGAGCGCCATCCATCGGCGCCTCACGATGGAACAGGAACTGCGACGCGGCTTCCAGGCGGGCGAACTCAGCCTCCACTACCAACCGCTGGTGCGGCTGAACAGCGAGGCGGTCTGCGGAGCGGAAGCGCTGCTACGCTGGCAGCATCCGCAACGGGGTTTCATCAGCCCCGCCGATTTCATCCCCGTGGCCGAACAAAGCGGTTTCGTCGTGCCACTGGGTGACTGGGTCTTGCGCGAGGCGTTACAGCAGGGCAAAGCCTGGCTGGATCAACAGCCACTGCCCGACGATTTTCAACTCTCGGTCAACATCAGTCCGCGTCAATTCGCCCTGCCCGGTTTCGTCGATATGGTCACGCAGGCGATCGAAGACTCCGGATTTCCACCCCGCATGGTCACCCTGGAGATCACCGAGACCGTTCTGTGGGAGGACCCGTCGGTCCCCGATAAAATGGCGGAGCTGAACCGTTTCGGGATCCGGTTCGCGGTGGACGATTTCGGCACCGGCTACTCGTCCCTGGTGCACCTCAAGCGCCTGCCCGTGGATACGCTCAAGATCGACAAATCGTTCATCCAGGACATGGAATCGAGCGTCCAGAGCCGGACGATCACCGAGACATTGCTACTGATGGCCGCCAAGCTCGGGCTGGGAACCGTCGCCGAAGGGATCGAGCAAGCGGATCAGGCCGAACGCGTGCGCGCCTGGGGCTGCACGGCAGCGCAGGGCTTTCTCTATGGCAGGCCGGTTCCGGCCGATGAGTTCCCACGGTCGTAGGCCTTCGCAACGACATCCACTGCGAAGCAACTGCCGAGTAGAGATGCGGGGTCTCCCACTCGAGACGTTCGAATCTCGCGCCGTGATCGATGGCAGGATCGGGGGCCTGCACACGCAAAAAAGGGGCTGGCGATGTGCTCGATTGAGCTGATGGTGATTCGGGTTTCCGACCTGGAGCGCTCGCGCGCCTGGTACGAAGCGCTTGGCCTCGAATTCCAGCCCGAGCAGCACGGCAAGGGGCCGTTGCACTATGCCTGCGTGCTTGGCGGCACGGTCTTCGAACTGTATCCGGCCTCAGAGAAGAACCCGGTATCGCTCGGCGTTCGCCTTGGCTTCTCGATGCAACGCATCCGTGAGCGGCTGGTTACGCCACGGCTCGCAGAATGCGTGGTCCAGCAGCCCGCGATCATCGAGGGCCGGCTTCGGGCAGTGCTCGTGGATCCCGATGGCATCAAGATCGAGGTAGCCGAGAAGCATCAGGCGGGAAGCGGGTAGGAGCGGCCTATCGGGGCACGCGGGCTCGCGTAACGTCGCCGGCCGCGCCACCGCCGAAGCCGGCCCGGCGCGGTGGCGCCGGGCCGATCAGCCTCTCCATTACCAACCTTCATCCCCGGTGTCGCCTTGACCCTGCTGGCCACCGCCGTCGCTGGAATACTCCTCCTTCTCTTCGTCGGACGGGGGTGCGGCTGCACCCGGATCGGCCCCTTCGGGCTGGGCGGCGCCCGGGTCCGCCCCGTTTGGATCGCCCGTGCCAGTGCCACCCGTGCCAGTGCCACCCGTGCCCGAACCACCCGTGCCCG